>NZ_JBLVPZ010000006.1:0-230511 GCF_048286555.1 Flavobacterium cryophilum | reverse complement strand
CGTTACGCACCCGTGCGCCGGTCTCTAGTATTGCTACTATACCCCTCGACTTGCATGTGTTAAGCCTGCCGCTAGCGTTCATCCTGAGCCAGGATCAAACTCTTCATCGTATATTGTTGAGTGTACATAAATCTACTCTCTTTGTTTATTCGACTAAATTCTAGTGGTTTTTTCAAATCTCTCGATTCTATTACTCTTATTCTTTTGTCTTAAGATCGCTCTTAAAACGGCTGTCAATTCAATATGTCTAGGAACGTGTTCTGCTTGTTTCTTCTCTCAATTAACACTCGTTAAAGTGTTTCTCGAAGCGGGTGCAAAAGTACAACTTCTTTTTTCAACTGGCAAGAAAATTTTGAAGTTTTTTTGAGAAATATTTTATCTCTCTTTCTTCAGCTTTTCTTATCAATTTGTCAAGGAACTTTGCGCGTTTTGCGGGGTGCAAATGTAACATCCGTTTTCTATTCTCACAAGCTTTTTTGAATCTTTTTTTGAAAATAAACTTTCTCTTTTGATTCGTTTTTCTTGCCAGTCTTTTAAAGAACGTCTGCGTTGTTGCGGGTGCAAAACTACACCCTTTATTCGCTTTTACAAGCTTTTTAATCACTTTTTTTTAACCTTTTATTGTCTTTTTCTTTAACTTGCTGATATCACGTTTTTTGAAGGAAGAAGTTTTTTATCCTTATTCCTAAATTACAACCCACTAGTTACACTTGTGTCAGCTTTTAGTAACGCTATACTATAATATACGTATACCTTCTTTTTATTCAATCCTCCTACTTAGCGATAGTTTTTGAATAGATTCTGGATTTCTACATGGATGAAACTACTCCCCTAGCCCCGATAGCAGTGAAAATCCTTTCTAGTCCTGAACTTGTTTCAGGATCCTGAAACAAGTTCAGGACTAGAAAGATTGCAACGAATAGCGGGAAATAGCTCCTAAACAAAAACATTCGTTCTTTACCTATATATAATGAGTACCGATTTTGTTTTTACATCTATATAGTAACAAACCTTATATATATATTGTTTGTATTTTTGTAATGGTCTATATTTGCATTCTTAAAATAATAAACAATGATTAAGATTACTTTACCCGATGGGTCAATTAAAGAGTTTGCTTCAGGGGTAACACCTATGGATGTTGCCAAGAGCATTAGTGAAGGATTTGCTAGAAATGTGATTTCGGCTTCTTTTGATGGTACAACAGTTGAAACCACAACTTCTTTGACTACGGATGGCAGTCTTATATTATATACATGGAATGATGCTGATGGTAAAAAAGCTTTCTGGCATTCAACTTCGCACGTTATGGCACAGGTTCTCGAGGAAATGTATCCTGGGATAAAATTAACGCTCGGACCAGCGATTTCAAATGGATTTTATTACGATGTAGATTTTGAAGATCAAAAAATCACTGATGCTGATTTCAAAAAAATTGAAGATCGTGTTCTTGAAATCTCCAGAGGGAAGCATGAATTTAAATTACGCCCTGTTTCTAAAGCAGAAGCTTTAGAATTATACAAGGACAACGTTTACAAAACGGAATTGATTACCAATCTTGAGGACGGAACCATTACGTTTTGCGATCATGATACGTTTACTGATTTATGTCGTGGTGGTCATATCCCGAATACTGGAATAATCAAAGCGATGAAAATTATGAGCGTTGCGGGAGCCTACTGGCGTGGTGACGAGAAAAACAAACAACTGACTCGTGTTTATGGGACTTCATTTCCTAAACAAAAGGATTTAACAGAATACTTAGAATTACTTGAAGAAGCAAAACGTCGTGATCATAGAAAATTAGGAAAAGAACTTGAACTATTTGCTTTTTCGCAAAAAGTAGGTGCAGGATTACCGTTATGGCTGCCAAAAGGTGCTGCTTTGAGAGATCGATTAGAACAATTTTTGAAAAAAGCTCAAAAAAAAGCAGGGTACGAACAAGTGGTAACACCCCATATAGGTCAGAAAGAATTATATGTAACTTCAGGTCATTATGCAAAGTATGGTGCTGATAGTTTCCAACCAATAAGTACTCCAGCTGAAGGAGAAGAGTTTTTATTGAAACCAATGAACTGTCCTCATCACTGTGAAATTTATAATGTGCGCCCTTGGTCGTACAAAGATTTACCTAAGCGTTATGCTGAATTTGGTACTGTGTACAGATATGAGCAAAGTGGCGAACTGCACGGTTTGACTCGCGTAAGAGGATTTACCCAGGATGATGCGCATATTTTTTGTACGCCAGACCAGCTTGACGAGGAATTTAAGAAAGTAATTGACTTGGTACTCTATGTATTTTCTTCATTAGGTTTCGAAAACTTTACGGCTCAGATATCTTTGAGAGACAAAGAGAATCGAGATAAGTATATTGGTAGTGATGAAAATTGGGAAAAAGCGGAAAATGCGATTATCAATGCTGCCAAAGACAAAAATCTAGATACCGTAGTTGAATATGGTGAAGCAGCTTTCTATGGTCCAAAACTGGATTTCATGGTAAAAGATGCTTTGGGAAGACAATGGCAATTAGGCACGATTCAGGTGGATTACAACCTACCAGAACGTTTTGATTTAACTTACAAAGGAGCTGATAACGAATTACACAGACCTGTGATGATTCACAGAGCTCCTTTTGGATCGATGGAACGATTTATTGCTATTCTACTGGAACATACTGCAGGAAATTTCCCTCTTTGGTTAATGCCTGAACAAGCTATTATATTGTCTTTGAGCGAGAAATATGAAATATATGCGAAAAAAGTTTTAGATTTGCTAGAAAATCACGAAATTCGCGCCCTCATTGATAACAGAAACGAGACAATTGGCAAGAAAATTAGGGATGCAGAAATGCAAAAAACCCCGTTTATGCTGATTGTAGGTGAGGAAGAAGAAAAAAATGGTACTATTTCTATCCGTCGTCATGGAGAGGAAGGAAAAGGAAATATTAGCGTTACAATAGAAGAATTTGTTGCTATTGTCAATGAAGAGATCAATAAAACATTAAAAGTATTTACAGTTTAACTTAAATTATAAAGTCATAGCAATAAGAAGCAACAGAGGTTACCAACCTCGCGTAGAAAAAAAAGATGCCCACAGAATAAACAGTCTTATTCGTGGTGTACAAGAAGTTAGGCTTGTTGGTGAAAATATAGAGCCTGGAGTTTTTAAACTTTCAGAAGCTCTAAGACTAGCGGACCAATTTGAACTGGATTTAGTTGAGATTTCTCCTAATGCTGAACCACCGGTTTGTAAAATCATGGATTACAAGAAATTTGTTTACGAGCAAAAGAAACGTGATAAGATCCTAAAAGCGAAATCTACGCAAGTAGTCGTTAAGGAAATTCGTTTTGGACCTCAAACAGATGAGCATGATTATGAATTTAAGAGAAAGAATGCGGAGAAGTTCTTGAAAGAAGGAGCAAAATTGAAAGCTTTTGTATTCTTTAAAGGACGTTCCATTATTTATAAAGATCAAGGACAAATCTTATTGTTAAGATTAGCAACAGATCTTGAAGAGTTTGGTAAAGTGGAAGCGATGCCAGTTCTTGAAGGAAAAAGAATGATTATGTTCATTGCTCCTAAGAAAAAGAAATAAATACGTCCTAAAGCCGCAATGTGAAGTCTTAATGTTAGACTTTATAACTTTTGACTTTAAGACAAAAAATAGTAAGTAAGAATAAATTAAAACACTAGGAAAAAATGCCTAAAATGAAAACCAAATCTAGCGCCAAGAAACGTTTTAAAGTTACTGGTTCTGGAAAGATTAAAAGAAAGCATGCTTTTAAAAGTCACATCTTGACTAAAAAATCTAAAAAACGTAAATTAGCATTGACACACTCTGCGCTAGTTCACAAAACAGATATGAAAAGCATCAAACAACAATTAAGAATTATTTAATTAAGTCTTAAAGTTGTAAAGTCAGCGGTCCTAAAGACTTTCGACATTCGACTTTAAAAACTTTTGACCAAATAATCTTTAGGTTAAAACAATTTAAAAATAACCTTGGAGTATGGCTTTTAAGTTCTCTTGATTTAATTCGGGACGCCTGCTACAAAAAAAACAATAAAATTATGCCAAGAGCGGTAAATTCAGTTGCTAAAAGAGCAAGAAGAAAAAAAATAATGAAGCAAGCCAAAGGTTTCTTTGGTAGACGTAAAAACGTTTGGACAGTTGCTAAGAATGCGGTAGAGAAAGCAATGTGCTACGCTTACCGTGACAGAAAAGTGAACAAAAGAAATTTCCGTGCATTATGGATTCAACGTATTAACGCTGGAGCTAGATTGGAAGGAATGTCTTATTCACAATTCATGGGTAAAGTAAAAGCTAACGGAATCGAATTGAACCGTAAAGTTCTTGCAGATTTAGCGATGAATCATCCTGAAGCTTTCAAAGCAGTACTTAATAAAGTAAAATAAACGTTTTATCAACTCAATTTATATTACTTACTTATATTGAACCTCAATCGAAAGATTGGGGTTTTTTAATTATAATTCATTTTTTTAAATTGTATTTTTTTATAATGTACTTTTTCATACTGTGATTAGTTAAGGCTTTAAAAGTTTTCGAGTTTTTGGATGTTTTGGAGCATCAAGAAAACTTCTGTGACAGTATTTCCCAAAAAAAAGAATAACAATACTGCAAAAAATATCGATGTCTTTTTACTGATCTTATCATCATTTCTTGTTCATCTACTTTTTCGATAAATTTTCCAAAAGGAAGAATTTCGACAACTAATTCCAATTAAACCAATAAAGAAACTTCAGGATTTCAACTTGCATAAATTTTTCAATTGAGCAAATAGTTGTACAAGGTCTTGGATTACAATTAACCAGTATTACCGCTAATTCAATCCTTTTGGAATTTTCTAGATCTTGTGTCATTTGCAAATGACAATGAAGAAGTGACCGGACGTATCTTTAATCAAAAGAATGCGGTACAATTACAATAATTGTCAGTTTATCAGCAGACCATGGCCCTGGAATTGTGACCGCTCCAATAAAACTACCTCCTAAAAAATAATCAGAGTATCAGAATTATACTTTATTAGCGATAAATTACTAATTTCGGCAAAAGTTATCTTTATGGTGCGTTCCCAGATTTTAATATTCCTATGCTCAATTTTAATCTATTCTTGTCACAATGATTTAAAAAATGAATCAGTCTCCGCTAAAGAAAATAGCATTACTAAAAATGCTATCCAGGCACGTAAACTATTAGAAGTCGGTGACCTTTTCTTTGCCCGTCAAAAATTTGATAGTGCTTTTCATTACTATAACCGTTCTAAAATACTGAATGAATTAGAAAAAGACAGTGCTTCAGTCTCCTATAATTTAATTCAAATGGCGCATAGCCAGCAAACTTCTGGTGATTATGTAGGAAGTGAAAAAAATTTAGTTGAAGCACTTTTCTATACACAACTAAACTCGTCTTATAAATCAGCAGCATACAACCTTCTTGGTATTTCTTCTAAAGAGCTTTACAATTATGAAGATGCCTTATATTATTACAATAAAGCCAAATCATTTGCGAACGATTCTTTGGAGAGATTACCTTCTGAAAATAATACACGGTCTACATCAAAATGAAAAACTACGATTCCTCAATTAAGATACTAGAATCCATTTTGAAATTATCGCTTTTAAACACAAACTATACAAGAAAAGCTAGAGTTCAAGACAATTTAGGCTACTGTTATTTTAAAACGAAACGTAATTTTGAAGGCTTAGCATTGATGAAAAAATCGCTATTCCTCAGAAAAAAAAATAAAGATTTCTACGGAAGTATTGAAAGTAATTTACATTTAGCCGAATATTATCAAGAAATAAATTCTCAATATAGTAAAAAACATGCCGAAGAAGCCTATATAACAGCAACAAAATTAAACAGTATTGATGAGAGATTGAGGTCATTATCTTTTTTAATATCAAATATTCATAAAAAAGGCACCACTAATTATGCTTTAGACTACATCCGACTTAATGATAGTATTATAAAAGTTCGTAATAATGCTAGAGATCAGTTTATAAAAATCAAGTACGACAGCGATAAAAATAGAGAAGAGAATCTGAATCTTAAAACACAAAAAACGGAAAACGCACTTATGCTAGAACAACAAAAAAACAGAAATCTTATATTATATTTAATAGTAGGAATTATAATAATGATCAGTATTTTAGTCTATAATTATCTGGTGGCCAAGAATAAAAGAGAAAAAATAAAGACCTCGTACAATACAGAAATTAGGATTGCTAAAAAACTTCACGATGAATTGGCTAACGATGTGTATCACACTATGGCTTTTGCTGAAACTCAAGATTTATCCACAACACATAATAAAGAAATATTGATTTCCAATCTAGACACTATTTATTCAAGAACGCGAAATATTTCCCGGGAAAACAGCACCATAGAAACAGGAATATTGTTTGTATCCCATTTAAAAGAAATGATGTCCGGATTTACTACTGATACTGTGAATGTTTTAACTAATGGAATTGATTCGGTGAGTTGGTTACAAATAGAAAGTAATAAAAAGATTATTATATATCGCATACTTCAAGAATTGCTTGTCAACATGAAAAAATACAGTCAATGCAGTTTAGTGGCTCTAACTTTTAAAAAAAATGGAAATGAATTACAAATAAATTACACTGATAACGGAGTTGGAGCAACATTAGAGCAATTAAACTCTAAAAATGGTCTTCAAAATGTAAAAAACCGCATTCAAGCTATAAAAGGAACAATAATTTTTGATGAAAAATCTGGTAGAGGATTTAAAGTACATTTTATACTTCCGATATAATTCTAATACTTAAAATTTTCCTTACAGAAATTAAAATAATACAACCATCTAAAAAATTCCGAGAATAATTTAGACGATACTTAAACCCCAGCATCTAGTAAAAACTATTCTTTAAATTGCCAGGAAGATTGCTTCAATATTATAATTAATTTCTGTATTTTCGGAAGATGGTTTTTAAAAAATTATATTTTCCAGTTTACTTAGCTATTTTAATAGTCCTTGCATTCTTGCAATCCTGTAATAAAAAGCCTAAACACAGTACTACTAAAAAATTTGATCGAGTAGAAATTAATAAATTTTTAGAACTAGGTTATAAACACCTTGAAAGCTTTAAATATGACAGTTCTTATTACTATTTTAACAAAGCCAAGTATGCTGCAGAAATTAAAAAAGATACTTCCATAATTATTCATTCATTAGCAAGGATGGCGCAAATTCAAACTAATCTAGGAGATTATTCCGGTAGTGAGACTACAGCTATCGAAGCTCTTCATTTGTTAGAAAATACGGATAAATATCCTTATGGAGAAACCAACATTTACATAACTTTGGGTAATGTTTATTTTGAGACATATGAAAATGACAATGCCATATTTTATTTCAATAAAGCCATAAACTCAAAAACGGATGAAGATACAAAATCTGGTATAAAAAATAATATTGCGGTGGCCTATACAGAAAAAGGTCTTTATGAAAAAGCTATCGAGATTCTCATTCCGTTACTTTTAAATAAAAAAGAAATAAACAGTCCAGAAACATTGGCTATGATAAACGATAATTTAGGACATGCCTATGACAAAACAGCAAATTCTAAAGCATTATACCATTTAAATCTAAGCTTAAATATTAGAGAAAAAATAAAAGACAGCAGGGGCATCACTTCTAGCTATACAAATCTATCACAATATTATAATAAAAAGAATAAAAATATATCTCTTTATTATGCAAAACTAGGGTATTTATCAGCCGTTAAGAAAAAAAATATACTTGATCGTATGAACTGTTTAGAACTACTAATAAAAAACACTTCAGGAAATGAATCAAAAAAGCATTCACTCGCTTTTATCCATATTAATGACAGCATCAACAAAGTTAGGCAAAGAGCCAAAAATCAATTTGCTAAAATTAGATACGACTCCGCAAAAGAAAAAGAGGAGAATCTAAAACTAAAAGCCCAAAAGATACTTCAATCGGAACATCAAAAAATAAAAAATTTAATAGTGTATTTTGTTGTGGGAATCACAATCGTAATAAGTATTTTAATAACTAATTTACTATTAGCCCGAAACAAAAGAGAAAAAATTAAAACTTCTTATAATACCGAGATTCGGATTGCTAAAAAACTTCATGATGAATTAGCTAACGATGTGTATCACACCATGGCTTTTGCTGAAACTCAAGATTTATCCACAACACATAATAAAGAAATATTAATTTCCAATCTAGACACTATTTATTCAAGGACACGAAATATTGCCCGGGAAAACAATGCCTTAGAAACTGGACCATTATTTATATCTGATTTGAAAGAAATGATGTCCGGATTTAATACCCAAGAAGTACATGTGATAACTAATGGTCTGGATTCAATCAACTGGTTAACAATAGATCGTAATAAAAAAATAATCCTTTATCGTATTATCCAAGAATTGCTAGTCAACATGAAAAAACACAGTCAGTGCAGTTTAGTTGTTCTAACTTTTAAAAAAAATGGAAATGAATTACAAATAAATTACACTGATAACGGAGTTGGAGCAACATTAGAGCAATTAAATTCTAAAAATGGCCTTCAAAATGTAAAACACCGCATTCAAGCTATAAAAGGAACAATAATTTTTTATGATAAATTAGACAAAGGGTTTAAAGTACATTTTATACTTCCGATATAATTTTAATACCTAAAAGTTCCACTACCGAAATTAAAATAATAAAACCATCTGAAAAATTCCGAGAATAATTTAGACGATACTTGGACTATGCATCTTCAAAAAACTATTCTGTAAATTGCTAGGAAGATTGTTTCAATATTTTAATTAATTTCTGTATTTTCGGAAAATGATTACGAAAAAGTTATACTTTACAGTTTGTTTTTTATCATTGTTATTCCTTTTAATACTTCATTCCTGTGAAAGAAAGACGATAAACAATCCCTCAAAAAAAATCAATACAGCAGAAATTGATCGACTGATTAACTTAGGTGATAAATTTTTTGAGAAATCAGAATATGATAGTTCTTATTATTATTTTAATAAAGCTAAATCTTATTGTAATGAAAAAACAGATGTTTCTAAAATCATCTATTCCATTTCTAATATGGCTACCATACAACAAAACCAAGGAGATTACTTTGGAAGTGAAACTACTGCTATGGAGGCGATTCCTTTTTTAGAAAAAACAACAAACCCTAACTACAAATGGAATATTTATACTATATTGGGTAACAATTATTTAAGAGCATATGATTATGAAAATGCTCTTCATTATTACCACAAAGCATTAAATTTGAACACTGATGAACTTCGAAAATTAGATATTAAAAATAATATTGCAACAGTATATCAAGAAACGAAAGAATATAAAAAGGCGCTTATTATTCTGGAGCCTTTAATTACTAGAAGAGAAGTCTTAAATGATTCTTCAAGCTATTCAACCATTTTAACAAACTTAGGTTATTGTTATTTTAAAACAGGTAATTCTAAAGCATTAATTTATTTAAATAAAGCACTACAAATAAGACTTAAAAGGAATGATATTGGTAAAATATCGAGCTACGCCTATTTATCCGAATATTATCAGAAAAAGAATCCGAGTCTAGCAAATAATTATGCAATACAAACTTATAATGCTGCAACAAAATTAAAATCTCCAGACGACCGCCTCTACAGTTTAAAGTTATTAATTAATCTCAATACAGGAACTAAATCGAAAGAATATTCACTAATATATCTTCATATTAATGACAGCATCAACAAAGTTAGGCAAAAAGCCAAAAATCAATTTGCTAAAATCAAATACGACTCCACCAAAGAAAAAGAGGAGAATCTAAAACTAAAAGCCCAAAAAATACTTCAGTCGGAACATCAAAAAATAAGAAATTTAATAGTCTATTTTGTTGTGGGAATCATTATTGTAATAAGTATTATAATAACTAATCTACTATTAGCCCGAAACAAAAGAGAAAAAATTAAAGCTTCTTATAATACCGAAATTCGGATTGCTAAAAAACTTCACGATGAATTAGCTAACGATGTGTATCACACCATGGCTTTTGCTGAAACTCAAGATTTATCCACAACACATAATAAAGAAATATTAATTTCCAATCTAGACACTATTTATTCAAGAACACGAAATATTGCCCGGGAAAACAATGCCTTGGAAACTGGACCTTTATTTATCTCTGATTTAAAAGAAATGATGTCAGGATTTAATACCCAAGAAGTACATGTGATAATTAATGGTCTGGATTCAATTAATTGGTTAACAGTAGATCGTAACAAAAAAATAATTCTTTATCGTATTATCCAAGAATTACTTGTCAACATGAAAAAACACAGTCAATGCAGTTTAGTTGCTCTAACTTTTAAAAAAACTGGAAATGAACTACAAATCAATTACACTGATAATGGCATCGGAACCGTAATAGAACAACTAAAATCAAAAAATGGACTTCAAAATGTGGAAAACCGTATTCAAACTATAAAAGGAACAATTACTTTTGATACTAAATCAGATAAAGGATTTAAAGTGCAATTTATTATTCCGATATAATACTCTATTCTATGTTTCATAAAGTTTTAGTAGCCGAAGATTTAGACAGTATTAGTATAGCAGTTACGCAAGCACTGGAAGAAATTTCTATTGTAGAAATTCATCATGCCAAATATTGTGATGATGCTTTTTTAAAAATTAAAAAGGCACTTCATGACAACAAGCCCTATCACTTATTAATTAGTGATTTATCATTTAAACCGGACCACCGAGAAAACAAGCTCGGCTCTGGTGAAGAACTAATTGAGGCAGTAAAAAAAATACAACCTGAAATCAAGACAATAGTATTCTCCATCGAAGATAAATCCTATAGAATAAAATCATTATTTAATAACCTTGAAATTAATGCTTACGTATCTAAAGGCAGAGACAGCATTCCTGAGTTGAAGAAAGTGATTCAACGCATTTATAACAATGAAGAGATCAAGCCGTCAGCTGAAATATGTCATGCCTTGAGAGACAAATCCCTCTTTGAAATTGAATCGTATGACATCTCTCTTTTGAAATCATTATCCAAAGGGTTAACTCTTGAAGATATTTCATCGGAATTTAAAGATTCGGGAATCACTCCAAATGGTAGCAGCAGTCTCGAAAAAAGGATCAACAGATTAAAAATATATTTTAAAGCCAGTAATAATGTGCATCTTATTGCCATTACGAAAGATTTAGGCTTAGTTTAATCGAAAAATATTCTCTTCAATAAATAAAGGTTTAACGATCGAAAGAAGCTGATAAAGAACAGCAACAATTTCAAATTCTACGAATTATTTTTTTTTATAATTATATTATAAAATAATTACCTCTTTTACGGTTTCACGTAAAGTAATGACTGCTAAAGATATTAGGTTTGGCTAATAAAACTTTAAATCAAATAAAATGGCAGATTTTACGAGAGAAGACTTAGCATTTACTGGATATTCGCAAACAACAGATGTCGAAGATTATCCCAAAACTATCGCTGTTCTTGGTAGGATTTATATTGATAAAACAGAAGAATCTGAAGTAATTCATTTTTGTAATCAGTTTCTAGAGAAATATAAAGTTCCTCAAACCAAAGCAAGTTTTCAAAAAGCAGAAAGCTTTTTACAACATCCCTCTTTAGAAAATCAAATTTACCGAACGCAATTGTTAGACTGGATTGCAACCAACTGGATAAAAGTATAGTACTTCTTTATTTCAACGTGCTAATTTCAAAATATTCACGCTACTTGATCCTGTTTTGTATTCTGATCAATATATTTTAATAGTTTACGGATTCCCGTAAAGAAATCTCTTTTATCAAATTTACTTTTGATGCGTTAAAAAATCCACGTCATTTAAAAAAAATAAAAGGTCATGAAGAAAAATGAAATTATAACTTTTCTAAATATACCCGAGAAAAATAAAGAACAACTAATTCCAGATAAATGCGATGAAAAACTTAATAATTATAATAATTATGTCAAAGAGTACCTCATCCATTATAAAAAATCGCTAAAAGGTAACACCATTTCATTATCAAAATACCCCTATTTTAAAATGAAATCGGAAAGCTTAAGCAAAAAACTGAATAAAGGAATAAAGAAAAGGTGCTAACAAATAAGCAACTTTCAAAAGTTTTTAAAATTCGAGAAAAAATAGTAAATACCTGTTGTAACGAATAGATTCTTTAAAACAAATGAAAAAAATTATAGTTCTCGGATTCTTGTTATTGATAGTACTATTTACTCATAGCTCAAAAAAACAACTTACAAAACAAAGCGGCACACATAATAACAATGAGGCAACTGAAAAACAACTAATCATCAACAACACTGATCATCGATTACATAAATTTGATGAGCCAATACAAACCACTATTGAAGTTTCTGATAAACAACACGCAGTAAAACAATTTTCTAGGCGTCGAAAAGGAAAAATTATTTACATAAAAAACAATACAAAAACTCAAACTATTGTTTTTGAATAAAACAGTTTTTATTTTCTCTAAAATGAGGAAAACCGTAAAATAATATTTTTTTTAGCATGTAGTTTTACTCCAATAAAAAACTAAATCAATGAAGTCCTTACTTGTTTTGAAATCTAATTTATTATTTACAGCACATGTGGCTTTAATTTTTTTCGGTTCTATATGCATCATTTATTTAGTATATAAAATTTGGAAGAGAAGATAGAACATTTCAACCTAAGTTATGGAAGAAACCTATGAATTCAAAAAGTTGATTATCAAATATAAATACGATTAAAAAACATCCCATGATTTTTACTAACAATTTCAAAAAAATATCTTTGGTTGACAACGGAATTGTTTTAACCTATAAATCTAAAAATACAAAAGAAATATTATTTTCGGAGTTAGATAAGACTCACATTAAAACAAATAAAATCAAGCCTGCTTATGGACTCATAATTATTTTGCTGTCATTATGCTTCGAGATGCTTTCTTACATGTATCTGCAAATTAACATAATCTTGCTGATTACTTTCTTTCTAATTGTACTCATTATTTTAAAAATGAACGACTACAAAAGCTATAGCATAAAAATACGTTTAAAAAACGGTGAAATTATTGAAGAAAAAATACAAACAAAATTAAAACTTGAAACGATCGACATTGTGAATGACGTTCAAAAAGCAATATACAACTATAAAATAAAAAATAGCAAGTAGCCTTACTCCATATTTATGATATTTTGATTTGACTTAATTTTATGATTCTTATCTCATGTTCAGTCACTATCAAAAAATTAATGTTGCTATAAATTTTGCCAAAGGATTAAACAAATAATTAATCTTGAAAGTTCAACTGAAATTCATTTAATTATCCTAAGTTTGAGTCAATCCAATTTTTATTAATGGAAAGCATTATTAATACCTACCGAAATAAATTGAAATTCCTATTTTCTCTGCTTCTTTTACTGATTACTACCTTATGTTTTTCACAGACCAAACTCCTTTCTTGGAACATACAAAACCTTGGCAAATCTAAATCCGATGAAACGATAAACTTTATCGCCAATACGCTTCGTGATTATGACATCATTGCTATTCAAGAGGTTGTAGCGGGTTATGGCGGAGCTCAAGCAGTAGCTCGATTGACCGATGAACTCAATCGAAAAGGAAACAAATGGGATTATGTTATTAGCGATCCAACCCGCAGCAATCCTTACAAAACGGAACGCTATGCTTTTATTTGGAATACGAATAAGCTAAAAAAGATAGGAAGGGCTTGGCTCGAAAAAAAATACCAATTGGAGATTGATCGGGAACCATTCTTTTGCACGTTTCAATATAAAAACAAACAATTTACGGTCGTTAATTTTCATGCAATTACTAAAAATAAACAACCGGAAACCGAAATAAAATACTTTAAGTTTTTACCCGAGGAATATCCAAATTTGAATTTAATATTTGCAGGTGATTTCAATTGTCCCCAATCGCACACGGTCTTTAATCCGTTGAAAAAAATGGGGTATCAATCAATTTTGGTCAACCAAAAAACCTCTTTGAAGCAAGCATGTAAAAATGGTAAATGTCTAGCTTCAGAATTTGACAATATGTATTACAAAACGTCAAAAATTAATACTATAAATTCAGGAATTATCCCTTTTCATAAAAACTTTAATTCGTTAAAAGAAGCCCGAATAATTTCAGATCATATTCCTATTTGGTTTGAATTTTCTTTGAATTAATATTATTTAAAAACCTCAAACTTATCGCCGTCAAAACTGGCAAAAACCATAGTAGGATGCGAGTCCTGATGCAGCATATTTCCTTGATTATCGATAGCAATTGCCCCAGCAAAACCATCATAAGGTTTTAGTTCATTGAAGGCTTTTGTAAAGGCTTCTTGCAAAGTAAAACCGTCTGTAACACGAGTCACAATTTTGGCAGCAGTAGCATTACTCACAATGTCTTCGCCAACTCCTGTCAAGCTCACTCCGCAAAATGCATTGGCATAATTCCCTGCAACAGTAGCCGAATCTGAAATGCGTCCCGGAATTTCAAACCCTTTACCTCCTGTTGAAGTAGCTGCAGCAATAGCTCCATTAGAATCTACTGCAACACAACCCACAGTTCCGGTCCCCATTGATTTTAGCTTTGCTTCATATTCTGCTCGGCGCTGTGGAATCTCAGTAGAAAAAACTCCGAAACCCTTTTCTCTTGCAAAATCAGTTGCGCCACTTCCTCCAAGAACCCTGTCGTCATATTCCATTAACATTTGAGCTACCTGAACGGGATTCTTCACTTCTTCAATATTGATAACGCCGCTCATTTTCTGGGTCGCTCCATCCATAACTGCAGCGCTCATTCTAATTTTTCCATCACTTTGAATTTGGGAACCAATTCCCGCATTAAATAATTCATCGTCTTCCAAAAGTGAAACAGCATAAACAACTGTTGCTACTGCCGAGTGCGTTTTTAAAAACACATAGGAATCTTTAATAATTCGCTCTAATGCCTTTTGTTTGGCAACTTTTGTTTCGGAATTGGTAGATGATTCCGAAAAAAAACCTCCGTGTATGATTAGTTTCATAATATAGTCATTGCTCATTTCAAGTTTCGACAGTCCTTTAAACTGTGAAATGGCTATTTAATTTATATGTAGTGTGACGATTGAATGTGCATTTTGTGCGTCTCGAGATTGTAAGTGTCAAATTTGCTCATAACATGCGTTACCAAATGTGAGATTGATATGGGCTGGCCTAATTCAACTTTCGTCAAATTAGTATCTTTAATTTCGCGACCATCGACCAAAATAACCAATCCAGAACCTATGGCTTCCATTTGGGAATTATTGGTAATCAATAATCCGGTATCTTCTCCAAGTCCAATTCCTAACACTCTTGGATTACTGACAACAGCCTGAAATAATCTGCCAATTCTCCCCCTTCTGACAAAATGAGTATCAATAATAACACCATCAATAAACCCCAACCCGCTCGTAATTTTTACTTCACCTTTCAACAATGCTTCAGAGCTACTGCCTTGATAAATCATGTTATTAGAAGCGGCTGCCGCTCCGGCTGAAGTTCCGGCGTAAATAAACTCCTCATTATGGTATTTATCCAGTAAAATATCATGAAATGGAGTTCCACCAAGAATGGAAGTTAATCGCAGTTGATCGCCTCCGGTAAACATTACAATATCTGCCGCTCTTAATCGGGCTAAAACTTCCTCATCTGCAGCTTGTTCCCGTCTTTCAATCGTAAGTATATCTACATTTTTAGCATTCAAATGTTCAAAAGCCTTGACATATTCAGGACCTATTTCGTGGGGGATGATTGAAGCGGTTGTAATGACTTCTATTCGAGAATTCTCTTTATGTTTTGATTCGTTTAGTATTCTTTTTAAAATGCCGGTTTCAAAAAAATTTAAATTGTTAGTCGCATTTTTATCAAAATCGGTTTCTGTAAAACTTCCTTTATCAACAGCACCACCTATTATTATTAGTTTTCCTCGTATATTCATTTTGTAAAAATAACCAAAAAGATAAAAGAAGCTATTGAACGAGGCTTTTTTTTTAAATTTTCGTCAACTCAATATTTATTATTTGTTTTAAAGGAATAAATTTTGATTCCTATTTTTAAAAAACTAATTTAGTTGCATTCTGTACTTTTATTAAAGAAAATACCGTTTCAAATCAGTTCATATTTTAAATTAAAACCTATTGTATTTAAAATTAATTTAGTACACCCCTCCTTTTGAGTTCAAAAAATAACCGTTTCCTTTTATGAAAATAATTAAAATACAAGCACTTCGTGGCCCCAACATTTGGAGCATCCAGAGAAAAAAATTAATCCAGAT
The DNA here is from genome assembly GCF_048286555.1 of Flavobacterium cryophilum. Taxonomy (NCBI): domain Bacteria; kingdom Pseudomonadati; phylum Bacteroidota; class Flavobacteriia; order Flavobacteriales; family Flavobacteriaceae; genus Flavobacterium; species Flavobacterium cryophilum. Next base: position 214,151 of record NZ_JBLVPZ010000006.1, on the reverse strand, counting down.
GCGATTGGATTTAGAAGAAATAGAACAGTTTCCTACTAATAAAATAGAAGGATTTAGAGAACGCATTGAAACTATGTTTCCCTCGATGATTGAGCACCGTTGTTCGGAAGGATGTCGCGGCGGATTTTTTTCCAGAGTAGAACGAGGCACCTGGATGGGGCATGTTATAGAACATATTGCACTTGAGATTCAGTCTTTGGCAGGCATGGAAACTGGATTTGGAAGAACTCGAGAAACCAAAACTCTCGGAACTTATAATGTAGTCTTTAGTTATACCGAAGAAAATGTGGGTCTATTTGCAGCAGAATCGTCCGTTGCCATAGCGGAAGCTCTAATTGCCGGAACAGACTATGACGTGAATGCCGATTTACAGAAAATGCGTGAAATACGAGAGCGCGTTCGACTCGGACCTAGTACCGGAAGTATTGTAGAAGAAGCCGTTTCTAGAAATATCCCTTGGATACGATTAGGAACAAATTCTTTGGTTCAGCTGGGATATGGAATCAACCAAATGCGTTTTCAAGCAACAATCACCTGTAAAACAAGTAGTATTGCGGTTGATATTGCGTGCAATAAAGAGCTTACCAAAAAAATGTTGGACATGGCATCAATACCTGTCGCTAGCGGAAGTATTTGTGTAGACGAAGACGACCTGGCTGAGACCATAAAAAAAATTGGTTATCCAATCGTGTTAAAACCATTGGATGGAAATCATGGAAAAGGCGCTTCAATAAATGTTACTAATTGGGAGGATGCCGTTTCAGGCTTGGCTTTCGCCAAAGAATACAGTAAACGAATCATTGTAGAGAAATTTATTACCGGATTCGACTTTAGAATATTGGTGATTGATAATAAATTAGTAGCTGCTGCGAAACGAGTTCCTGCGCATGTAATTGGAAACGGAAACGATACGATTCAAGCGTTAATTGAAACCACTAATCTGGATCCAAGAAGAGGATATGGTCATGAAAATGTGCTAACTCAAATTGATGTCGATAGAGATACAGAAGATTTATTGGAAAAATTAGGTTACACATTAGATACCATTCCCAGAATTGGTGAGATTGTATTCTTAAAATCTACCGCAAATTTAAGTACTGGCGGAACTTCTGTAGATGTAACCGATATGATGCATCCGGAAAATATTTTTCTTGCCGAAAGAATATCAAGAGTAATTGGACTGGACGTTTGTGGAGTAGATATTATGGCCGAAAATTTAACGCAACCCTTAAAAGAAAATGGTGGCGTGATTCTGGAGGTCAATGCTGCTCCAGGATTTAGAATGCACCTTGCCCCTTCTGAAGGATTGCCACGAAACGTTGCCTCACCTGTAATTGACATGTTGTATCCACTGGGAAAATCATGTCGCATTCCTATAATTGCAGTTACAGGAACAAATGGGAAAACGACCACTACCCGACTTGTAGCTCATATTGTAAAAAATAATGGATTCAAAGTAGGATTCACCACATCAGATGGGATTTATATTCAAAACCATATGATGGAAAAAGGAGATACAACCGGACCTCTGAGCGCTGAATATGTGTTGAGAGATCCAACGGTAGAATTTGCTGTTCTTGAAACTGCTCGTGGAGGAATTCTTCGTTCTGGTTTGGGTTTTAGTCTTTGTGATATAGGAATCATTACTAATATTCAGGAGGATCATTTGGGTTTAAGCGACATTCATACCTTGGATGATTTGGCCAGAGTAAAAGCTACTGTTGTCAAAAGCATCAAGAAAAATGGTTGGGCGGTATTGAATGGAGACGATGAACATTGTGTGAAAATAGGTCAAGATTTGAGTTGCAATGTCGCTTATTTTAGTTTGAGCGAAGACAGTGATTTTATCAAAAAACTTTGTGCCGAAGGAAAAACAGTTGCGGTATATGAAAACGGATACATTACCATCAAAAAAGGAGAATGGAAAATCCGAATCGAACGCGCCACTCACGTTCCATTAACATTAGGCGGAAAAGCAAAATTCATGATTGCCAATGTACTTGCAGCCACTTTAGCAAGTTATTTATGGGGATTTAAAACGGAAGACATCAGCTTGTCATTACAAACTTTCATTCCAAGTGCCGCACAAACTCCAGGTCGTATGAACATTTTTGAGTTTAAAAAATTCAAAGTATTAATTGATTTTGCGCACAATGCTTCCGGTTATAAAGGAGTTGAAGAATATTTACAAAGTGTTGAAGCTACTAAAAAAATTGGAATTATTGCGGGTGTTGGAGACCGTCGTGACGAAGATATTAAAGAATGTGCTTCGATAGCGGCCCGAATGTTTGACCACATTATCATTCGCCAAGAAAAATATTTAAGAGGAAGAACTGAAGATGAAATTATTAATTTAATCCTCGACGGGATAAAAACGTCCGGTAAAACCATAACCTATGAAATTATCCCTAAGGAAACTGAGGCAATAAAACACGCCATAAATTCTGCCGAAGAAGGAAGTTTCATCACCGCATTAAGCGATGTCGTGACCAATGCCATCGATATTGTACAAGAGTATTTAGACAAAGAAAACGAACACGGAATCGTATAGCTTTTTCAGGAGCTATTCCTGCTGTCCGTTATATCTTTCTCTGCCTAAAAAGGCAAAGAAAGGATGTCACTGCCATCAGGGCTAAAAAGACAAAAGCCAATCGATTCCGATTGGCTTTTGTTGTATACTACGTTTTCAGTTTTTTCTTTTTTGCCGCAGGAAACAATACGTTATTCAAAATTAAGCGATATCCTGGTGAATTAGGATGTAAATCCAAAACCGTTGGGGGATCGCCCACTTGATGCTGAAAATCTTCTGGATCATGACCACCATAAAACGTGAACATTCCCTTCCCTTTTTGACCATGAATGTACCGTGCTTCACCATTAACCTCACAAGTTCCCATCACCAGTATATTCGATTTAATTAAAGGAATATCAAATGCAGTGGTTTGTCCCATGAAACCTTTAACCAACTGGGTATGATTTTGACACAACATACTCGGAATTGGATCCCATTTTGCTGAAAATTCCATTAAAGTAAAATAATCTTTTTCCATCGGAACTCTACGTTTCGGCGTCATATCAATATCTGAAAATTCATATTGCTCCGGTTTTCTTTCTAAAATAAAATCTTTGAAAGCAAATGAGTTACTGTAATTCATTTTTGATTGATAATTTCCTTCACTTGGATCTCCATCAAACATTGCTTCACAAATATCTACACCATCCGCCGCCAAAGCAATATCAAAACTATCCGTTGCTGAGCACATGGCAAACATAAATCCGCCACCTATAACAAAATCCCTAATTTTTTTAGCAACAGCTGCTTTTTCTTGAGACACTTTAGAGAATCCTAATTTACTTGCCAGTGTTTCCGTATCTTTCTTCTGCTCGATATACCAAGGTGCATTTTTATACGCTCCATAAAATTTACCGTATTGCCCCGTAAAATCCTCATGATGCAAGTGCAACCAATCATAAAGTACTAATTGATCACTTAAAACTTCTTCATCGTAAATTGGTGTAAAAGGAATCTCGGCATAAGTAAGTACCATAGTCACCGCATCGTCCCAAGGTTGTTTCCCTTTTGGGGTATAAACAGCAATTTTAGGTGCTTTTTCCAATACAACAGATTCCATATTTTGAGAAGGGCTGGATATTTCGTTTAAAATTGCTATTTCCTCACCATCAGAAATAACCTCAAAACTTACACCTCTAATCTGACATTCTTTGCGTATTTCTTCCGCATCAGGTAATAAAAAGGAACCGCCACGATAGTTAAGCAACCAGCTGGCTTTGTAATTTTTATTTATACACCAATATGTTATTCCGTATGCTTTAAGATGATTTTGCTGGCTCGTTTCGTCCATTGGCAACAAAATAAAAGAAGCCTTTGCTGTTATTGTCAGCAAAAAAATAAGAATAAATAGAAATGATTTCGACATCGACTTTTAATTTTATACCTCAAAGATAGAAAGTAAGCGCTTCAAATACATGAAATTTAACTATAAAATCATTTCCTAAAATAAGTTCTGCAGTAAAACACGTAAAAATACGCATAGCCACCCAATTTTCAATTGCTACATTCGCAGCTATCTCATAATCAATGAAGGCGAAAAATTAAATAATGAAAACAACCGAAAAAAACAAACCTGCCACTAGTAAGCATCTTGTGAAAAATGTTACAATAGTTTTATTAATAATACTCATCATTACTTTCTATGTTTTGTCTTACCAACTCATTTTTAGTTAATCATACTTTTGAGTTATTAAACACACTACTTTATTATTGTAAAAATTAGTTGCAAAGTTTATCAGAAGAGATTCTTTCTACTGCAAAATCAGGGAAAGATACTTTCCTAGGATCAGAAATACAGGCGCAGTATTTTTATAAGACCAAAGTACACACGGTATTTTAAGAAGTGGTACAGGTTTCTTAATTCAAAAAATAAATCTTTATATTCCTTACTTTTAAACAATTACTCGCTCAGCAGTATGAAGTCATTCTGAACGGCATAAACCACTAAACCGGCAATGTTTCTGGAATCGGTTTTCAGGAGGAGATTATTTCTATGTCCTTCTACTGTTCTTGGACTTATAAAAAGCTGCTCTGCAATTTCCACCGTACTTTTTTGAATACAAATAAGTTTAAGCACTTCAATTTCACGGGGACTAAGAAAGTTGCTGTCAAAATTACTTTTGATCTTTTTATTGGTCAGTAGATCGGCCTGAATGATTTTCATTACGTAGTCGGTGTAATAAAATCCCTCTAGGGCGACTTCTTTTATTGTAGTGAGCAAAACGTGAGGGGTCGTATTTTTAATCAAATAAGAAACTGCGCCCACAGCAATCATATTAGCAACAAATGATTTAGAATCATAACTAGTGAGTGCAATAATTTTTAGTTCCGGAAATTCCTTCCGAATAATCTTAGTCGCCTCAACTCCATTTATAATTGGCATTTTTAAATCCATGATAATAATATCAGGATGATTCCTTTTATTGTTTTGGAGGAAAGAAATTAATTCGTCCCCATTAGAGGCCTCAAAAATAATCTCAATATTTGTTTCGCGTCCCAATAAAAAAGAAATGCCTTTTCTAAAAAGAATCTCATCATCCACTATTATTATTTTTATAGTTTTAATCATTGTTTAAAAATTAAAAACTACTGAAATTCCTTTGTTTATGGATGATTCCAAGGTTATTTTACCGTTTAAAAAAGCGGTTCTGCTTTCTATATTTTTCATTCCTAACCCTTTCTGATTTTCATTATTTTTCATATCAAAACCAATCCCGTTATCTGTATAAAAACACCAATTCTTTTCATTCTTTTTTTCAAAAATAATCGAAATAACAGATGCTTTACCATGGCGCAACGAATTATTTATCAATTCTTGTAAAATTCTAAATACATGCAAATGTTTATCATTGTCTGCGATTTCAAACGTAGTTTTGTTTTCATAATTTACTTGAACCGCTTTGGAACTGCTGAATTCCAAACACAATTCCTCAACACCGGCATGAAGTCCAAATTTATCTAAAACAGGCGGCAACAAACCATGCGCAATTTTCCTGGAATTATCTAGCGCTTTGGTTGTTAGATTAATAATGTTAGTCGTAATTTCAATTGCTTCACTTTTAGTTAAATTAGGCGCAGTAAGCAAATGACTATTCAAAGAAACGATGTTCAATTTAGAACTGATATCGTCATGCAAATCTTGTGCAATACGCTTGCGTTCCTCCTCCTGAGTAATAATCACAGCGCTTAAAAGTTCTTTTTGATACTGAATTTCTAAATCTTTTTTTTCTAATTCCTTTTGAATAATTTTCTTTCTTGAAAAATAGAAAAATAATATCAAAACCAATCCCATTAAAAGAAAAGCGACACAACTATAAATTACGATTTCAATTATTTCACTTTCTTGTAGTGTGTTTACTTTCATAAAGCGGTGTTAATTTCCTTTTTAGAAAAGCTTTTTTTCCATTCTAATAAAATAAATAGTTGATAGACAATGTATAATGTAGAATTCAAAATCCAAGTTATTAAACTCACCTTTGAGCTTAAAGTAGTTGTCAAATTCCCTACAAGAAATAAAATCGTACTGCCAAATAAATACATGAGAATCCCAACGTTGATATAATAAAATTCTTTTTTTTCATTCAACATATTGTAAAAATGAAAGGTTGCAAAAATTATCAGAAAAAAAGAAGTAATAAATATTTCAAATAAATTAAATTTTAGGAATAGACTTGGATCAAAGGCATACTGGATTCCTATAACCAATAAACCCAAAATCAAACCTGATTTGACAATGTTTTTTTGATACTTTTCTTTTAAAATAGTTTCAAAAAATAAACTTATAAAAACAAACTGACTTATAAAATAAAAATGAGATAAGAAAAGATTATTTATGTTTTGACTACTATAAATTTGAGCCACAATTTGAACCACAAAAATAAACCCTAAGTACAATGTAAATATTTTGTAAGCTTTCCCCTGATTGGAAAATTTTATAAAAAAAAGGATTAAATTTAATAATAAAAATAAATATCCTATATATGCTAGTATTTGATTCATGAAATATTTAAGTTAACATTGGACTTGAAGGATCGCAGTCAGGAGGACAAGGTGATGTAAAGTCATAAATGTCATCTTGATGGACAGTAGCGTTATCAACCCCAACATTAATCATATCTACATAGATTTTAGTTGCAGGATCATATTTTGATCCTACAATCATTAATTTTTCCACACCTTCATCATTTATCCCAATATAAGCTCTTACAGCATCTACATCTTCTCTCAATACTTCCAGTAAATCTATTTTTGGAATTAAAAAACCATGCAATTCGTGGTGTTTGTTGTAATCACCTTCTTCTTTCGACCAACGTTTGGCCCATTTTTGCGCTGTTTTTAATGGAATGGCATTTACAGTTTTTGTTTGTTTATGGTCTTCTGAAGTGGTTTCTTGCGACATCCGTTTTGAGTTTTGGTTAACTATATTTTGAAATTAAAAATCGGTAGCAAAATTACTATTTTATATTGTTGTAACATAACACTTCCTATCCTTTATAAAATTTAAAAGCCTAAATCATCCATTTGATTTAGGCTTTTAAATTCTTATATTCTAAAAACGATAGCTAATTTGTTTCATTTTCTAAAACGGAACATCACTGTCATCATCCGGATCATTTAAATTGCTTCCAAAAGCTTCATTAGCCGACGGAAGATTTTTAGTGATAAAAGGATTATCCTCTTGATTCATGCTCGATGGTAAATCATCATATCCGCCACTGAAATCTTCAAGATTATCAAACTTACCTAAATGTCCAATAAACTTTAACCGGACGTTTTCTATACTACCATTACGGTGTTTTGCAATCATTATTTCTGCCTGACCTGCAGTTGGCGAGGCTTCATCATCATCCCATTCATCAATTTTATAATATTCAGGACGGTATAAAAACGATACAATATCGGCATCTTGCTCAATCGCACCCGATTCACGAAGGTCAGACAGTAACGGTCGTTTACTGGAACCACGAGTTTCCACTGCACGTGACAATTGAGAAAGAGCAATAACCGGAACATTCAATTCCTTTGCTAATGCTTTTAAGTTTCGGGAAATCGTAGAAATCTCCTGCTCTCGATTTCCTCCACCTTTTCCGTTTCCGCCGGCCGTCATCAATTGCAAGTAATCCACAATAATAATTCGAATACCATGCTGAGAAACCAAACGTCTTGATTTAGCCCTTAAATCGAAAATAGACAATGAAGGCGTATCATCAATAAACAAAGGTGCTTTTTCTAAATTCTTTACTTTGGTACTCAGTTGTTCCCATTCGTGCTTTTCAAGTTTTCCGGTACGTAATTTCTCAGAAGACAAACCTGTTTCCGAAGAAATCAAACGAGTTATCAATTGAACCGATGCCATCTCCAAAGAAAATAACGCCACTGGCATTCCGTAATCAATTGCCATGTTGCGAGCCATTGATAATACAAATGCGGTCTTTCCCATTGCTGGCCTTGCTGCAATAATAATTAAATCACTTGGTTGCCAGCCGGAAGTAATCTTATCTAATTTATCAAAACCTGTCGCAACACCACTTAATCCTTCTTGACCGGCTATTTCCTCGATTCTTTTTTTGGCCTGCAACACTAAACTCTGTGCTGTTTCAGAACTACGCTTGATGTTCCCTTGTGTTACTTCGTATAATTTGGATTCGGCTCTATCCAGTAAATCAAAAACATCGGTTGTTTCATCATAGGATTCTTCAATAATTTCTGAAGATATACGAATCAAACTACGTTGAATAAATTTTTGTAAAATGATTCTCGAATGAAATTCAATGTGTGCTGAAGAGGAAATCTTTTGCGTTAGCTGAATTAAATAAAAATCGCCACCTGCCAAATCTAATTTTGCATTTTTCTTCAGTTGTGCAGAAACGGTTAATAAGTCAATAGGCTGTGTTTCTGTAAACAGCTGTACTATAGCTTCAAAAATATGTTTGTGTGCATCTTTATAAAAAGCATCAGGTTGTAAAATATCAATTACATCATCTACTCCTTTTTTATCAATCATCATGGCACCCAGCACCGCCTCTTCTAAATCGAGAACCTGAGGAGGCAATTTCCCTTTTTCTAAGCTTATAATTGTTGTTTTATCGACCTTTACAGGGTTTATATTTCTGAAGTTTTCCATAGAGCGAAAGTAGCAAAAATTAAAAAAATATTGTCACTGAGTTGTTACAAATAATTGTTCATAAGTAACTATTTTTTGTTTATAACCAAAAAAAAATCCGAAACCACGAGGCTTCGGATTAGAAATATTTTTGTAGGATTTTATTCCTTATACTCGCCCATTTTGCTGTATTTATTCATTCTTTGCGCGATTAACTCTTCTGTTGATAAGTCTTTCAATTCATTAAAACCTTTCATAATATATTGCTCCACCGTTTTGAAAGCAGTCACTCTATCATAGTGAGCTCCACCTAAAGGTTCCGGAATAATATCGTCCACTAATTTTTGTTTTTTCATGTCAGCAGAAGTCAATTTTAATGCTTCGGCTGCTTGTTCTTTGTATTCCCAGCTTTTCCACAAGATCGATGAACACGATTCAGGTGAGATAACAGAGTACCATGTATTTTCCATCATGTATACTTTATCACCAACTCCTATTCCTAATGCACCTCCAGAAGCTCCTTCTCCCACAATTACTGTGATTATAGGCACTTTTAAACAAATCATTTCAAATATGTTTCTGGCAATCGCTTCCCCTTGTCCACGTTCTTCCGCTTCGAGTCCAGGATAGGCTCCGGGAGTATCAATTAAAGTCAATACAGGAATACCGAATTTCTCGGCCATTTTCATCAATCGCAATGCTTTTCTATATCCTTCCGGATTTGCCATTCCGAAATTACGGAACTGACGGGCCTTCGTGTTAAATCCTTTTTGCTGTCCAACGATCATAAATGACTGTCCATCAATCTTGCCCAAACCCCCAATCATGGCTTTATCGTCTTTAAAACCTCTGTCACCAAAAAGTTCCAAGAAAGTATCACCACATAAAGCACGTACGTGATCCATTGTGTAAGGACGGCTGGGATGCCTTGATAATTGAACTCGTTGCCAAGCAGTTAAGTTTTTATAAATATGCCTTTTAGTATCTACTAACTTTTTGTTGATTTGTTTGCATGTATTCGTTACATCAACATCCGATTCTTGTCCAATAATAAGACATTTATCTAGCTGTTCTTCTAGTTCTTTTATAGGAAGCTCAAAATCTAAATATTCCATAGGATTTTTGCGTTATTGTTTTTATTTGGAACCGCAAATATAAAATTTTAAATCGTTCAAAAAGGTAAATTTTATATTTATGTGTAAAAGTGTGCTTCTCAAAACGTTGAGAAAGCTATTATTATTTGTCCTTTTGATAGTGTTTTATAACTCCGTTTAGGATTACGGTGATGACAATTATTAGTGCGCCGATGTAAAACTCAAAGCTCATTTTCTCTTTTCCACCAAGGATAAAATAGGCCAACACAATCCCGTATACCGGTTCTAAATTCGTAGTAAGCATCACCGTATATGGTGTTAATTTCTGCATTACTTTTACCGAAGCGGTAAAGGCATAGGCAGTACAAACGGAAGCTAATATTAAAATAAAAACCCAATTATGAGTTGTTAATACAAAGAAGTCAACGGTGAATTTTTGTTGGAACAAAAAATAAATTGTAATGAAGAAAACACCGGCCAAAAATTCGTAAAAAGCAATCACTGAAGGTTCGTGCTTTTCTATTAATTTCCCGTTCATCAGCGTAAATAAAACACCTAATATGATCGATGCCAAGGCGTACAGCATTCCGTCCAAATAATTAATTTCGACTTTCATAATCAATGCTAAACCTGCAATAATGATAAGACCAAAAAATACTTCGTACCACAATACTTTTCGACCATAAAAAACAGGCTCTAATATAGAAGCAAAAAAAGCACCTAACGAAAAAACCGAAAGTGTAATGGAGACATTAGAAACATGGATGGCTTTAAAGAAAAAGATCCAGTGCAAGGCAATCAGTAATCCCACGAAAATCAATTTCAAGAACGATTTTAAAGGAATTTTAAATGAAATCTTTTTGAATGCAATAAACAAGGCTAAAAACAGCCCTGCAAAAAACATCCGATACCAAACTAATGCATCGGCGGCAATGGTGATTAGCGCCCCTAAAATGGCAGTAAATCCCCAAATAAAAACGATCAAGTGAAGGTTTACGTAACTTTTTAATTTATCGTTTTGCATTTCGTAACAAATAAATGGCTAAAATTCCAAAAGCAATATTAGGCAACCAAACGGCCAACATTGGTGGAATACTTGATTTTTCGGCTAGAACTCCAAAAATCTTATCAAAAAACACAAAGGCAAAAGCCAGTGCGATTCCAATGGCTAAATTGGTTCCCATTCCGCCCCTTCGTTTCATAGCAGAAACCGCAACCGCGATAATAGTAAGAATAAATGCCGAAACCGGAACACTATATTTTTTATACAACACCACTAAATAGACATTGATATTTGAGGAACCTCGTTCTTTTTCTTTGGCAATAAAAGCATTCAATTTCCCTAAACTCAAGGTTTCAGCAATGTAAACTACCGGCGTTAAATCTTCCAAATCAAAAGTAAAAACGGCATTTTTTTCAGGTGATTTTTCAATTTTATCATTGAGTTCGCCCACCGTCCTTTTGGTATAATCATACATGGTGTAGGTGCTATCCTTCGGGTTCCATTTTATTCTGGTAGCGGTAATTTTATGGATTAGCTTCTGGTTTTTAAACTTTTCGAGAGAAAAATTAAAAGCAGTTTTTGACTCCGTATTAAAACTGTTTACATAAATAAACTCATCATCACTGATTTGTCGGTACACATCCGTATTGTCACCACGCATCGCTTCTTTTCCGCCTCCTTTCAAGTACGTATACCTAAAGTTATTGAACCCTTCACTAGCGGCCGGAACAACAAAAAATCCCATCAGTAAAACAAATACGGAAACTATGGAAGCGCCAATTATGTAAGGTCTTAAAAAGCGTGTGAATGAAATCCCGGAGCTTAAAATAGCAATAATCTCCGTGTCATTGGCCAGTTTCGAGGTAAACCAAATCACCGATAAAAACAAAAATATTGGGAACAGGGAATTGGCAAAATAAATCGTAAAGTTGTAGTAATAAAGCGCAATCTCCATTAAAGGAACTTTATTTTCCAACATTTTATTGATCTTCTCTGATACATCAACAACAATTCCTATAGGAATAAACAACAATAACATCACCGTAAATGTGGCTAAATATCTTTTTAAGATGTATTTGTCTATTATTGTTAGCATATTTTTTGGGTTCTGGATATTGGGTATTGGGCTGTTAGTTAAAACCTAATACCCAAAACCCAATGCCTAATTTATAATCTTTGGTTCATATTTTTTACCATCATTTCCTTCCAAGGTTTGAAATCACCCGCTAAGATATGTTTTCTGGCCTCACGAACCAACCACATATAAAAACCAAGATTATGTATTGTGGCAATTTGTTTTCCCAAGTACTCATTGGCAGCAAAAAGGTGGCGCAAATACGCTTTGGTATACTCCGTATCTACAAAGGTGATTCCCATTTCGTCAACGGGCGAAAAATCAGCTTCCCACTTTTTGTTTTTGATATTAATTGTTCCATTTGCCGTAAACAACATCCCATTTCTGGCGTTTCGCGTAGGCATCACACAATCAAACATGTCGATTCCAAGGGCAATATTTTCAAGAATATTTATCGGAGTTCCCACACCCATCAGATACCGCGGTTTGTCTTCGGGCAGGATTTCACAAACAATTTCAGTCATGGCATACATTTCCTCGGCAGGTTCCCCTACTGACAGTCCGCCAATTGCATTTCCTTGTTGATTGGAATTCGCGATATATTCTGCTGATTGTTGGCGTAAGTCTTTGTAACAGCTTCCCTGAACAATTGGGAAAAATGTTTGTTCGTAGCCGTATTTCACAGGCTGTGTATCTAGATGATTGATGCAACGGTCCAGCCAGCGGTGCGTCATTTTCATCGAGCGTTTTGCGTAGTTGTAATCACACGGATACGGCGTACATTCATCAAAAGCCATGATAATATCGGCTCCTATGGTACGCTGAATTTCCATCACATTCTCCGGTGTAAAAAAGTGATACGAACCATCGATGTGCGATTTGAACTTCACGCCTTCCTCCTTAATTTTTCGGTTGGCCGAAAGCGAATACACTTGGTATCCTCCAGAATCCGTCAAAATATTACGGTCCCAGTTCATGAATTTATGCAAACCACCGGCTTTCTCCAGAATTTCGGTTTGGGGACGCAAGTATAAATGGTAGGTGTTTCCCAGGATAATATCCGGATTTATATCTTCTTTCAATTCCCGCTGATGCACTCCTTTTACCGAAGCTACGGTTCCAACAGGCATAAAAATTGGGGTTTCGATCACCCCATGATCAGTAGTAATACTTCCCGCTCTGGCTTTAGACAGCGGATCTTTTTTTAATAAATCAAACTTCATATTGGCGTATTTCTTCCGATTGTTCGGCGGGCAAAGATAGGTTAATTTGAAAACTAGATAATTAGATAATTTAAAAAATTAATTAAGATTTTGCTAATCAATTGGGGCGTGCCCTAAAAAGGTCGGGCTATTCGCTATAATCTTTTATTCCGCTACGCTTCATAAAAGGATTTTCACTTTTATCCCTCACGCGAAACAGCCTTAATACCACCAGCGACATTGCCGTAATAAAACCTCATTTACCAAAATAATTACTATCTTTCAATCACAAAATCAACACGATATGACTTGGGCAGCAAAACTAATAAAACATAATAGCGAAAATAGAATTGCCGTTTATTTTGAAAAAAATCAAGACCTGATTGCCCGTATCAAACAAATAGAAGGCGCAAGATGGAGCCAGCAAAAAACGGTTTGGCACCTCCCAGACACAGAGGAAAACAGACTGCGTTTTAACATAGCGCCCCCTGCTAATTTGGTCCCTTCAAGCGAAGGAATAACACAAATCGAAAAATTCAAACAATGGATGCGTTCTAAGCGGTATAGTGAAAGCACCATTACTACCTATAGCGAAGCCTTGAAATCTTTTTTGATCTTCTATCGGGAAAAACCCATTTCCGAAATCACAAATGACGATGTAATCATTTACAATAATGACTATATCTTAAAGAATAATTTGTCAGCATCTTACCAAAACCAAATCGTTAACGCTATAAAACTGTATTTTATGACAGTCAGAGCAACAAAAATTGAAGTTGATAAAATTCACCGACCAAAACGAGCTAAACTTTTACCCAATGTATTAAGCAAAGAAGAAATAAAATTGATATTAAACGCTCATAGTAACATCAAACATAAAATGATGCTATCATTGATTTATATTTGTGGCTTGCGTTGCGGCGAATTATTGGCTCTCCAGCCCGTTCACATAGATTCTATGCGAAATATTGTATTGCTTAAAAATTCAAAAGGCAAAAAAGACAGGATAGTCCCATTGAGTCCAAAAATTTTAGAAATGCTACGGGATTACTACAAAGTATACAAACCAAAAACCTATTTATTTGAAGAGCAAACGATCGGATTACAATACGATGCGCGAAGTTTGCAACTAATATTGAAACAAGCGTCACAAAAAACAGGAATTACAAAGCCAGTCACTTAGCACTGGCTTAGAAACAGTTACGCCACTCATTTACTTGAAAGCGGAACCGATTTGAGATACACTCAAGAACTATTGGGACACAATAGCAGCAAAACGACCGAAATATACACCCACGTAAGTACAAAAAGCATTCAACAAATAAAAAGCCCTTTTGATGATTTGTAATAAAAATATTATTTATACATTTGATAAAAATACGCTACGCAGTAGCGACTATACATCATAAATTGGATAGATTGTCGCTACTTTGTAGCGAGTATATACAAGTTATCTGCAAGCATTAAAAAATAAAGAGCTTAACAACTTAATGAAATAAATGATAAAATACATCTTCCTAATCGCATTAGCTTTACTCTATTCTTGTAATAATTTAGAGAAAAAAAAGAAGAGCGAAATGAATATCGACCAGACTCTTGTAAAAGCAAAAAAAGAGTCAACTTCAACGAATATTTTATTAAAAAAATATAATGTTTATATAAATAATCTTGACAGTTCAGACGTAAACTCATCTAGTACTGCGATGAGCAGATTTAAGGAATTATTTAAAGAAGAAGACAAAATTTTATGTGATAGTGCCTTTGTAATTTTTAATAATTTATATGAAAAACTTGATAGAAATTTGAATGAATTACATGAAAAAGATACAACAAACTATGAATCTTTAGTCCTTTTAACGCAAAATGGTAAAAAGCGTATAATTTCAAAAAAACTATTAGACTATAAACAGAAACTTAAAGACAATGGATTTAAAATTTCTGAAGAAGAAGGTATTACTTTCATTCAGAAGAATAGGGATTTTATTTCAAAGCATTTCTATCCTTATGTCTCGAATACAATGAAAGATTATTTATCAAAACTTAACCAAGAAAACAAAGAAGGTTTTGCTTCTGATGCTGAATTAATTATTGCTCCAAATATTTTTGTTGAAAGAATGATATGGTATGAAAATTTCATTAATAACAATTCAAATTTTCTGTTTATATCAAATTGTAAAGAAAACAGAAAATATTTATTGACATTTTCACTAATCGGAATGGACAATACTCCCGTTTTTGACAATGAAACTAACAAACTTTCTGAATATTACAAAGATTTGTACGAATATTTGATTTCAAACACCAAAATTCTCAAACAACTAAAATTATAAAACCATATTATATGGCATTTAAGAACAGTCAACCTAAACTTGCTAAAGAATTAATCATGGAGTATAAATCTAAAAAATTAATATTCGACTATAATGAATAAATTAAAAGATAACAGCAGGTAACAGGCGTTTTGATATAGTGAGGTTTTAGTGGAATTACCATTTCGAATTGCGATTTCGTTAAACAGAAAATACTCGTTTACAAAATACCCACCATCTCAAAGCGCCGGAACGTCAAACTGTCTAATAACCTCTCTTTTTCCCATTAATTTATTTGTATTAAAAATCCGTCAAATAATTTTTATAACTCGTTGGTTTTATGTAAATTTAGAAATGAAATTCTTTAACGGAACCAACAGAAACCAACTCCCGCTTTTTGCTTCATCGATTGATGATGCCATTGCGCAAGACAATGAAATCAGGCATTGACCTTTTTGTAGACAGTCTTAAACTCGCTGATTTTGGATTCATTTTCGATTTTGTCGGCGTTACCCAAATCTCGACCTCGGATCCGGATAGTCGCCAAATAATGACTCGAAACAACATTTCGGAAGTAGCTTATACGGTACAAACCACGGTGGATGCGCTGCACAATATCTTCATTGATTTTAAAGTGACAAATGAAAACGATTCCAAAGCCATGGGCGGCATGTTGCGCCGGAGCAAAACCATTTTGGGGCACAATAATTTCACAGCCATTTATGACAAAGGCTATCTTACTGGTAGCGAATTCGATTATGCTAACCGACTTGACATCGATGTTTTAGTGGCTATTCCTGGCATATCTGCACACGCACCTGATACCGCTTTTGATGTAGAATATTTTAAATACGATAAAATTACAGATTCCTATACTTGCCCTGCTAATGACACATTGACCACCAACGGAAATTGGTACGCCAAAAAAAACGGGAAATCAATAACCAAGATGAAGCATTACAAAACCAGTGCTTGCTTGAATTGCAAACTCTCTACAAAATGTACTAAAAACGCCAAAGGCAGACTCATTGAACGCTCCCAATACGCAGATTTGATTTATCAAAACAAGGTTAGAATCGAAAACAATTACGAAGTCTACCGCAGACGGCAAGCTATAGTAGAACATCCCTACGGAGTGATAAAACGCCAATGGGATTTTTATTATATTTTGACAAAGAAAACCATCAAACATGCCTCAGCTGATGTTGGATTGATTTTCTCCGCCTACAATCTGCGCAGAATTTTTAATCTGATTGATCAAAACCTACTAAAACAATATCTAAAAGTATTGGCTTTGTATTTTTGGATTGTAAAAGCTAATTTTAAAACTTTTTATGGACTGTTTTATTTTAAAAATCATAAAGCGACTTTTCTCCCAAAGTATTTTAATTGTAGTTTAAATCATATATATTTACCATCCAATTAACAAAAATTAGTTCGTTTAGAGGTTTTTAGACGAACTGACGTTAGCTGTAATTGTAAAGAAACTGTATGGAAAAATGTTTAAATTTAGAATATGATGTTGTTCTTTCATTCGCTGGAGAAGACAGAAAATATGTAGAGAAAACAGCTGAATATTTAAGAAAATCTGGAGTAAAAGTATTTTATGATGTATATGAAGACGTTAATCTTTGGGTAAAGATTTATATCAACATTTGGACGATATTTATCAAAACAAAGCTAAATATGCAATCATATTTATTTCGGAACATTATGCTCGAAAACTTTGGACAAATCATGAGTTGAAAAGTGCCCAAGCACGAGCATTTTCAGAAAATCAAGAATATATCCTACCTGTCCGATTTGATCTAACTGAAATTCCAGGAATAAGAAAAACAATTGGATACGTTTCAGCTAATGATAATACACCAGCAAAATTAGGAAGGAAAATACTTCAAAAACTTGGAAAGTTAGAACCTGAAAATTTTCTACCCAAAAAACTAACTTTTATTAATCGAATATTTCAATCCTTATATGATATTTCAGAGCAAGAAATATATGATCACGCAAATTTTATATTCGGTTACTTAAAATTAATGAATGAAAAAGAAAGGCAATTTTTATCCAAATTAATTTTAAACACTTGTTCTGCAAATTTAATGGAAGATTTTCATGAAAAAATGTCTTTGCTAACTCGTGTAACAAATTTCACAAGAACAGAAATTTTAGATATTATTAATAACTTAAGTAATTTTGGTTTTGAATATACCGTGAGTAAAAAACTTCATGGCTGTTTTGTTGATGGTGTTGAAGTGGAAGCGGAAATTGTTTCCTTAAAATTTGTTCCGCTTGGAAAATCAATATTATTCGAGAATTCGACTTTTATGTTATTATGTATGTACTATGCAATAGCTTTTAATCGGTGTGAAACTTGTCGTTTGACCGCAATGGAGAGATTAGATTTTAGAGATTTAAAAGAGAAAATTGAAGACACTGAATTGGAACAAATTTTGGATTGTGTTCCAAATTCATTCTATGATGACGAAGAAATTTCAGATTAAAATTAAACAACTAAACCTAACAGCTACTACAACGGATTTAGGCAATTGGCTTAATGGAAAGTTGGTTCTGTATTTGGAATGATTTCGCAAATCCGAATAATGGGCTTAATTTAGTTCCAAACTGCGTGTAGCGCGGGAACGTCAGGCTGTGAAAAAACTACTTCAAATTTAGAAAAGTATTCGGAGGGCTACAAAAGAAAAATCGCAAATATGAGATTCTCAAGAGGTTCACTTTAGTTTTTTCACAGACTGACGTTAGCGGT
The DNA here is from genome assembly GCF_048286555.1 of Flavobacterium cryophilum. NCBI lineage: Bacteria > Pseudomonadati > Bacteroidota > Flavobacteriia > Flavobacteriales > Flavobacteriaceae > Flavobacterium > Flavobacterium cryophilum. The sequence continues at coordinate 196,029 of NZ_JBLVPZ010000006.1, read as the reverse complement.
TATGCAAAACGAGCGACGACAGAAGATGATAGAAGAAAATGCATCAAGGATAACAAATTTCACGTATCGGCATTCAAAAAGAAATAAAGATTTGGACCAAAGATGATTATAAAAAAAGTGGGGTTTGGCGGAGGTTGCCATTGGTGTACAGAAGCTTATTTTCAAAGTTTAAAAGGCGTTGAAATTGTAGAACAAGGTTGGATAAGTTCAAAGTTTCCAGAAGATATATTTTCTGAGGCTGTGATAGTTCACTACAATCCTTCAGTTATCCCACTATAAGCATTGATTTCCATACATTTACATACGCACGCATCAACTAAAAAGCATTCTTTACGGGATAAATATCGATCCGCTGTTTATGTCTTTGATGAAAATATAACTCACTATCAAAAGTTAATAAATGAAAATCAGAGCGAGTTCGATGAACCAATAATCACAAAAGCATTTTCATTTGAACAATTTAAATTAAATAATGAAGATCAGTTGAATTACTATCAAAAGAATAAGAAAAATACTTTCTGTGAAAGATATATTTTGCCAAAATTGAGAAAGCTTGAAAAAAAGTATAAAGAGTACTTTAAACAAATTTAAACAAAATTAACTTGACAAAATTTTAGAAAGATGCACAACTGCTATCACTGGCTAAGCTCCATTGCTACTTTTTGCAAACCGCAACATTGTCTTTCCAATAAACTTTCTAACTTGCAGAAAATACTCTGCTAACCAAGCCGCAACGCGAGCCTAGCCGACTTACGCTGGTGACAAATGCAAAAATTGGAACATGAAAGTAACCTACAGATCGAAATTGGGAATTGAACTTATAATTATCTTTTTATTAGTTCCTGTATTTATATTTTTTGCAGATAACAACAATAATAAAATAACTGCCATTAGTAGCATTGGCGTCGTATTGTTGCTTTTGTTTTTCCTGTACAAATCGACTTATTATACAGTGGATGGAATAATATTAATAATAAAATCAGCTTGGCTTGTAAACGAAAAGTTGGATATCACTTCGATCACTAAAATTGCAGAAACAAATAATCCAATTAGCTCGCCAGCAACCTCTATTGACAGAATAGAAATATTCTACAATAAATTTGATTCAATTCTAATTTCGCCAATAGACAAAGAAAAATTTATTAATCATTTGAAAAAAATAAAGCCAACAATTAAAGTTGTATACAAAAGTAAGCGTTAAAGCATCAGCCACTAACAGCTAGGATTTCGTTGCGTGCGTAGCACGAACAATGAAGCCCGTGTTGAACTGAACCGAATACCTGCCGCCAACACTATGGAGTTATCGTAAAGATTGTAGAGGTATTTTCAAGAGGATTTTGTTCCTCTTTTTTTGTGGAGTTGTTTCAGCTTGATTTTTTTGATGTTTTCCTTCACTTTTGAACACAAATTCCCTTACCCGTAAAATTAGTTTTCACAGGGAATAACGTTTTGGCTACGACCAAGAAACCAAGCAGGCGGACCACGCTGGTCAAAAACCGCTATGCGGTGTAAATTGCCTGTTTTACAACAAGGACACTTTTGTAAAAAGGACTTCTTTTCTGCTTTTTCCAAAACTTTTACCTTGAGTTTTTCCTGCAAAAGTTTCAGCTTTTGACGCTTCCAAGTGGTGCTTAAAAAACCATAATGACGGATTTTTACAAACCGTTTGGGCAAAATATGCAACGAAAACCGTTTTTGATTCTATGCTTGGTAATGGCAATTTTGTGGCTGTATCGTCCCAAATATTCCACCACCGATTTCTGCATAAAGAAGAGATAATTATGCACCTGTTCACGGTCGAGTTCGGTGGGAATTTTTCCGCATTACAACGAAATTGCCGCCATATGGCGTCTATAATTATTAAAAGTGCTTTGGCTTCTAACAAAATAAAAACCGTACGCTCAAATCGCTGAAGTAATTCATTAAATACCAGAACTTTGCGCTTGGCTTGGTTGAGGATTTTGTTTTCTCTTAACTCAACCGGATGCTTTTTTTGTAGCCATAATATCCTATTATAATTATCTTCTTAAGATAATCAAAATCAACAATGGTGCTACCAAAGGTTTAGCTCAACAGTGGCTAAACTAAATCGCTGACTTTCGGTTAATTAAACATTTTATTTTCATAACTTCGTTTAGGTAGCAGAAAAGATGCTGCTCCAAACACCGCAACTGACATGTAAAATACTGTTTTTCATGCTATTATAATAAAAATCGTAAAGTAAAACAATCATGAATTCGATTGGTTGATTAAAAGTCCGGATGTAGCCGAGTTTCAATATTTTAAATAAATTAAATCTTAATTTAAAAAAGTTAAATCATGAAAATTAAAAATGTAACAGTTGCCGGAACGGGAGTTTTAGGCAGCCAAATTGCTTTTCAAACAGCATTCAAAGGATTTGAGGTTTCAGCTTACGATATTAACGATGAAGCATTAGAGAAGGCGAAACAAAAATTTAACGTTTTAAAAGAACGATACCAAGAAGATAATTATGGCACCAAAGAAGAAGTAGATGCAGCATACAATCGTATTTCCTTACATACTGATTTGGCAAAAGCGGTGGAGAACGCTGATTTAGTAATCGAGGCAGTTCCTGAAGTGCTGGCCATAAAGCAAAAATTCTATGAAGAATTATCACAAGTCGCAAAAGAAGAAACGATTTTCGCTTCTAACTCATCTACAATGATACCAAGTCAGATTGTAGGTTTTACAGATCGTCCGGAAAAATACTTGCATTTACATTTTGCTAACGAAATTTGGAAACTTAATATCGCTGAAATCATGAAACATGATGGTACTTCCACAGAAGTATTTGAAGAAGTAATTGAGTTTGCAAAAGCTATTGGGATGGTTCCGATTCCACTTCATAAAGAGCAACCTGGCTATGTTTTAAACACGCTTTTGGTTCCTCACATAAAGGCTAGTATTCAACTGGTTGTAGATGGAATTGCAGAACCTGAAATAGTTGATAAGACCTGGATGATTTCAACTGGTGCTCCGTTTGGTCCGTTCGCATTCCTGGATATCATTGGGCCTAACACACCTTATAATTTGTACAAAGCATATGGAGAAGCAGGGGATGAAGTCTCTGCGAGGGTTGCTGGATGGTTAAAAGCTGAATATCTGGATAAAGGAAAAATGGGGAAAGCAAATGGAAAAGGGGTGTATACGTATCCCAATCCAGCATATGAAAATCCTAATTTCATAAAATGATATATCAAAAGAACGACAATTATTCAAAATTGCTTTGGTAGATTTTTCGGTTTAAAAATGCGCATCGTCAATGTACCTTTAAAATGAGTTGAGACACGGAGGGCAAATCCACAAAACACAAATTTGTAAAAGTGCAACTAGGTGTATCTGATACAGAAGATGAATTTGTGGACCTACTTGCAAGTGTTGAAGATAAGTTGGTGCGACAGTTAAATAGGTTCTGAAAACACGACAAAAAATATTAAATATCAGATCAATTGCACAATAGCTTGGGTTTCATCTCGTGCGTAGTACGAACAATGAAGCTCGTGTTGAACGGAACCGAGTACCTGCCGCCAACACTATGGAGTTATCGTAAAGTTTTGAGAGAGAATTTCAAGAGGATTTTGTATCCTCTTTTTTTGTGGAGTGGTTTCAGCATAGTTTTTTCGTTTTCCCTCACTTTTGAACATAAATTACCTTACCCGTAAAATTAGTTTTTACAGGGAATGGCGTTTTCTACGGGCAACAAATCAATCAGGCAGACCACGCTGGTAAAAAACCGCCGCGCGGTGTAAATTGCATGTTTTACAAAAAGGACACTTGGGTAAAAAGGGCTTTTTTCTACTTTTTCCAAAACTTTTACCTTGAATTTTTCCTGCAAAAGTTTCAGCTTTTGACGCTTCCAAGTGCTGCTCAAAAAACCAAAATGAAGGATTATCACGTTTTTTACGGATTGTTTTATTCTAAGAATGAAGAATGCTTTTTTCCAGAAAGAATTTTAATTGTAGTTTAAATCATATATATTTACTTACTGATTAACCAAAATGAGTTCGTTTGAAGGTTTTTAGACGAACTGATATTAGCAGAAAGTTTACTAGAATCGCAAACAAAACTAAAATGAAATCAATAGTTCAACATTTAAGAGAGGAAAAATACTTAACCCAGACCGAACTTGCCGAAAAAAGTGGACTTTCGCTAAGGACAATTCAAAGGATTGAAGCTGGAAATATCCCAAAAGGATTTACATTGAAGGCTCTTGCAAATGTCTTTAAAACTGAGCCAGAAAAACTAATACCTTTCAAAGAAATTACAAAACTGAACAGAGCAAAATTGATTAATTTTTCTAGTTTATTTGGACTTGTAATACCTTTTGGAGGAGTTATATTCCCATTAATTTTGACCTACAAAACAAACGACCCAAAAAACAAAGAACTTGGAAAAAGCATAGTAAGTGTTCAAATTCTAATTTCGGTTGCACTAGCTGTTTCTCAAATCGTAAGCCCATTCATTCAAAAAGCATTAACACTACATTTTCCGCTTTTTATATTTCCATTATTATTAATTATTTGTCTGAAATTATTGGTAGTTATTGTAAACGGTATAAGTTTAAACAACAAAAACGATTTGCATAAAAACTTAAAAATCAATTATTTATAAACTTCGTCAGTTAATTGACGTAAAAATGGCGTATTACTTTTGAAAAGAAATTGTTTTCTAAAGCAGAAATTAGCGAAAAAAATATCTAATGAAAATTTTAAAGAAAATTGTGTTGACTTTTTTGGTCATTTTGGTTTTAGCTGTACTTGGTGGCTATATTTATTTTGACCAAAAATTTACTCCAGAAAAAAATTATTTGGTAGTAGATAATGAAAGTGGTTTCATACCATTTAAGTGGTTGGGTTCTAAAAAAAATGCTTTGTTGCTTCCTGTACATTTTTCGAATGACACAATAACTTATTATTTGCAGTTTGACACCGGTTCGCCTTATACAGTATTTTACTCAAATTCAATTAAAAAAATTAGCCAAATCTCCATAAATAAAGAACTTGCAAAAACTTCTTTCTACATTGGAAAAACAAAAATTACTTCCGATAAATTCAAAATTTATAATCACGGAAATGATAATAATAATAATAATAATAATAATGATTCAATAAAATTAATTGGGACTATTGGAGCAGATATTTTAGAAAACAGAAAAACAATCATCAATTTTAAAGAAAATTATATTGCTTTAAATTTATCTAAAGTGCCCTCTCAATTTCAAACCAAACTCTTTGATTTTAAATTCAGAAAAAGAAAAATCATCATTAGAGGTTTTTTAAAAGGAAAAGAAGAAAAGTTTTTATTTGATTCGGGTACAAGTGCTTATGAATTATTAACCAACAAAGAAATATGGAAAAACTTGAAACTAACTAACTCAAAAATTAACATTGAAAAATCACAATCTTGGAATAATGTTTTGATTACATTTACTGCAAACTGTAACCAAAAATTAAAATTTGACACTCAAGAAATACCTTTAAATAATGTTACTTATGTGGAAGGATTTTCTCAAGTTCAATATTCAATGATGAAATTTTCTGGTATGACTGGAATGTTGGGAAATAAAATATTTTTAAATAATGGATTGTACATTGACTGTATACAAAACAAAATTGGAATTGAATAAAAACCTTCTGCTAACCACTGGGGTTTCGTTGCGTGCGTAGCCCGAACAATGAAGCCCGTGTTGAACGGAACCGTAATGCCTTCAAGAGTTCAAACTGGTATTAAGCAGGCAAAAGTCGAAGACAAACAAATAGAATAGTCTGCTCATAACTACAATGTCTTGTCTCTTTGCGCATTAGACAAGAAAATATCCTAAAATGAACTTTTGAAATCAACTAAACAAAAAACATTATATATATATATATATATGAAAAGAATTACTGTATTCTGCGGATCCAGTTTTGGAAATGAAAAAAATTATGAAACTAAAGCTTACAAACTTGGGCAAATAATGGCCGAAAATAATTATGAATTAGTTTATGGCGGCGCAAAAGTTGGTCTTATGGGAAGTGTTGCCGATGGTGTTTTAAATCATAACGGAAAAGTATTTGGTGTTTTGCCAAGCTTCCTGATGACTAAAGAAATCGCTCACGATAGATTAACTGAATTATTTATTGTGGAAAGCATGCATGAGAGAAAGACGAAAATGAATGACCTTAGCGATGGGATAATTGCTTTGCCAGGCGGTTTTGGAACTTTAGAAGAATTTTTCGAAATGTTAACTTGGGCACAACTTGGACTCCATAAAAAGCCAATCGGAATTTTGAATATTGATGGCTTTTACGATTTGTTGCTAGCCTTTGTTGCAAACATGGTCGATAAAGGTTTTCTAAAACCAACCAATCAACAAATGATATTAGTGAGCGATGATGCTACCGATTTACTTGACAAAATGGAAAATTATATCGCACCAGAAGTTGGAAAATGGATTAAAAAAGGAAATGAATAATTTTGATACGTAGTATTTAATTATGTCAACCGTTTACCAAAAGTTGTTACTTCAAATTTTGATTTGTATTGGATAATTTTTGGCAAATTCTGTTATCGTATTCGTAATAATTCTGCGGATAAACGATAGAAATAATCAAAACACAATAGTTCCTATTTTACATTACAAAAGGCGAATTGAAAAGTTTACAGCTCCAATTAAACAATTGTACTAAATTAGAAGCAAATGATTTGTAGTTTGTTTATAAGTTATAAAATAATACATTTACTATAATTAGCTAAAACAGGCAAGACGATTATTCCAAACGAAAAAACACAAACAGTATGAAGTGGACAGCATCCTTTTATCTTATCCTAATGATCAATATGATAAGTTACAGCCAGAATAGTGATGAAGCTTCAGTTATAAAAAAACTGCTGGAAAAAGAGTCTGCGACGTGGAGAGCTGCTGATAGTAAAGGCCATATGGAGTGCTGGCACATTCAGCCCTATAGCCGAATTTTAATTTCCACACCTGAGGGAGTTACAATGGATATTCCTCCTACTGCAATGATTAACGCTAATCCTAAAGCTATGGGTAATGGCGGTTTTTCTATAAATACGAACTACAAAATGAGTATTAGTGAGAATAACGCCTGGGTAAGCCATGATGAAGAATCCACTGCCAAGGATGGCAAAAAAACCTTCTCCTATGAAATTCGTTTATTAGAAAAAATAGAAGGACAATGGAAATTAGTGGGGCAATCCATCCACCTGTATAATCCAAAATAATTTTCTAAACCTCATCTGCAAAGTACAATATCAGTTTAGTATTCCTTGTGTAGGAATGGCTATGTTTAGATTTTTGCAATAAACATGTAAACTTAGCCCTAAAAAGAACCATTCTTCACTAAGTTCCACCTTATACTACCTCGAGAGAAATAAAACCACAAACAACTGTGTACTAAATACTTAAAATAAAAAAATATTAAAAAAAAGTCTTTTTTTGTGCCAATAAAATAAATATTTGTTTAAATTTACAGTATTGGTTAAAACAGGCAGGAACACCTACTACTTCTTCTTTTAAACTCGATACGTAAATTTCAAACCTACTTCACGATTACAAAAATTTACTATCTTATTACTAAAATACGCCCCATTAATTTTCTATTGTTTCTCATTTATCATACCGATAATGATCTATTTATACTAAAAAAAACAAACGAAATGGGGCGGTACATATACATTCTGTTTTTTAACCAAATTGGTATTGATGCCTTTGGTAAAGTTGGTGGCAAAAACGTCTTTCGGGGCCAATTGTATAATCAGCTTATTCCAATAGGCATGTCTATTCAAATGAGATTTGCCAGTAGTGCTAAAAGGTATCGTCTTTGCACGAAAATGAATAAAATGCTTTTTGTGTAACTGGACATTCCATGGTAGTGGATAGCGGATTTGTCGCACAATCATTTCTGAGTATTAATGTCACTTAAAAACGTATATGATGTATACTTACGAAGTAAATCTAAAATGGTCAGACCAAAGGAAAGGAATGTTAAGTTCCCCTGTTCTGCCTCAAAATATTGAAGTCGCGACCTCTCCTGAGTTCCCAAAAGGCATGGAGAAAATATGGTCACCTGAGCATCTATTTGTTGCCGCTATCAACAGTTGTCTGTTAACTAATTTTTTGTCAATTGCCGAAAGTTCAAGACTACAGTTTATAAGCTTTGAGAGTAAATCGACTTGTAATGTGGATAACGTTCATGGAAAACATACCATAATTGAAATTATTCTTCAACCAAAACTCGTCATCCATTATTCTCAAAAACCGGAGCGAGCGAGACAGATTTTGGAGATGAGTGAAAAGGCGTGCATGATTTCAAATGCGATTAAAACAACGATTCGGTTAGAGCCAGAAATAATTATAGAGTATAATCTTGTTCCGCTGGGAAATTCCTTTTAGAAGAGTATTCAGAGAGCAAATAATGGTGAAATTACAATAACATTACAGGTAAACATTCGCAAAAAACTAAAGTAACGAGTTAAAAATTAACTCAAAAAAGAGAATTCTGAATGCAAAAAAAAAGACTTATATTTTTATATAAATTCCTATTAACTAGTCTATTTACAACGAATCACCCCGAATTAACAGGAGACGCAAATCGCAGTTTAAAAAAATTTATTAACACCAAAACTTAAAATTATAATCGTAAAATCAGTAACATTATGAAAAACTTTACATTAAACTCTTTAAAAGAAAACAGTTTAGAAGACATACAATTTTGTCAAAGTTGCGGTATTCCATTAAATGTGGAACAATTAAAAGGAACAGAAAATAACGGAATTAAAAGTAATGATTACTGCAAGTATTGCTATGTAAATAGTGATTTCAAAAATCCAGAAATGAACATAGATGACATGAAAAATGTTGTTAAAAAACATATGGAAGAGAGACAACTCCCTGATTATATGGTTCAAAAAGCGGTAAATATTTTACCTACCTTAAAACGTTGGAAATACAAACAACAATGATTCATTTATCCCATAAAAGGATAGCTACAACTTGGAGATATTACCGGAAATTCCTCTATCAAGGCCTTGACGAAGCCGTGAAAATTGATGTACACGTCTTTTAGATCGATGAACAGGTGAACCGGTGTGAAAGGAAAGTTACTCTAATCCCTACTCTCTATATTTAGAAGAATTCATTATTCCTAAAAAAATAATAGTTTAAGTGCTGTGCAGAGATGGTTGATCCGTTATTTATTCGATAATAATTCCCGATTTAAGAAAAAATTAAAGCATCCACTTTCTACTCAATTTTACTGATTATGAATAAATTAAGCTTTTTTAATTTAAAAACTAGAATTGAAATCTCGAAACAGGTTCATCGAAAATTTACTATCTTAACCGGTACTATTTTAGAAATGAAAAACAGCAAAAATGAAAGTATTAGTCTACAGCATATTGGGTTTTGATAAAGCTTTCTTGAAAAAAGCAGCGCAGGGCAATCATGAATTAGTTTTTACCGAACAGCCTTTGAATGAAAGCACTGCAAATCTTGCCGATGGATTTGATGTTGTTTCACTTTTTACTTCTGATGAAGCTTCCGAAAAAGTATTGCAAATACTACATACCTGCGGTGTAAAGTATATATGATCGCCGCGGCATTAGTACTGGCATTAAACAGATGTTTTTTGGTCAGGCATTAATGTAAATGGGCGATTATCGTTTGGATAATTTGGTAGGTTTTGATTTGCATGGAAAAACAATTGGTATCGTTGGATCATACTGATTCTCAAATAAATGACGACTTTTTTTTAAGACTTCGTTGCCTTTTCTAATCACTGTTATTAGTACTATTAAAAACTCAAAAGATGAAAGGTTCTTTTAAACTAGGGACAGTATGCGGAATTGCAATATTCATACACTGGACATTCAGTTTGCTTATACTGTTTATCATTTTCATGAACAAAAAATCAGGACTTAATACCAGTCAAATAATATGGTATCTGCTGTTTATCGCAAGCATATTCCTTACCGTTTTATTACATGAACTCGGCCATGCTGTAGCGGCAAAAAATTACAATATAAAAACCAAAGACATCATCCTTTTACCTATTGGCGGCTTAGTCAGATTAGAACAAATACCAGAAAAACCATCTGAAGAATTAGTAGTCGTTTTTGCGGGACCCTTGGTAAATTTCACACTGGCCTTCATCACCGGGATTTTCATTACAATTCCTGCTACTTCCCAGCAATTAATGACTGAAATATCTAGTGGAGTACACGCTAATAATTTCTTGCTCCATTTTTTTTTAGTCAATTTCTGTTTGGGCATTTTTAATTTAATCCCCGCTTTCCCTCTGGATGGCGGCCGAATTTTACGTGCGCTTTTATCGTTTAAGTTACAAAGACATATTGCCACAAGAATTTCGGCACGTATCGGTAAACTACTAGCAATAGGATTTATTATTTCTGGGTTTTTCACTTCTCCAATTTTAGTTTTTATAGGTGTTTTTGTCATTATTGGAGCTCAGGTTGAAGCTGATCATACGGAATCTAAATTCATGTTAAAAGGTTTTAAAGTCCATGATGTTGTAATGAAACAGTATCCCGTGATTGATGTAAATGATACAGTAAAAACAGCAGTTGAAATGGTTTTGGACAGCCAAAACAAGAATTTTTTAATTACTGAGGAAGGTGTTCCGGTTGGAACGCTGAATCGGGACCAAATTATTATGGCACTTTCAAATCAGGGATATGATGAATTTATTTATAATGTCATGGATCGAAATTTGGTTTATCTCGACAGCGATTCTCTTTTGGAAAAAGTTTTTGAACTCATTCAACTCAATAAATCCAGATTAATGCTTGTCATGGAAAACAATAAAGTTGTTGGTATTTTGGATGTCGAAAATCTTATGGAATTTCTTATAATTAACGAAATAAAAATAAACAAAGCGCATGATCGAAAATGAAAAAAACTTTAATGCTTCAAAAAATCTGGAGCTTGTATACAGTGGCCAAGATTATTTTTCTCGATTAGAGGCTATTATTCGCAATTCACAAATTGAAATTCACATGCAGATGTACCTTTTTGAAAACGATGCGACGGGGAATAATATTATTTGCGCACTGAAAGAAGCTGCTTTGCGTAACGTGCAGGTTTATGTACTTTTGGATGGTTTGGGTTCTTTATCATTTCCCTCTGAAACAATTAAAGAAATGAGGCAGAGCGGAATAAATATTCGGTTTTTTGCTCCTTTATTTTCAACTTACACCTTTTATCTTGGCAGAAGGTTGCATCGAAAAGTTATTGTTGCTGATGCCAAAATTGTCCTGATTGGCGGCATAAATATAGCTGATAAATATTGTGGTTCCCCAACAGAAAGCCCTTGGTTAGACTATGCCGTTCAATTAAAAGGCGAAATTGCCGAACCGATCCAAAAATTATGCACCGATATCTATTTTAAAAAAAGACGCCTACAAAACAAAAAAATAAAATTTCCATTCCCTGTTGAGAAAGGCGCCTTGGTTCGCATCCTTCAGAATGACTGGTTAAAAGGCCAAAACGAGATTTGTGATAGCTATATAAAATCCATTCGAAATGCGAAAACAGAAATAATCATTGTGGGAAGTTATTTTCTGCCTGGGATTAAAATCATTCGCGCCTTCAAAAAAGCATCTGAAAATAAAGTGAAAATTAAATTAATTCTTTCTGGTAAGTCAGATCTACCGCTTACAAGGCGCGCTACCTGTTTTCTCTATGGCAATCTTCTTAAATATAATATTGAATTGTATGAATGGAACCAATCCGTTTTACATGGAAAAGTCGCCGTTATAGACGGCAATTGGAGCACAATAGGATCTTTTAATCTGAATAATTTAAGTTCGTACGGAAGTCTGGAAATGAATGTTGAAATAAATTCTGATTTATTTTCGAAAATGTTTCAAACCCACCTGCTCGAAATTATTGATCAATGCCAAAGTATAACGGCTGATTCGCTAAAAATTAACAACAATATATTGACAAAATCCATCAATATACTGTCATATTGTATTACTCGAATCATCGAAATAATTGTTACGTACACGCCCTACAAACGCTTCAATAATTGATTGTATAAAACAATAATTACAACTTTATGTTCAAAGAAAAGTACCTATTTAGCAAAATCAAAATTATTATCTAAAAATTATCACTATTAGTACTGTTAATAAAATATTTTTATTTAACTTTATCTGTGTCATTTAATCCTGTTAAAACATTAATAACAAGCGCTTTATAAAATAATAAATAATGGAACCACACCGAATAAAAACTAAAAAAAAAGAGGATTGGATTCATAAAGATTTGGAGAACAAAATTCCTAAATTAAGTGGTAAAATTTTGTTTATTCCCGGTCAGGACGAATTATTTTTCTAGTTCATTTCTTAAAGAAATTTGTTAGCCCAGGTTAACATCGGAGCCGTGAGTCACTGCTCTGTAATTGAATGTTCTTTCAAGCACCAGGTTCAAAAGATTCTCCGCAGAGCTTCGAACTTTTAAACCGGTATTCTTAATCGGGGTTAGGGACAAAATAGTCCCTACTCCATTAACGATTTAAACATTATGGATTTTGCACAATATAGAGATACATTTACCGTCAAATCCCATAAAATAGGATATTCCCCGTCAAATATTCAACGCTGTCTGGATTATGCCGCAGTTTTATTTTCTCACGACGTACCGGTTATTTACAATCCAAACCATTTATCACTTTTAGTAGGTTACAAAAAAGAATATATAAAAAAAGCGGCGGTTTATCCCTGTTACTTTTACCGTGATTTTGAGATTTCAAAGAAAAATGGCACCAAACGACTTATTTCTGAACCGCTTCCGAGCTTAAAAGAAATTCAAATCTGGATTTTGAGAAATATCTTAAATAAAGTGTCCACCAGCCCTTTTGCGAAAGCATATAAAACCAATGTAAGCCTTATTGAAAACCTCAAATTTCACAAAAATCAGCCTAAAGTTTTTACATTGGATTTAGAAAATTTTTTTCAATCTATTACTATTGAATTAGTTGAAAAAGAATTTCATCAATTGGGTTATTCTAAAATGGTATCGAAATTATTCTCCAAATTATGCACCCGAGACAGAACTTTGCCGCAAGGCGCGCCCACGAGTCCGTATCTTTCGAATTTAATATTTAAAGATGCCGATGCCAAGATTGCGGCCTACTGTAAACTACATAAAATAAGATACACCCGGTATGCTGACGACATGAGTTTTTCGGGAGATTTTGATGAAAATAAATTGCTGTATGAAGTACGTAATACTGTTGAAAAATTAAACCTTCGCATCAATAAAAATAAGACTAAGCTCATGACATCCAATAACCGACAAACGGTGACGGGTATTGTTGTGAATGAAAAACCGCAAGTGGTATTCCACAAACGCAATGATTTAAGGCAAGCCATGTATTATATCAAGAAGTTTGGATTCGAAGAACACCGCGAATACAAAGAAATTAACCAAAAAAATTATCTCGAACATTTGTTAGGGAAAATAAATTTTGTACTGCAAATAAATCCAAAAGACATCGAATTTTTGGCATATAAATCTTTGTTAAAAAACCTAAAAAAGAAACAGGATTTGAAAATGATGGAGGATGAAATAGTACTCCCATAATAATTTAAATGAAAACTTGGTAAAAAACTATTCCATGAAAACTCCTCGTAGAGTTTTTTTAATTTTATAACACACTGAAATAAAGCTACATATTATATTTTTAATTGCTGAAATTAATTAAATTTGATAAATTAAAATGTTTGAAATTACAATCATTGGTACGGTCTTTTTTATGAATAATAAGGTCGATGCCAGTACGATTTCTTCCTTGTAACGTTTTTATAAACTACCAAATAATTAAAAAATCATGCCTCATGAAAAAAATAACACTAATTATCGCAACACTGTTTTTTTTTACTTTTTTGCAGGCACAAACAACTTGGAAAGCAGATCCAAATCATTCAAAACTTACATTTAGCACCGTACATCATGGTATTGCAGATATAGCAGGCTTATTCAAGAAATTTGAGATAACCGTTGTAACAAATAAAACGGATTTCAGTGATGCTGAATTTGAACTTTCGACTGATGTTGCCTCCATAGACACTGAAGTAGAAATGCGTGATAATCATTTGCGAAGCGCTGAATTCTTTGATGTGGAAAAATTTCCTCAAATGACATTCAAAAGTATATCCATAAAAAAAGTAGGAAAGGATAAATACAAACTTACAGGTGCGCTCACCCTACATGGAATAACAAAACCGGCAACAATTAATATGTGGTATAGAGGAACTATAGTAAATGAGCAATCAAAAGCAAGTACTGCCGGGTTTCAGTTTAGTGGAACCTTAAATCGTCTTGATTTTAATATAGGCCAAAAATTTCCTGTGAAAATGATTAGTGATGAAGTAAAAATTAAAGCAGATTGTGAGTTTATTAAACAGTAAACCCGTTCGATTAAAGGAATAATACCACAGCCTCAAAATATAAAACAATCCAGATGGCATTTATCGACTATTATAAGATTCTTGAAGTGGACAAAAAAGCAACCGAAGCCGAAATTAAAAAGGCCTATCGCAAGCTGGCCCGTAAATACCATCCCGACTTAAACCCCAACAGTAAGGAGGCCGAAAGAAAATTCAAGGAAATAAATGAGGCTAATGAAGTACTGAGCCATACCGAGAATCGTAAAAAACATGATGACTATGGCGAAAATTGGCAACATGCCGAGGAATTTGAAAAATCAAAACAACAGCAGCAGTATCAAAGTGGCGGCCAACAAGATGGTTTTGGCGGATTCAGTGGGGGCAATGATTTTTCAGATTTTTTTGAGACAATGTTTGGAGGACACTCGTCAGGAAACTCAGGGCGTCGCAGTGTACAGTTTAAAGGGGAGGATTTTAATGCAGAATTGCATCTTGATCTAAAAGAGGTGTACGCCACCCACAAGCGCACCTTGACAATTAACGGCAAAAACATTCGGATTACTATTCCTGCGGGGGTAGAAAATGGGCAACAAATAAAAATCAGCGGACTTGGTGGCGAAGGCACAAACGCTGGACCAAAAGGTGATTTGTATATTACTTTTAGTATTGAAAACCATACCAACTTTAAATTGGACAAGCACAACCTTTACACCACCGTTACCTTAGATTTATACACTGCCATACTGGGTGGTGATATTACCGCAGATACTTTTGACGGAAAAGTAAAACTAACCGTAAAACCAGCAACTCAAAACGGAACAAAAGTAAAACTGAAAGGAAAAGGATTTCCTGTCTATAAAAAAGAAGGCGAATATGGAGATTTATACATTACCTATCACGTGCAAATACCCACATATAGTACTGATAAAGAAAAAGAATTATTTACGGAACTCGCTAAGTTAAGAACATCATGAAAATAGAAAATCTCATCGCAATACCGGCATTGTGCAGTTATTATAAAGTAGAACTATCTTTTTTTGACAATCTCAACGAAATGGGATTACTCGAAATAAAAACAATCGAAGAAATGCAATATATTCATTCGGATGCAATTTTTGAAATCGAAAAAATGATACGCATCCATCAGGAATTAGATGTCAATACCGCAGGAATCGATGTTGTATTTAACTTACTGCAAAAAATTGATGCCTTGCAAAATGAATTAATATCCATGAAAAACAGATTGCGATTGTATGAAAGTTGAGCTTTGACAATTCCAACGATTTTTCACTATTTGTAAAAAGTAAAAATATGAACTGGCACCTACTCCCTCTTCTGGAAATAGCTGAAAAGCTCCACACCAGCCCAACCGGAATTGATGACGCAACCGCCTCAGAACGCTTGCGCAAACATGGAAAAAATCAAATTGAAGATAAAAAAAAGAAGACGATAGTACAAATGATTCTTTCTCAGCTATCTGATTTTATGATCCTGATCCTTATTGCCGCAGCGGTTATTTCTGGCTTAATAGGCGATCTTAGCGATACCATAATTATTCTTGCCATCATTATTATTAATGCTGTTGTGGGATTTATCCAAGAATATAGGGCTGAAAAAGCGATGGAAGCATTAAAGAATATGGTGGCAAATCATGCTCGTATTTTACGTAATGGAAAAAAAATTGACGTTCCTGCATCGGATATTGTCCCGGGAGATGTAGTGGAACTAGAAGCGGGAAATGTTATTCCTGCTGATGTCCGTTTTTTTGAAACCCATCAAATAAAAGTAGATGAATCAACACTTACGGGCGAATCAAACAATGTAGAAAAAAATCCCGATGCACTTCCCGAAGGTAACTATGCGCTGGGCGACCAAACCAATATGGGCTATAAAGGTACATTTGTTACTAGCGGACGCGGGCTGGCTTACGTTGTAGCAACGGGAATGCATACTGAACTTGGACACATCGCAAAAATGATCCAAACCGATGAAATAGCTACGCCTTTACAAAAGAGATTAGCCGTTTTTGGCAAAAAATTGTCTGTGATTATACTTATTATTTGCGCTATAATTTTCTTTATCGGACGGTTGCGGGGAGAATCCGTTGTAACGATGTTGATTACTTCTATTTCGCTTGCAGTTGCCGCGATTCCGGAAGCTTTACCAGCATTAGTCACTGTAGCACTTGCTTTTGGCGCGAAGAAATTGGCCAAAAGCAATGCGCTCATTCGAAAATTACCGGCGGTAGAGACTTTAGGTTCCGTTACATACATCTGTTCTGATAAAACAGGAACTCTTACATTGAACAAAATGACGGTACAGGAAATTTTTGAAACCCCAGACTTACAGTATGAAACTATTTTTAAAGAAAAAAATATTCTCCTTCAAGCTATCGCGCTAAACAATGACGTTACAAAAGATGAAAGTGGTAAATGGTTAGGAGATTCGACCGAAGTCGCATTGGTACAATATGCATTTGATAAAAACCTAAACCGCAATGATTTAGAAGAAGCACTTCCTCGAATTGCAGAACTGCCTTTTGATTCTAAAAGAAAGTGCATGACTACAATACATCAAACACACAATTCTACTGGTGAAATTTTAGTGATTACAAAAGGGGCGGTTGATGTATTGTTTCACGAACTAAGTGACAATCAAAAATCAGATATCCCTGAATTTGAAAGCAAAGTCAATGAAATGGCTGCAAAAGGATATCGGGTTTTAGGGTACGCAATAAAAACATTGCCCTCCTTACCGGCTACTTTAGATCCTAATTTAATAGAAAATGAATTAACTCTTATTGGGTTTGTAGGCATGATCGACCCCCCTCGCGAGGAGGCAAAACAGGCAGTTTCTCAATGCAAGGAAGCCGGTATTATTCCTGTTATGATTACGGGTGATCACAAGCTAACTGCCAAAGCAATTGCCGAAAAACTGGGTATTATTGTCACGGATGATGATCTTGTTTTAACGGGTTCAGAACTAAGCGCGTTGACACAAAGTGAGTTTGTGAAAATTGTCGAAAAAGTAACTGTATATGCCCGTGTAAATCCGGAACAGAAACTAAGAATCATCACTGCATTACAATCCAAAAATCATTTTGTAGCAATGACTGGCGACGGTGTCAATGATGCTCCTGCTTTAAAAAATGCTGACATTGGTATTGCAATGGGAATCAACGGAACTGAAGTTTCTAAAGAGGCGTCGCACATGATTTTACTCGATGATAACTTTGCCACCATTATTGTTGCCGTTAAACACGGGAGAAAAATATTTGATAACATTTTAAAATTTATTAAATATATTATGACAGGGAATTCAGGCGAAATATGGGCGATTTTTTTAGCTCCATTTTTTGGGTTACCTATTCCCTTATTGGCCATTCACATTCTCTGGATTAATTTGGTAACCGACGGTTTACCCGGATTGGCACTAGCCTCAGAACCAGCTGAAGCAAATATCATGAATCGACCACCCAGAAATCCCCAGGAAAATATCTTTTCAAAGGGAATGGCAATACATATTTTATGGATTGGATTATTAATGGGCATCGTTACTATTGCGATACAGGCGTATGCAATACATGATGGCAATGCACATTGGCAAACTATGGCTTTTACGGTGCTTTGTTTTAGTCAATTAGGACACGTGATGGTCATTCGGTCCGGACGGGAATCTATTTTTAAAATAGGATTTTTTTCAAACAAACCTATGGTTGGTGCACTACTGATAACCATTGCCCTTCAATTTATGGTAATTTACGTGCCTTTCTTCAATGAGATTTTTAAAACCCAACCCTTATCTTTTTATGAATTGGCAATAACCGTGGCGGTATCAAGTATTGTATTCTGGTCTGGCGAAGCTGAAAAGTGGATTAAAAACAGGAATAAATAATCTGAAATCACTTTTTAATACGCACTATTTTATAAGGATTTGTGTGATTTATTTTTAAAATCATTTATTTCTTTTTAGAGTTATATTTCAGTTTAAATCAAAATCCCTTTTTTTAACTCGACGTTTAAAAGTCAAAATATACATTGCAATTTAAAAATATACTTGTTTTTTAAAATCTATTTTTTATCGGCAAAACCTTCAAAAAAAAGTTTAACATCAGCATTAAATACTGATAATCAGACAAATAATTGTATATTTGAGTAGCTTTTTTTCTATTAAAAATTAATTCATTTGCTAATGAATAGTGTTTTTAAAATAATCGAATTGTTTAAAAATTTTTTAATTGAAGTTGGCGAACTCTCCTTTTTTGCCGGTCGTTTTTTTAAAGAAGTTTTTAAAAGTCCTTCGGAATTTAAAGAGTTCCTTAGACAATGTTTTTATATGGGAAACCGTTCGCTGGTACTCGTTGCAGTTACAGGATTTATCATCGGTTTGGTATTCACTTTACAGTCCCGCCCTACGCTGCAGGAATTTGGAGCCGTTTCCTGGATGCCATCAATGGTAAGCATTTCGCTAATTAGAGAAATTGGACCTATTATAACGGCTTTAATTTGTGCCGGCCGTATTGGTTCTGGAATTGGTGCTGAATTAGGGTCTATGAGGGTTACGGAGCAAATAGATGCCATGGAAGTTTCCGGTACAAATCCTTTCAAGTATTTAGTAGTAACCCGCATATTAGCTACTACTATTATGCTACCCATTCTAGTTTTTTTTGGAGATACTATTGCGATTTTTGGTTCCTTTTTAGTGGAAAACATTAAAGGAAATGTTTCTTTTTTACTGTATTACAATCAGGTGTTTGCCGCCTTGGAATTTGGAGATTTGATCCCAGCGACCCTTAAAACATTCTTTTTCGGTTTTGCCATCGGGTTAGTGGGCTGTTTTAAAGGATATTATTGTAAAAAAGGAACTGCTGGAGTAGGTTTAGCGGCTAATTCCGCAGTGGTTTTTACCTCGATGCTTTTGTTTATTATTGACTTTGTTGCTGTTTTTATCACTGATATTTTTTATGATTTATAACTGATTATGAATACATCCATATCCAATAGAAAAGCGATAATAGAAATCAAAGACTTGAAGAAAAGCTACGGTAATAATCATGTTTTGGATGGCTTTAATATGGTTTTGAATGAAGGAGAAAATCTAGTTATCATGGGAAAATCAGGTTCTGGAAAATCTGTGATGATAAAATGCCTCATTGGATTAGAAGAACATGATAGTGGAACAGTTGTTATAATGGGAGCGGATATTAGTGAACTCGACCGGGAGGAATTAGATGATATACGTACCGAAGTAGGTTTCCTTTTTCAGGGGAGTGCACTCTATGACTCGATGACCGTCAGAGAAAATTTAGAATTCCCTTTGCGTCGTCACAAAAAAAAATTTGGAAAAATAAAAGACACCACTCCACTGGTTATGGAGGCTTTAGAAAATGTTGGTTTGGCTCATACCCTAAATTTAATGCCGGAAGAACTTTCGGGTGGAATGAAACGAAGGATCGCTTTGGCAAGAACTTTAATTCTGCAACCAAAAATTATTCTCTATGATGAACCAACTACTGGTTTAGATCCCATTACTGCAAAAGAAATTTTGCTGTTGATGATGTCCATTCAAAGAAAATACAACACGTCGGCAGTGATCATTACACACGATGTGGATTGTGCCAGAATGATTTCGAACCGAATGATTTTATTGGTGGACGGTGTCAATTATATCGAGGGAACTTTTGAGGAATTATCAGTCTTAACAGATCCTAAAGTACAGGCTTTCTTTAAATAAGAATAACTAATGGAAAAAACGACATCACAAAAACTGCGACTTGGACTTTTTGTAATCATCGGATTAACGCTATTTATACTGGCAGTGTATTTCATTGGCGATAAGCAAAAAATGTTTGGAAAAACCAATCATCTAAAAGCAGTTTTTAATAATGTAAGTGGTTTACAATTAGGGAATAATGTGCGTTACTCCGGAATAAATGTAGGCACTGTGCGTGGTATCGAAATGATCAATGATTCTACCATTAAAGTCGATATGCTCATTGATAAAACCATTTTTCCTCACATTAGAAAAAACGCTATCGCCACCATAGGCTCCGATGGTTTAGTAGGTAATATGATTATAAATATTATTCCCGGCAAAGGGATGGAAGCTGTTGTGAATCCCGGGGATGAAATTCAATCCTTAAGTCGAATTCGTGCTGATGATATGCTGAATACCCTTGGCGTGACCAATAAAAATGCGGCACTGCTGACGGCTGATTTACTTAAAATCACACAGGAAATAAATCAAGGCAAGGGAACAGTAGGGGTATTGATTAAAGATTCCACAGCAGCCAATAACATGAAAGAAATTATGCGTTACTTAAAAATTACCGCTCAAGGAACCTCGGAGTCTGTGACAAAATTAAACCGACTCCTTTCTTCTTTAGAAAATAAAAACAATGTAATAGGTTTTTTAAAAGATACGGCTGTAGCCAATGATATGAAAGCGGTAGTGCGGAATTTAGATCAATCCAGCACTGAAATAAACAAAGTAGTTAGCAACCTCAATACTACAATTGCAAATATCAAAGATGGAAAGGGAGCTATAAACTACTTGTCGAATAATCCGCAATTCGTACGAAAAATAGACTCCACGATGACAAACATTAATGAAGCCAGTTTCCGCTTGAATGAAAATATGGAAGCTTTAAAACATAATTTTTTATTTCGAGGATATTTTAAAAAACAGGAAAAAGCAAGAACTAAAGTACCCAAAAAAGAAATAGAGGATAAAAAGTATTGAAAATCAAAAAAGAGGAGATTATGGTTACTATTGAAAAATTAGGAATAATTTTAAGTCCGACTGACAACGAATTTGAAAATAGCGCCGTGTTAAATCCGGGTATTTACCAAGATGGAAATACCATTCATGTTCTATACCGAGCAGTAGAACATGGTAATTTCTCCACCATCGGTTATGCTAAAATGGATGGCCCACTTAATGTGACGGAACGGCATGAAAAGCCATTGATCACTCGTGATTTCGAGTATGAAAAACATGGTGTAGAAGATGCGCGTGTTGTAAAAATTGAGGATATTTATTACATTACCTATACTGCTTACGATGGTGTCAATGCAATGGGAGCATTGGCTACCTCAAAGGATTTGATTCATTTTAAAAAACATGGTATCATAACTCCAAGTGTAAATTACCAAGAATATGAAAACTATATCACTTTTTGTGACGAAAATAAAAGCAAACTAAATCCAAAATACCATCAGTATTATACCCTTTTTGCACAAATAGGACTAGCCGAAGATAAGCTTAGATTACTCAGAGATAAAGATGTGGTTTTATTTCCAAGAAAAATAAATGGGAAATTTGTTTTTTTACACCGCATTTGGCCTGGAATTCAAATTGTACAATTTAATGAGTGGACAGATTTAACAGAATCTTTTTGGGAAGATTATCTTAAAAATCTTGTCAATCATATTGTTTTAGATCCAAAAGACATCTATGAGGTAAGCTACATTGGAGCTGGCGCACCTCCTATAGAAACTGAATTTGGCTGGCTGATAATCTATCACGGTGTAGAGGAAACTACCACAGGAAAGGTATACCATGCCAGAGCAGCATTATTG
Organism: Flavobacterium cryophilum; assembly: GCF_048286555.1. NCBI lineage: Bacteria > Pseudomonadati > Bacteroidota > Flavobacteriia > Flavobacteriales > Flavobacteriaceae > Flavobacterium > Flavobacterium cryophilum. The sequence goes on along the minus strand of NZ_JBLVPZ010000006.1, from coordinate 174,013 downwards.
CAATTAGACAGTCCCGAAATTGAACTTTCCAGATTAGTTTATCCGTTATTTTCTCCTACTATGCAATGGGAAATAGAAGGCAAAGTGAGTAACGTTGTATTCCCAACCGGTCACGCCTTGTTTGGAAATGATCTTTACCTTTATTATGGTGTAGCGGATAAATATATTGCAGTTGCAAAATTAGACATAAACGAATTGCTTCTCGAATTGAGAAAGTAATGATAGTAAAAGCGTCATCAAAACTTAAAAAACAAGTAGCATATTACTTTCAAGTTCATATACGGAAAGAGCATGCTGAAAAGCGCCCTATTTTCGCTAACAAGCAGTATATTTTAATTACTATTCTCCTGTTTCAGTTCTTTTTTAAATGGTTTTCAAAGCTTCAATCAGCAAATCAATATCCTCCTCTGTATTAAAATGACTAAACGATATGCGCAAACTTGGTTTCGTTAAATCTTCTTCAGAAAGCATTTCGGCTAAAACATGCGAAGGCTTTATACTTCCTGACTGACAGGCACTCCCACGGGAAACCGCGATTCCTTTCATGTCCAAATGAAACAATATCATCGCTGTTTTTGCTGCTGCAAAAGGCAATAAAACGTTCAAAACAGTATAAAACCCATCGGGATTTCCGTTAATTTTAAATTCGGGGAATTCAATTTCAAGTTGGCAAATCAAATAACTTTTCAATGCAGCAATCTGTATCTGTTCTGTTTTTAAGTTGGTACAGGAAACTTCCAGTGCTTTTGCCATACCGGCGATTTGGTGCAACGCTTCGGTTCCGGCTCGCAATCCTTTTTCTTGTTCACCACCAAAAAACAATGGCTGTAACCCAGAATTTTTTCGAATAAAAGCAAAACCAACACCTTTAGGTCCATGAAATTTATGCGCACTTGCCACGATAAAATCAACGGGGATTGTTTTTAAATCAATCGTTGCCTTACCAACGGACTGTACGGTATCCGAATGAAATAAAACGTTATGCTCTTGACAAATACGGCCTATTCGTTCCAAATCTAAAACGGTACCTGTTTCGTTATTTACATGCATCAGACTCACCAATGTTTTCTTTTCCTGCGAAAGCAACTCTACTAAATGTGTAATATCAATTTCTCCATTTGGTTTTACATTTACATAATCAATTTGGATATCGTACTCTTTTTGCAAGACTAGAGCCGTGTATAATACCGCATGATGCTCCATTTTACTGGTAATGATTCGTTTTACATGTAAATCTTTAACCGAAGATCGAAGAATCCAATTGTTAGCTTCGGTACCGCAGGAAGTGAAGATAATTTCCTGTGCAGTGGCATTCAAATTTTTGGCAATTGATTTTCTGGAAAGTTCCAAGATATTTTTTGCCGTACGTCCTAAACTATGTGTTGACGATGGATTTCCATAATCTTCCATTAATACTTTGGTCATTTCCTGAATTACTTCGAGACGAACAGCAGTGGTAGAGGCATTATCGAGATATACTTTTTTCATTTTTTTAAATTATAAAATTATTACAGCCCTTCAATTTGTGTTGGAATCACTTTCGTTTTTCGGGAAAAGAGTATTTTTTCATTAAAAACAACTATCGAAACCAAAATTAGAAAATAAGAGAACAATTGAAGGAAACTTACTTGCTCATTGTAATAAAATATGGCCAGTAAAAAATTAATAATTGGGTTAATATAAATCATAATTCCTACCGCAGAAGAGTTAATTCCTTTGAGCGCATAAAGATTTAGAAACAATGGAATAATGGTAAAAAATACCACAATCATGAACATACAGCTATAAAACAAAGGCTCCGTAGGAATTACTCCGCTATATTTAGGATAAAAAGGAAGTAAAACAAGTGCTGTAAAAATCAATTGAATTGTTAACCCCAAAAATTTATCCAAATCGTTGTTTTTTCTCTGGCTCACTAAATACAAGGCATAGGTCGCCGCGGTAATAAGGCTGTAAAATATATCCTGAAAATAGTTGAATGCCAATAAAATACAACTAACAAAACTGATGGAAACAGCAACCCACTGCCATTTACTGAGTGTTTCTTTTAACAAAAAAAACGCAAAAACAGTTGTCACTATAGGGCAAATTAAGTACGCTAAAGAAGCCGCATTTACACTGACATGATTCATCACATAAATGTAAACAAACCAATTTGAGGAGAGAAATACGCCACCACCAAGAGTCAAAATAACAACACTTTTTTGTTGTTTGGAACTGATATTTTTGAAATGATTCCAGTTTTGTCTCATCACTTTCCTTCGAAAAACGACATTAATCAGTACCATCGTAAGCACGCTAAAAAACACACGATAAAACAAAATATCCAATGAAGGATAATTATGCAATGGTTTTAACGCAAAACTAAAAAAACCCCAGACAAAAAAAGCTAAAAAAGCAGCCGAATAATATTTGTTAAGTCTCATAAACAGTATTGAATTGATGCAAAGATAATACATTCTAGTGGCTTTAAATGACAACCATCCTGACAATCCTACCAGCCACAAATTTGTCTTTTATAGTGCAATTGTTCTTCTATAAAACCCAATATCCTGTTAAATAATCTATTTTTAAAAGGGAATGCAATTGGAACAAATTAAAAATTCTACTTTTGTTAGAAATAATATAAAAATGAAAAGAGTTATAAGCCTACTGGTTTTTGCCGTACTGTTAAACAGTTGTGATGATGGTGATTTAATTCAAGAAGACATCAGTTTTGAAGATGTTGTTCCGGAAGCTTGCGATAAAAATGGAATCATCTACAAACTAAAAGATAATGAAGCTCTTATTCTTGAAGTTTTGGGATTTACATTCCCAACCGAAACAGTGTCCAAAGAATTAGACATTAGCACCTCAAATCGCGTTCTATATCGTTTTTACAATGGAGCCGTAACCTCTACAACCATCTGCGAAAGTATCCCCCCGGCAACACCAATTGTTGTGGATCAGTGGACTACTTCCGGCGGAAAAATAGTTATAAATACGACCGCCATCAAAACAACAAATACCACTGATAACAGTACTAAAATTACAGGTTACAATCACAATATTACCTTCAAAAACATCACATTTGTAAAAAGCAACGGGACGCAAGTTTACGAAACATTTCCTTTTGGCGACTATGTAATTAATGCTACACCTTTACCGCTTGCATTCAACAAGACCCTTGAACAATGTAGTTCTTCAAAACAATTATACGATTACAATAGTAGTGAAGCGCTAATTCTTGACATTGATCCCGCTTTAATTGTTAATCAAGCCACACCGCTTAACACTCCACGAACGGGATTAATAAGTGACACAAAAAACAAGCTTACATATCGATTATTCTCCGGTTTACTAACTGGTGCTTATTTTTGCAACACTGCTTTTCCGGCAACTCCCGCAGTAAGCGAAGAATGGATTGCCGTGGCTGGAGTAGCAAACGAAAGTGGAATTGTGGAAGTAACAACGACCTCTTTGGGAACTGGCTTTAAACACACCGTTGTCCTTAAAAAAGCAAAAATGAAGAAAGGAAGCAGTGATTTTATTTTGGGTGATAATTATATTTATGGTGAATTATTGACCACGAATTAATCTCCTATTAGACGTAAAATTAGAGCTTAAAAACAATTGTTTTTAGACGCAAAAAAGGTCCCGATTTTAAGTAAATTTTCCAATGAAAACTGCTTGAAAACGGGACCTTTTTTTGTATTTTTAAAACTTACATGGCACTTTGTTTGATAAAAACTTCTGTCGCTCCTTGACCATATTTTTGATAATTCCCTTCTTGAAAGGCAATGTTATCATAACGTCCTAATAAAAAATCCAACTCCGCTTTTAGAATTCCTTCTCCTACGCCATGGATAAAAACAATTTTTGGGATGCGATTGCGAATCGCAAATTCGATGTGCCGTTTTGCCGTTTCAGTCTGCAAAGTCAAAATATCATAGTTCGACATTCCGCGTTTATTCGGCACCAGTTTTTCGATGTGTAAATCAAACTCCGGAGCTGGAATTTCGTGCTTTGATTTCTTTTCTTTGACAAAACTTCGCGCTTTTGGAATCTCTTTCTCTTTAGAAACTTCACTTACATTAATTCTTCTGATAGAATCAAGTAAGTTGCTGGAATCGTCGACTTTAATCAACTCGTTGACAAAAAATGTCATTGTAAATCCATCCTCTGTTTCTATCGTCACTTGCTTTTCGTTTACTGACAATACAACTCCATTTATCGCTTCGTCAAGCACTGAAACCTTGTCTCCTTTGTTAAACATTTTCGTCCTCTTTATTTTGATTTTTACTAGGCGTTTTGGCACTCAATTGCATCATTCCCATCATGAAAACTACGATTGCAATTACCATTATATATACATTTTTCTCGGCACTCACCTGCTCGTACAAAGCCACAGTAATTGCAATAACCATTATTGGGATTATAAACTTTCTCATCTTTTTAAATATCAGTTTTCAAAAGTAGTGAATTTAAAATTGCATCAATTATTACCTAAACCGTTTCTTATTTTTTCGTAAAATTGTAAAAAGAAAAACCATTGGATTTAGAAAAATATATGTTTCCGTGTTTAAGCAAAACGCTCTTTGGAATAGAGTGTTTAGGCTGTGGTTTTCAAAGAGGATTTTTGCTGCTTTTGCAGGGTAATTTCGGAGCTGCTTTTAAGATGTATCCACCCATTTTTACCACCTTGTTATTTCTGGCAATTTTGGGTTTCCATGCTGTCGACAAAAACAGAAATTACAAAAAACTCCTTGTTGGCTCCGCAATTTTAAATGGTGTTTTTATGATTGTAGGGTATTATTTTAAGCACTACTAACGCATCCCTGTTCTTGACTTTTCAGAATAAAAAATTATTTGATTCGAGTCAAAATATCATTCATCATTTCGATTTGCACATTTTGAATTTCTATTAATTCTTCTTGTTGATGCAGAATCAGATGATCCAGTTTTTCATGAAGCATTCTAATTTCGAGTTCTGATTTCAGATTAATCATATAATCTTTTTTGGCTCTTTCCCTGTCTTTTTCTTCTTGACGATTTTGACTCATCATAATTACCGGAGCTTGAAGTGCGGCAAGACAAGACAAAATTAAATTCAACAAAATAAATGGATACGGATCAAATCCTTGATTCAAAAGGATATAAATATTAGCCAAAATCCATAATAAAATAAATACTCCAAACAGAATAATAAATTTCCAGCTTCCGCCAAAAGCAGCAACTTTATCCGCTACTTTTTGACCCACTGTTCGATCTCCAATCTCATCCTCGACAACACTCACTAAAGACTTATCTTCGTTTAACGAGCCAATTACCCTCGTTTCCATCTTTGACAACTCTCCTATTTCAACTACTAAATAATTAGAAATGTATTTCTCCCGATACATATTTAACTCCTCAATTGCTAAAGATTTGTCCTCATCAAAATCAGGATAATCATTTTTAATAAGCGCTAATATTGGGTTTCGTATGGCTTTAGCAGAAATTTTATCCGCTATTGGAAATTCTTTTTTTGAAATGTAACTTGTAAAAGTCGACTTGGATTTCATGGATTGTTATTTATGTGCTAATTTAAAAAAACACTTTCATCAAAACTAATAATCCGTTCTTATTCATTCAAAATAAAAGAGATACCATCTCGTATTTTCAACTTAAAAGTTTAAAACAACTATAACCTATCGGTTTTAATCTCAATTTTTTTAACAAAAGTGCCTAAATAACCCAGATAGCTTTTTTCTTTTGAAAGAAATAATTCGAAATAGTTCAATATCTTTGCGGTTCGTTTTAAAACCCAGTAAAAATGGCACTGAATTACAAAAATATTTATTTCTGTTAGTGTTAGTGCTATTTTTTAAATTACTCGCTTGAGAAACATTGTTCAAAAACGAATTCTATTTGTAATCAATTCTGCAATCAGATTGCTACAATTTAAATGATAAGACAGAAAACACTATGAGACCACAAAAAATATTAGACCTTATTGGAAATACGCCTTTGCTAGAAACCACTAATCTTATAAAAAATAAAAACGTAAAACTATTACTAAAACTCGAAGGAAACAATCCTGGAGGCAGTGTCAAAGATCGCGCAGCCTATAATATGATTGCTTCAGCATTAGCAAGAGGAGAGATCAAAAAAGGAGATAAACTTATTGAGGCAACTAGTGGTAACACCGGAATTGCTTTGGCCATGATTGCCCAATTATTCAATATCGAAATCGAATTAGTACTTCCGGAAGATTCCACCAAAGAACGTACTCAAACCATGCTTGCTTATGGTGCTACCGTTATTTTGACACCCGCAAACGCCGGAATTATAGGTTCTAGAGATTATGCTGATAAAAAAGTAGCCGAAGGCGGTTACATCATGCTCAATCAATTTGCAAATGACGACAACTGGAAAGCACATTACAAAACAACAGGTCCTGAAATATGGAATGATACGGAAGGAACTGTAACCCATTTTGTCTCTGCTATGGGAACAACGGGTACCATTATAGGTACTTCAACCTACTTGAAAGAAAAGAATCCTGCCATTCAAATTATAGGGGCACAACCCAGCGATGGTTCCCAAATTCCAGGAATACGAAAATGGCCTGTTGAATATCTGCCTAAAATTTTTGACGCCAAGAAAGTAGATACAATCATTGAAGTATCGGAAGCAGAAGCACGATTAATGACCAAACGCTTAGCGCTGGAAGAGGGTGTTTTTGCAGGAATGAGCAGTGGTGGTTCAGTCGCAGCCGCAATAAAAATAGCTGAAGAATTAGAATCAGGAGTCATTGTCGCCATTATCTGCGACCGTGGCGATCGCTATCTGTCTTCGGATTTATTTGATTAAAGTACTTGGACGTTATAGAAATAACCTTTCTTTTCAGTATCTTTCGAAAAGGAAGGCGAATTCGATTTTAAGAAAGAACAATTCCTTTTATAACCAAAAATGGTTTAACTAACACCCCCTTTATAATTTTATCACAAATGAAAAATACTCAATTAATTTATTGCATTCTATTTTTATCAATCGTTATGGGAGCAAAAGTACAGGCGCAGGACTGGCCTAATTTAAACAAATACCAAAATGAAAATACAAATCTCAAACCGGTAGTACCAGGACAAAAAAGAATTGTATTTATGGGCGATTCCATAACCGAATTTTGGAGCACAACAGATCCGGAGTATTTTGCCGGAAAACCATACGTTAATCGCGGTATTAGCGGCCAAACCACACCGCAGATGCTTATCCGTTTTAGAGCGGACGTTATTGCTTTAAAACCCGCTGTTGTGATTGTTTTGGCGGGAATAAATGACATCGCCGGCAATACTGGTCCTTCCTCATTAGATATGATTGCAGATAATATTTTTTCAATGGCCGAATTGGCAAAAGCAAACAATATTAAAGTAATTCTTTGTTCAGTATTGCCTGCTTATGATTTCTCTTGGAAACCGAATCAAAATCCCGCTGAAAAAGTGGTCGCTTTAAACGAACTGATAAAAAATTACGCGCACGATCATAACCTCTTATATGTTGATTATTTTTCGGCTATGGCTGATAAACGAAAAGGGCTGCCTGCATCGTACTCCAGTGATGAAGTACATCCCAATAAAACAGGATATCAAGTGATGGCGCCTCTTGCAGAAAAAGCAATCACCAAAGTTTTGTTGCAAAAATAAAGTATCACCTTTAAAAAGAAGCAAAAAATGAACTATCGCAGATTAGGTAAAACAGATTTTAAAATTTCAGAAATATCGCTTGGCACATGGCAGGTAGGTGGAAAATGGGGTTCGCCTTTTAATGATAAAACCGCAGATGAACTGATCAATGCCGCAATAGACAACGGAGTAAATTTTATTGATACTGCCGATGTTTATGAAAACGGATTGAGCGAAACAGCTGTAGGCCGGGTGGTTCGTTCCCGTTCTGAACGAATTTATGTGGCCACAAAATGCGGTCGGCATATTAATCCGCATGTAAATGAAGGCTACCAACCTAAAGCGCTACAAAAATTCGTAGAAGACAGTTTGAGCAGAACTGGTTTAGAAACATTAGATTTAATCCAATTGCATTGCCCGCCGACCGGAGTATTTTATCGTCCGGAAATATTTGAAATGTTTGACCGTTTGAAAACGGAAGGGAAAATTTTAAATCTTGGCGTTAGCGTCGAAAAAGTGGAAGAAGGGCTAAAAGCAATTGAATTTCCGAATGTAACTTCAGTTCAGATTGTTTTTAATCTTTTTCGTCAGCGTCCATCCGAACTATTTTTTAAAGAAGCGCTGAAACATGATGTTGGTATCATTGCAAGAGTTCCACTAGCAAGCGGGCTTTTGACAGGAAAATTCAATGCCAAAACTGTTTTTGACACCCAAGATCATCGTAATTTTAATCGAAATGGGGACGCTTTTGACAAAGGGGAAACATTCTCTGGTGTTAATTACGATTTGGGCTTAAAAGCTGTTGAAGAATTGAAGGCTTTATTTCCCGAATCAACAAACTTAGCTCCTATCGCATTACAATGGATTTTAGGTTTCGATGAAGTAAGCTGTATAATTCCAGGCGCTTCTAATGAAAGTCATGTGTTGTCTAATTTATCAGTTTATGATTTGCCTACATTGACTGATGACAAAATTGCAGCGATGAATGAAATTTATGAGCGTTATATCAAACCCGAAGTACATCAATTGTGGTAATTCCTTTGATAACATAAAAAAGGCTCGATTTAAGGAAAATCGAGCCTTTTTTATGTATTGTATTGTTTTTATGCTAAACTAGCTGTAGATGAAATTGCTGCATTTAATACTTTAGAAATAGGGCAATTTTTTTCCGCTTTAGTAACTAATTGTTGGAAAACATCATCTGTAATTGCATTAATTTTTGCATTTACGGTTAAATGTGACGTTGTAATTGTTCCATCCACCAAATCGATATCACATTTAGTTTCGATGCTTTCAATATCAAAACCAGCTTCGGTGATATAAGCAGACAGTTGCATAGTAAAACATCCTGAGTGCGCCGCTGCGATCAATTCTTCGGGATTAGTCCCTACTCCTTCTTCAAAACGAGATTTGAAGGAATATTGTGTCTCATTTAGTGTGGTACTTTGTGTGGTAAGTTTCCCAGTTCCTTCTTTGAGGGAACCGTTCCAGACTGCGGTTGCATTTCTTTTCATAATTATAAATTTTATGTTTTCTCAAATTTAGCTCATTTGTGAAAAACCACTTTCAGAAATGGAATTTTTTAACGAAAATTTAAAGTTCGTGTATTCTAAAAACTAAAACTCGCCTCTTCACTTTATACTTTAATCGTCGTTAAAAATTCTTGCATCAAATAAATATAATCCTAGTTTATAATGAAATCTTTATGTGCTATTTTTCGTATTTATTTGATTATGTTTGCGCAAATAAAAAAATACTTCATACCTAAAAAAGAAATCAATTTAAAATAATGCAAATAGATTGCACTATTAAAATAAATCTCCTTTTTACAAAAACTTAAAAATAAAAATTAAATAATAGCAACAATAATGCAGGACACCATAAAAGAAACCTATACTGATTTAATGTCTTTTTTAAGAAACCCAAAAGACGAATCGGGCCCAAAACTTACAGTAGCTGACAAATTTAAAAAACTAATTTCTTTATTGGTAATTGAGATTCCAATCATGGTGATTTTGATTCTTCTAATAAGTGGTTTAGAAACATTGGGACTTGTGGATTCAGGTAACCACAAAATTTTGGATTTGATCAAGTCGGTTCCGGTTCCATTATTCCTAATCTTAACGGTTGTAATTATACCTTTTTTCGAAGAATTAATATTTAGGCTGTATATACGTTATAAAAATAACTATGCACTGCATTTTGTCATTTCATTAGTTTCGTTTACAGGCGTTCAGAATGAACAAAAAGCGGAAACTTTCATGATTTCTCTTTGGAAAAAAAGATACAAGTTCATCTTTTATTTTTCTGGTGTGCTTTTCGGGTTGATTCACATCACTAATTTTGAATTCTCTTATACTATTTTACTGTTATCTCCAATATTAGTGGCACCACAAATAATATTAGGTTTTTTTATTGGTTTCCTTAGAGTTCGTTATGGATTTGTTTTAGGATTTCTAATGCACGCGCTTCACAATGCCGTTTTTATAGGATTTGGATTATTTTCCATGTTAAACCATTCCGAAAAAAACGTTGAAACCAGTTTATATTCCATCAAGATAGAGGAAACTAACGATATAGACAGCCCAAGTACGCAACATAATTATCCTGATAGTATTGCCTATAAAACGTGAGCCTGAAAACAACCCTATCTTATTTACTAAATACAAATGAAATATTACTACAAACGAATGATGAAAAAATGTTTGACAAACAGTTAAATTTAAACTTTAAAAACAAGTCGAAAGACAGCTCCCAAACAAAAAGTATTGCCTTGAATCAATTAGCGAAAAGCTATGACTTTACAATTAAAAAAAATACAATACAAACTGAGGTCTGGCATTTAAAAATTATGAATCCGAAAATTTTGGGGAAATACAAAACGGAGAATAACTCTTATGGAAACATGGTTACTATAAACTCAGAAGAAATTATTATAAAAAATTCTAAGATTAAAACGCTTGTTAATGCTTTGACTAAAGAAAGTAACACAATAATTTTTGATAAAACGGATATCAAAGACAATTACAATTTCACGCTTAAAACCAAGGATTTTGAAAGCTTAAATAGTCAATTAAAATACAAATACGGACTTTACTTAGTCAAACAAAAGAAGAATATGGAACATATAAGAATAGTGTTTCCAAAGCAAAAATAAATTAAAATAACGTTTATTTGTTTTCTAAAAATACAAAAATTCATGATACTGAAATTCAATATCATGAATTTTATTTTATACTTATTTTATTGGATGTCCGTTTCTTATTTTTGGATAAAAACCACAGAGAAAGTAGCTCCTTTATTAATTCCATCGCTTTCTGCAAAAATTTGTCCTTCGTGTCTTTCTATTATTTTTTTACACAAATACAACCCAATTCCTGTTGAAGGCTCATTTGATGTTCCTAGTTTACTCATTTTAGTAAATTTGCCAAACAGTTCATCGCTTTGCTTTTGATCAAATCCCAAACCTTTGTCAGCTATTTTAAAGATGAGTTTACTATCCTGAACATAAACACGAACTTTGATTTCACTATTTGGAAACGAGAATTTTATCGCGTTATCAATCAAGTTTACTAAAACTCGAATCAACAAAATTTTATCAATTTTCATGAGTGCTTCTTCCACTTCAATTGACAAATCCAGCGTAATGTTTTTATGACTTAACAACTGATCCAATTGCTTTGATACAACCGAAAAAATGGAAGAAAACTGCACAATTTCATTTTTAGATTTTTTTTCTATAAGTTGATCTTGCTCTTTTAGCAGCTTGATGAAGTTTTCAATATAATTGTATTGTTGTTCTGCCGATAGCAGGATTAATTCAGCTAACTCTGTTATAGATTCTGAAGGCTCCTCTTCTAAAATAAGCAATGCTACCGATTTAGAATTCCCTACAAAGTTTCGTAAATCATGGGAAAGTAAATACACTAAATCTTGTTTCTCAGTAATGAACTTTTCATTTTCCGCAATTGATTCCTGAATATTACGCATTAACAAACCAGCTTCATCAGAGAAATTAGTTGGCAATGACGGAACAATTCTTTCGATTCGATAATTATCCAAGGCCTTTGAAGCCACTTCAATTGGCTTAATTAGTAGCTTTAAAAAGAATAACGTAGCGCCAGTGGCAACTAAGGTCATTACCAGTGCGAAAATTAAGATGGAATCCGCAGAAATGGCTTTGCTACCGTAGAGTACAAAAAATAAAAGCCCAATCAATGGAATATGAATTCCTAAAAATGCAACAAACAAAAATTTGAACGCGTAACTATTTTTAAGAAAACCTATGTGAGATAATTTTTTATATAATTGCATAGAAATTTTATTTTCGCTTTTTTTTATCAGCAGGAAATTACAAACAACAAAATAAGCGATTAATTTCTTACTGTTATCTATACATTTCTAAATAAAATGTTAAATTAAGTACTTTACTACCGTTATTTATGAGTAAAAAGCGTTTTTGTATTAAAAAAGCACCAATAATTATAATTTATAATTTTTAAAAAAATAAAATAAAAGTACATTTATTTCAAATCGCCAAGTGTGACAAAATCAAGTTTCATCAATACTGCTTACGCAGATTAAAACAAAAAACTCGCAGTCGCGACATTTTAAAAGACTTGCCAGCAAAGAGCGATTTCTAACCACTAGCCTCTTAATAAAAGCGCGGGCAGTCAAAACAATTCGTTATGCGCGTAGTGTTGCTGCTACAGGAATTGAGAGTTTGTAGCGTTTATCGGGAAATAATTCACATAAAATACAGCAGAGAGTGAAAATATTTCACAATTTGAATTTATAAAACCATTCAAACGCTTATTTTTGCGCTATGGCAAAGAAAAATACAGACAAAGTTGTCTTTCATCAAATAAAAGTCCTTGATGCTGGTGCAAAAGGCGTATCGGTAGCAAAGGCTCCTGACGGAAAAGTAGTTTTCATCCCCAATGTAGTACCGGGAGATGTGGTTGATGTGCAGACTTTCAAGAAGCGCAAGGCTTATTACGAAGGGAAAGCAGTTCATTTTCATGAATATTCAGAGCATCGTGTTGAACCTATTTGTGAGCATTTTGGCGTATGTGGAGGTTGTAAATGGCAAAATATGAAATACAGCCAACAGTTGTATTACAAACAAAATGAAGTGAAAAACCATTTGCAACGTATAGGGAAAATAGAACTCCCAGAATTTGAACCGATTCTTGGTTCGGAAAAACAGTTTTTTTACAGAAACAAAATGGAATTTTCGTTTTCGAACAGCCGTTGGTTGACCGAAAAGGAAATTGACAGCACCGAAGATTTAGGAAACAGAAATGCACTTGGGTTTCATATTCCGAAAATGTGGGATAAAATCCTGGATATCAATAAATGTCATTTGCAGGAAGATCCATCGAATGCGATTAGAAACGAAGTGAGAGATTTTGCCAATGCACATGGTTTGACTTTCTTTAATCCAAGAGCACACGAAGGTCTGCTTAGAACATTGATGTTGCGTACGGCTTCGACTGGTGAAATCATGGTTTTGATTCAGTTTTTTGAAAATGATAAAGCCAACAGAGAATTACTTTTGGATCACCTTTACGAGAAATTCCCGCAAATTACTTCACTACAATACGTGGTAAATAATAAAGCCAACGATACTTTATACGATACCGATATTAAATTATACAAAGGAAGAGATTACATTTTGGAAGAAATGGAAGGCTTAAAATTTAGCATTAATGCCAAATCTTTTTACCAAACTAATTCCGATCAAGCGTATGAATTGTATAAAATAACCCGTGATTTCGCTGGTCTTACTGGAAATGAAATTGTTTATGATTTATATACAGGAACGGGAACAATTGCACAATTTGTTTCTAAAAAAGCAAAAAAAGTAATTGGAGTAGAAAGTGTTCCTGAAGCAATTAAAGATGCTAAATTAAATGCTGAACGCAATGAAATTACCAATTGCGAGTTCTTTGTAGGCGATATGAAAGTCGTTTTCAACGATAGTTTCATCGCGCAACACGGACATCCTGACGTAATTATCACCGATCCACCAAGAGACGGGATGCACAAAGATGTAATTGAACAAATTATGAAAATTGCTCCTGAAAAAGTGGTTTATGTAAGTTGTAATTCTGCTACACAAGCGCGCGATTTGGCTTTGATGGACGAGAAATACAAAGTGACTCGGGTACGTCCTGTCGATATGTTTCCGCAGACGCATCACGTGGAGAATGTTGTGCTTTTGGAAAGACGAAATTAGTATTCATTGTTCAGTCGCAGTTAGCAGTTGTTGTTATTGAAATTGATTTTTGTTATTGAAATTTTACTTTTATGAAAAAAATAATTTTATTGGTATTCGCATTAGCACTATTTTTCTCCAGTTGTGAGAAAGACGACATTTGTGATGCAAATACACCTACAACACCTCGTTTAGTAATTAGCTTTTACAGTATTTTAAATCCTTCGGTTTTGCAAAACGTGAATGATTTAAAAGTAGTTGGCGAAGGAATGACAGATGGAATTGTATTTAATACTGCTACTGGAGATGATAAATACCTGACAAACGGAAACACGATTTCGATTCCGCTAAAAACTGTAGGAACAAGCACCAGTTATAGTTTTACTTTAAATTCTGGTAATACAAACCCAGCTTTGGTGAACGTTGACAATATAAAATTTGATTATATAACCCAAGAATTATTTGTATCGCGAGCGTGCGGCTACAAAACTCTCTTTACGTTAGACCCGCTAAATCCATATACGCATACCGATCCTGCAGTTGCAGATAAAAAATGGATAGCACACATATCGGTTGAAAAAAGTAACTTAGAAAACGAAAATGAAACACACATTAAGATCTTTTTTTAGTTTTTGTCTCCTATTATCGATGACTTTGGGACTAGCTCAGGAAACTACCCCTGTCAAAAGTGATCCAAAAAATACCAAGACGGACCCGATAATTCCGGAAACGCCATTATCGTTAGTTAACATTAGTCCTGAAATTATAAAGAGCGATTCGATTCCTGTAAAAACAGACCGATACGGAATTCGCGTTGGACTAGATTTATATAAACTCACACGTGCTTTATATGACAAAGATTACAAAGGTATTGAGTTTGTGGGAGATTATCGATTGACGAAAAAATATTTTTTGGCTGCCGAAATTGGCAATGAAAATAAAACCACCGATGATGACCGCCTTAATTTTACCACTAAGGGTTCGTATCTAAAAGCTGGTTTTGATTATAATGCTTACGAAAACTGGCTGGATATGGAGAACGTTATTTCCATAGGCATGCGTTATGGTTTCAGTACTTTTAATCAGCAATTAAACAGTTATCGCATTTACAATGCTAATCCTTATTTTGGCGAAGTTCCTATAATTCCTTCCGGTAAAAAATTTGATGGTTTAACTGCCAGTTGGATTGAAGTGGTGGCTTCCGTGAAAGCAAAAGTATTCAATAATGTATTTGTTGGTTTCAGCCTTCGACTGAACCGACTGGTAACCAATAAAGAACCGGAGAATTTCTCCAACTTATATATTCCTGGATTTAATAGGACGTATGACGGTGATTTCGGGGTAGGATTTAACTATACTGTTACTTATTTTGTTCCTATTTATAAGAAGAAAATTGCTCCGAAAAAAATAGAGGAAAAACAACCGCCAATTCGCTAATTTTTATTTTTGGTAAAAATCAGTAAATTAGCGGTCCATAGTTTAAAAACAAAACACCTTAAAATTTCTAAGTTATCCTATTTCCTTAATTCCTTTCATGAAAATCCATTTCATGAATAATTTCTCTCCATCTTTAGTTTTTATCGCATGAAATTTTGGGGATAAAAGCGTTCCTATTACGAAGGCGGTTAACGGAATCCAGAATCCGATTAAATTAGTATAATGCGCCACTGCGTATCGAGCGGAAATAAATAATATTGCAAAACATCCCAGTTGGTATAGGAACGCTCGTATTTGTAATTTGGTCATTTTTTTATTTCTTAAAGTTTAAAGTAAAAGGGCCGAATGCAAAAATAAAATACTACTTATTCAGCAGTATCCGTTGTCACCTGAAACTTCGTTCTCTTGCTGCCTTCGTACATTTCGTATTTTACCAACCGTGCTTCTAAACCAGCATTAAAAAGCTTAATTTTTCTGGAAGGCTTAAGGCCGACATATTTCAATGCTTCCAAGTTGGCTGTAATCATCCACGCATTAGTTCCTGGATAATTTTTCTTCAAGGTATCACCAATGTTTTTGTAGAATTCTTCCATATGGATATCCAGACGCTCATCATACGGCGGGTTGAATACGATATGCAATTTCCCCTCTGCCGTTTTTTCAGTATCAAAAAAGTTTTTTTCTTCAATAGAAATATACTCGTCAAGATTCGCGTTTTTGATGTTGTCTTTGGCTTTCTGAACCGCACTTGGTGCTTTATCAAAGCCTTTTATAGTGTAATGAAATTCCCGAACACGTTTCAACAAACTGTCTGAAATACTATCGAACAAATCGTTGTCCCAGTCGTTCCATTTTTCGAAAGCAAATTCTTTGCGATTGATGTTTGCAGGAATATTACAGGCAATCATTGCTGCTTCGGCTAGGAATGTTCCCGAACCACACATTGGATCCAAGAAATCAGTTTGACCGTCCCAACCGGAAAGCAATAGAATTCCTGCTGCCAAAACCTCGTTTATAGGAGCAATATTCGTTGCTGTTCTATAGCCACGTTGGTTCAATGCATTCCCCGAAGTATCTAGCGCTACTGAAACTTGGTCTTTATCGATATGGATATTGATTCTTAAATCAGGATGTACTTTATCAATACTAGGACGTTGACCTGTTCTTTCTCTGAACTGGTCAACAATCGCATCTTTACATTTTTGAGAAACAAATTCTGAGTGATTAAAAAATTCTGAATGCACCGTTGTATCAATTACGAAAGTCTGATTGGCATTCAGCAATTTAGACCAATTCATACTTGAAATGCCTTTGTATAAAGCCTGTTCATTATTAGCCTTGAAAAAATAAATAGGTTTCAGGATTTTCAAAGCAGTACGTAAAGACAAATTTGCTTTGTACATAAATCCTTTATCTCCTTTAAAACTCACCATTCTAATACCTTGCTCCACGTTTTGTGCGCCAAGGTTTTGCAATTCTTTTGCTAATATTTCTTCAAAACCAAAAAAGGTCTTGGCAATCATTTTATAATTATTTTCCATTTGCCCCCATCACCCCCTAAAGGGGGAATTGTTATCGTTATATTCGGCAAAAATACACTAAATTTGCATCAATCGAATTAATTGAAAAAGAATAAATGTCTGCAGCACAAAATCCACCAACTGAAAATCAACTAAAATCAACGAAAAACTGGTATACCTCATGGTTTGACACCCCGTATTACCACATTCTTTATAAAGACAGAAACTATAGGGAAGCTCAGCTTTTCATGGATAATCTGACCCACTATCTTAATCTCCCTGAAAAGGCAAAAGTATTAGACTTAGCGTGTGGCAAAGGCCGTCATTCTATTTATTTGAACCAACTGGGATTTGATGTTCTTGGTGCTGATTTATCTGAAAACAGTATCGCCGAAGCCAATAAAAACAGCAATGAAACCCTCCATTTCAAAGTACACGATATGCGTGAGCCTCTTGAAGAAAAATACGATGCCATTTTCAATTTATTCACCAGCTTTGGTTATTTCGAAAATGACGAAGATAATCTGACTACGTTAAAAGCCATCAAAGATAGCCTTTCGGACTATGGTTTTGCCGTAATTGACTTTATGAATGTTACCCAAGTAATTGAAAATCTGGTACCTGAAGAGACAAAAACTGTTGACGGAATCGATTTTCAGATCAAACGTTATGTAAAAGACGGTCATATTTACAAAGAAATTGACTTTGAAGACAAAGATCAAAAATTTCATTTTATAGAAAAAGTAAAAGCCCTAACGCTAAAAGATTTTGAGGAATTAATGGAAGAAGCCGGAATTTATTTGTTGGACATTTTTGGCGATTACAAATTAAAAAAATTCCACAAAACAGATAGTGAACGCCTAATCATGATTTTTAAATAAATGAATTATCTTTTACCATTACTTTCCGTAATCATAGGATATATTGTCGCGTTGATTATTCGACCAAAGAACAAAAACAACTTAAAATTGCTATTAGCTTTCAGTGGTTCTTTTTTACTTTCATTAACTGTAATGCATTTATTACCTGATATTTACGAAAGCTCAAATCAAAACATTGGATTGTTTATCATGCTGGGAATATTGTTCCAGATCATATTGGAATTTTTCTCAAAAGGAGCGGAACACGGTCACGTTCACGGACATGAAACCATGAACCAAATCCCGTGGTTATTATTCATAAGTCTATGCATACATGCCTTTCTGGAAGGATTTCCTGTAAGCCACCATCATGATTTAGCCATAGGAATTGCGATACATCATTTGCCTATTGCCATTATTCTGACTACCTTTTTTATCAATGCGAGTTTGAATAAAAAAGCCATTTTTTTCTTTATGATTACCTTTGCTGTGATGACACCGCTAGGGACGATCTTATCTGATTATCTGCCAATTTTAAACGAATATTACACTGAAATAACGGCCATAGTAATAGGAATATTATTTCATATTTCCTCCACCATTATTTTCGAAAGCAGCGAAGGACACAAGTTCAATATCGCCAAAGTTTCGATGATTGTGATAGGAATTGCGTTGGCGTATTTTATATAATTTGGGCGTGACCGCAAGGGTCGGGCTATTTGCTATAATCTTTTTTCATTTCGCTAACGCTACATGATAAAAAGGATTTTCGCTACTATCCCTCACGCGCAAAAAAAATAAATGCACGGACAACTCGCGAGTTGTCCCTTCAAAAAAAACATGAATATGGAATTTACAAAAACCACCGAACAATCTTCAAAATACGAACATTTAGAAAAAATGTCGGTGACAGAATTGTTATCTAATATCAATCAAGAAGACAAAACAGTTCCACTTGCTGTAGAAAAAGCATTGCCTCAGATAGAAAATTTAGTGACTGAAATAGTTGCTAAAATGAAACTCGGCGGACGATTATTTTACATTGGCGCAGGGACGTCGGGTCGTTTAGGAATTCTTGACGCTTCAGAATGTCCACCCACTTTTGGCGTTCCTTTCAATTTAGTAATCGGGATTATTGCCGGTGGTGACAGCGCAATTCGTAGCGCAGTAGAAAATGCCGAAGACAACGCAACACAAGCTTGGATTGACTTGAAAGCT
Source organism: Flavobacterium cryophilum (assembly GCF_048286555.1). Lineage (NCBI taxonomy): Bacteria > Pseudomonadati > Bacteroidota > Flavobacteriia > Flavobacteriales > Flavobacteriaceae > Flavobacterium > Flavobacterium cryophilum. Next base: position 155,115 of record NZ_JBLVPZ010000006.1, on the reverse strand, counting down.
TTCGATGTAAACCAAAATGATGTTGTTGTTGGAATTGCTGCTTCGGGAACAACGCCTTATGTCATTGGAGGATTGCAAGCCTGTAACAAAAATAATATTACCACAGGAAGTATTTCTTGCAACGCAGGAAGCCCGCTTTCGCAAACGGCAAAATTCCCTATTGAAGTAGTGGTAGGACCTGAATTTGTAACCGGAAGTTCCCGTATGAAAGCAGGAACAGCGCAAAAATTGGTACTCAATATGATAACAACCGCTACCATGATTCAATTGGGAAAAGTAAAAGGAAACAAAATGGTCGATATGCAATTGAGTAATAGCAAATTAGTTGACCGAGGTATAAAAATGATTATGGGGGAAATTCCTGTTTCGTATGAACAAGCAGCCGAATTATTGGAAAAACATGGCAGCGTGAGAAAAGCCGTTGATTGTTATATTAGACAGTCCCAGTAAACAGTTTACAGTCGCAGTGTCATGACGAGGAACGAAGTAATCACATTACGCTTGCATTCATAATTTATAACTGATAATTCATAACTCAAAATGGCAACCAATAAAGAACTATTATCAAAAGGAATCAAATATTTAGCTGGTGCTTTACCATTGCTATTTTTGGGGCCAGCATTGATTTATAATGCCTTTATAAACAAGCAAAATGCGTGGCATTATTTAGTTCTGGCAATAGGAATACTTGCATGTATTGCTGCCATGTATTTGATGTATAAGGGCTTAAAAACAATTATGAAAAGCTTATTTAACGACTAATGGAAAACTTAATTCACGTTCATAAAACATTTGAAAAAATTGTTTACACTGATAAAAAAGTAAACCACCGAGAATTTGAGGATTGCGTTTTTAAAAACTGTGATCTATCAAATAGTGATTTCTCCTACAGTACCTTTATGGATTGTGAATTTGTTGATTGCAATCTGGCTATGACCAAATTATCAGGAACAAGCTTGAAAGGAGTACAATTCAAAAACTGTAAACTGCTAGGAATCCAATTTCACGAATGCGATGATTTCTTGTTTAACGTCAATTTTCAGGAATGCGTTCTAGATTATTCATCTTTTGCCAATAAGAAAATGCCAAAGACTAAATTCAATTCCTGTTCCTTGAAAGAAGTAACTTTTATTGGAGCCAATCTTACGAATTCAGTTTTTGACAACAGCAATTTAGACGGTGCCATTTTTAATGACACCCAGTTAGCTGGTGCCGATTTTTCAAAAGCATCTAATTTTAAAATTGATCCCGAATACAATCCCATGAAAAAAGCCAAGTTTTCCACTCAGGGAATAATTGGACTTTTGGATAAATATGATATTAAAATACAATAATGATTACCCCAGATGGAAGTGAAAATCCCACTAGGCTAAAAGCTATTTTTTCTTGACCAAAAAGAGCGACTAAAAGAAGCTCCTTTTTTGTCAATAGAAAAAAAGATTTTAGCCTTGTGGAATTGCAACATACAGCTGGATTGGGTCCTAAAAAAAAAATAATTTAAAAATGAAAAAAATAATATTCCTCCTCCCACTATTGTTACTAATGTCATGCTACGATGCGGAGCGCAATTGCAAGGATTTTAAAACTGGAAAATTCAAGTTTGAATATGAAGTCAACGGCGTAAAAAAAATAACTCTTTTTGAGCGTAATGACAGTATAGAAATAGAAACTTTTGATGGGAAGACTGATACCGCTTCGATACGATGGGTAAATGATTGTGAATATGTTCTACTTAAATTGCATCCAAAAAATATGGCTGAAGAAAAGGCTATTGGCATGAAAATTTTGACAACCACAAAAAATTCTTATACCTTTGAATTTGGAATGATTGGTGTTGATGAAAAACAACGAGGAACCGTTACTAAAATTTCCGAATAAGAATATAAAATCAAATTAATTACAAAATAACTAAACATGGAAGTATTTTTGAATCCGGATGCTTGGATTGCCCTTTTAACATTGACTTTTTTGGAAATTGTATTAGGAATTGACAACATTATTTTCATATCAATTGCCACAGGAAAATTACCAGTTGAACAACGTAAAAGAGCAACAAAAATAGGAATGTTTCTTGCCATGTTCATGAGAATTGCGCTTTTGTTTGGTATTAATTTATTGATTCAAATGAAAGAACCTTGGTTTACAATAGATTTTAGTTGGTTTTCAGCCGGAATTACTGGCCAAAGTCTTATTTTACTTGCCGGAGGATTATTCTTAATTTATAAAAGTACCAATGAAATTCGTGAAAAAGTAGATGAGAAAGGTCATGAAGAAAAAGCGGTAGGAAAAGCAGCAACAAAATCATTTCAAAATGTACTCTTACAAATTATAATGATTGATTTAGTTTTCTCTTTTGATAGTATTCTTACCGCGGTAGGTATGACCAACGGAGTTGAAGGTGCGTTGTATATTATGATTACTGCCGTGGTGATTTCAGTATTAATTATGATGCAATTTGCTGTTCCTGTTGGAAATTTTGTCAACAAGCATCCTTCAATTCAGATTTTAGGTTTATCTTTTTTGATTCTAATTGGAATGATGCTGCTTACTGAAAGTGCTCATTTATCGAATGCTTTAATCTTTGGAAGTCACGTTTCTCCCGTACCAAAAGGGTATTTATATTTTGCGATATCATTCTCATTACTAGTTGAAGTACTAAACATGAAAATGAAGAAAAATAAATAATCAAACTTTTTTTTGATAAAGAAGCTCCTTTTCGGGAGCTTTTTTTTTATTCTAAAAATATATTCTTCCTGAACTGGGGAAACGTCAAAAAGACCCTAATTTGGTCTTTTTTCTTTTTACTTTATTTTTTATCAATTACCTTAGACACAAATAAGCACCATGAAAAATACCATCTCCCATAGAGTTGCTGACTTTTTAAAAAACTTCCCTCCTTTTTCTTTTTTACATCAAAAAGATATCGAAGTTATCTCTGAACAAATTTCCATTATTTATAAAGAAAAAGACAGTATCATTTTTGCCGAAGAAGAAGAAACACACTCCTGTTTTTATGTAGTACACAAAGGAGCAGTGGCACTTAGAACAAGTCTGGAAAATGATATTTTGGATATGTGTGACGAAGGTGATATTTTTGGATTGAGGCCACTTATAGCCAATGAAAATTATAAAATGGGAGCCAGAGCCCATGAAGAAAGTATTCTTTACGCCATTCCAATCGTTATTTTCAAACCGTATGCGTTAGAAAACAGAGCGGTGGGAAATTTTTTAATCGAAAGTTTCGCTTCTAATACGCACAATCCTTATTCCAAAAGTCACAGCGGAAAATTATATGGCGAAACGATAGGAGTAGAAGCCCCAGAAACAGGTAGAAAACTATTGGACTTACAGCCTGTAAAATATTCGAAAAAATTAATTACCTGTTATTCAAATACTACTGTAAAAACTATTGCGGAGACTATGACCAAAAAAAATGTGGGTGCTATTCTTGTTGTCGAAGATTCGCTCCCCATTGGTATCATTACGGATAAGGATTTGAGGAATAAAATTGTGACCGGAGAATTCCCAATCACAACAACCGCGGCTACAATAATGACAACTCCTGTTATTACTTATCCAAAAAAAATGACAGTTACTCAAGCCCAAATGGCTATGATGAAAAGCAATATTAGTCATTTATGTCTTACGAAAGATGGCACGCCAAATTCCAAAGCTGTTGGAGTTCTCTCCAAACATGATATCATGGTAGAACTTGGTAATAATCCAGCAGTATTGATAAAAGCGGTAAAAAGAGCTAAAAAAACCAAACAGATAAAACCGATACGCGCCAGTATTATGCAATTGTTGCAAGGATATTTAGACCAAAATATTCCAATGACACTGACCTCTAAAATAATTACAGAATTAAATGATGCCTGTATCAAGCAAGTCATTGAAATTGCTTTGAACAAAATGAAAACGCCTCCACCGGTAAAATTTGGTTGGCTCGCATTAGGAAGTCAGGGAAGAAGCGAACAATTACTGCAAACGGATCAAGACAATGCGTTAGTGTATGCTGATGTTCCAGAAGAATTAAACGAAAGTACTAAGAATTATTTTTTACAATTAGCTACACTTGTCAACAAAGGACTTTTTGATATTGGCTATGATTACTGCCCAGCAGAAATGATGGCTTCTAACCCAAAATGGTGTTTAAGTCTTGGCGAATGGAAAAGTCAGGTGTATCATTGGATTACCAACCCAGGAAAGAATGAAGTATTGTTGTCCTTTATATTTTTTGATTACAGCCTGTCCTATGGAGACAATGAATTAGTAAACAACGTTTCTGAATTTATTTTTGAAAACATAAAAGCCAATCCTGTTTTCTATATTCACTTGGTAAGTGGCGCATTACAAAGCCCCTCTCCAACAGGATTTTTCAGACAATTTTTAGTAGAACAAGATGGTGCCAACAAAGATTTTTTTGATATAAAAAGACGCGCATTAATGCCACTAACCGATGCCGCAAGGGTTTTAATCTTATCCCATTCTGTAAAATCGATTAGCAATACTCCCGAACGTTTTGAAAAATTGGCAGAATTAGAACCCAGCAACAGTGAATTGTATTTAGCCTGTTCCTATTCCTATAAAGCATTATTGAAGTTCAGGACCAAACAAGGTCTTTTACATAATGATTCCGGACAGTTTATTGCTCTTGAAGCGTTATCTAAATTAGAAAAAATTAAGCTAAAGCGCACTTTCAAAACTATCAAGGAACTTCAGGAAATCATCACCATCCGGTTTAATCCTTCAAACATATTATGATGACAAACTTTCTAGAAAAGAGTAAAGCTATTTTATTTAGTTTTTTAGGGAAACCCGAAAAATCATCTGATGAGCGACGATCAGACGATCTTGAAACTGTGCGTTTTGTTGTGTTAGACACCGAAACCACCGGATTTGATTATACAACTGACAGGATACTTTGCATTGGGGCTATCGTGCTGCAAAACAATATAATTCCTGTTCTTGACAGTTTTGAAGTTTTTATTCAGCAAGAACATTACGATAAAACAACTGCAAAAATTCATGGAATTCTGAAAGAATTTGTCATAGACCGCCCTTCTGAATTAGAAGCCTTACAACGGTTTCTAGAATTTTTAGGAGATTCTATTATCATTGCACATCATGCCCTATTTGACATTACAATGATTAATAAGGCACTTGAAAGAAACGGATTGCCAGAATTGAAGAATAAGACTTTAGACACGGCTGTGTTGTATAAAAAAACATTGCTATTGAGTAATTTATTGGACCGCAAAGAAAATTATAGTTTAGATGAGCTTGCCGATAAATTTGATATTTGCAAAAAAGACAGGCATACAGCAATGGGTGACGCGTATATTACTGCAATTGCATTTTTAAAAATTGTAAACAAATTGAGAGAGAAAAAAGAAATTACCTTAAAACAATTATTTAAATAGCGTAAAGCTTAGCAAAATGATAAAAAAAGCCCCTTTTCAGGAGCTTCAATTTATTCTAAGGACAACGTAATTTGTCCATCATCTTCCAATTGAATGTCCGCATCATCAGCATCCGTTTCTCCTCTTACTTCTAAATCTTCAGGAATAACCTCAACAGGAATTTCATGCGGAAGCGGTTCCAGTAGATTTACTTGTTTCAGCTTATCAGTGGTCAATTGATTTCCTAATGCTTTAAATCCTTTCACCGTAATAAATGCTTCGATATCTACTGTTATGGTCTCTTTCTGAACTCCTTTTACTTTTGTGAAAATTAATTCAGCCACTGGACGATAATCCGTTGATACAATCTCTAATTGTGAATTAGAATGTTCCGTGATAAAACTTTCCTCTTTATTCTCTGTTTCCACCAAGAAACGTTTGATGTAATACCGCTCTTTTTCGCCATCATAATAAATCGCCGAAATTGGTTTCTTTGGAACCCATTTTTCCAAAACTACCATATCTTCATCAAAATGAGTCGATAGTTCCGGTGTAATTACTTTTATTTTCCCGGATTGAGATATGACTAAAATTTTATCATTTGGTCTGAACTCTCCTAATAATTCACCTCTTGCATCAACGTTTAATCGTTGTACAGTGTCGTCAAACCAAACTTTTCTGGGCAATAAAGTAGAAATTCCTTTCTCTTTCAGTTCAATTTTTTTGATTGGATATTTGGTTACCAAATTTCCTTTGGAAGCACGTCCTTTTATCGCTAAACTGGCAAAATCAATATCGAACTTCAGTTTTTTGACACTTCCTACCTGTCGCAATAATATCGTAATAACTTCCGCTTCTCCATTTGGATTACACGAAAAATACACTACTTGAGAACCTGCAGTTTCATTAGTTAAATCATACGCTTTGTCACGGGTAACTCCGGAAACATTGAATCTTTTTATATAGGAAGGCCCTGATTTTCCATCACGGTAAATCATGTTATAAATGGTACGCTTGTCGCTTTTGTCAAAAATAGCAATATGAATAATATCTTTACCCACAAAGGTTTTAGCATCTACTTTGGTAATCATCATTTTTCCGTCACGCAGAAAAACAATTACATCATCAATATCAGAACAATCCGTAACGTATTCGTCTTTTTTCAAACTAGTGCCAACAAATCCTTCTTCTTTATTAACGTATAATTTAGTGTTTCGTAGAACTACTTTGGTCGCTTCAATATCATCAAAAATACGAAGCTCCGTTTGACGTTCCCGCCCTTTTCCATACTTCTCTTTTAATCTAGTGAAATAGGCAATCGCAAAATCAATCAGATTTTCTAAATTGTGTTTTACTTGTTCAATATCTCCTTCCAAAGATTCAATTTTATCTTGTGCTTTGTTACTGTCAAACTTGGAAATACGCATGATTCGAATATCCAATAAACGCAGAATATCCTCTTCGGTAACAGCACGTTTTAAATGTTTCGTATGTGGTTTCAAACCATCATCTACCGCTTTGAGTACGCCTTCTCTCGTCGTTTGTTCTTCGATGTCACGATAGATTTTATTTTCGATAAAAATACGTTCCAACGAAAGAAAATGCCATTGCTCCTCTAATTCGCTCAACTGAATTTCCAGTTCGTTTTTTAACAATTGAACCGTTCTGTTCGTTGAAATTTTCAGCATCGCAGAAACCCCAATAAACAACGGTTTATTGTCTTCAATCACACAACCCAATGGCGCTACCGAAGTTTCACAAGCCGTAAAAGCAAACAATGCATCAATCGTTTTGTCTGGAGAAACACCCGGAAAAAGGTGAATTAATATCTCTACCTCAGCAGCGGTATTGTCCTCAATTTTCTTGATTTTGATTTTCCCTTTATCATTCGCCTTCAGAATACTGTCGATCAAAGTCGTCGTATTGGTAGAAAACGGAATTTGGGTGATCGCCAAGGTATTCTTGTCGAGCTGACCAATTTTGGCACGTACACGAATACGTCCGCCACGCAATCCATCATTATAATTAGACACATCAGCAATACCTTGTGTCATGAAATCCGGATACAGTGTAAAAGGTTTTCCTTTTAATATTTTTATCGACGAATCGATTAATTCATTAAAATTATGAGGCAAAACTTTCGTGGAAAGACCTACCGCAATCCCTTCGGCTCCTTGTGCCAAAAGCAACGGAAACTTCACTGGAAGATTGTTGGGTTCTGCTCGTCGGCCATCATAAGAAACGCCCCAATCGGTAATTTTTGGACTATAAATAACCTCCAAAGCAAATTTAGACAAACGAGCTTCAATGTAACGGGAAGCTGCTGCGCCGTCACCTGTTAGGATATTTCCCCAGTTTCCCTGACAGTCTATCAATAACTCTTTTTGTCCAATTTGCACCATCGCATCACCAATACTCTGATCTCCGTGCGGATGATACTGCATGGTGTGTCCAACAACATTGGCAACTTTATTATAACGGCCGTCATCTAATTCCTTTAAAGAATGCATGATACGACGTTGAACCGGTTTAAAACCATCTTCAATCGCCGGAACAGCACGCTCCAGAATTACATAGGAAGCATAATCCAAAAACCAGTCCTTGTACATTCCCGTAACTTTGGTAATGGTATCGTTGCCGTCATCTTGATTATCGTAAAAATGCTGGCCTCCTGTAGAAATTATATCTTCAAAAGCATCTTCTCCAACTGTCTTTTCTTCTTCTTGACCTTCCGGTACTATGTTATCGTCTTCTTCGTCTTTCATTATCTTGATTCCGAAATTAATTGTAATAAATCTTCCCTGCTTGGCAGAATTGTTTTGTATTTGCTAGCAAAAATTTGCTCATTATTTTCTGGTAAAGTATATTCTACAACCAAATCACTTTTGTTTTGGCAAAGAACAATTCCTATTGTTTTATTTTCGTCTTCCAAACGCATTTCTCTGTCGTAATAATTGACATACATTTGCATTTGTCCTAAATCTTGGTGTTTTAATTCGCCTATTTTCAAGTCAATCAGCACAAAACATCTAAGAATTCTGTTGTAAAAAACCAAATCGATTCGAAAATGTTTATCGTCAAAAGTAATTCGGTTTTGTCTTGCGACAAAAGTAAATCCGTGACCTAATTCTAATAAAAAATGTTCTAGTTTATTGATAATTTCTTCCTCTAATTCCGATTCCGAATACTGATGCAATTCTGGTAAACCCAAAAATTCTAAAATATAAGGATCTTTGATAAGGTCTTTTGGTTTCTCTATAATCTGACCTTGCTCCGAAAGTTTCAAAACTCCTTCTTTGTCTCGACTTAAAGCCAATCGTGTATAAAGAGCTGAATTATATTGTCGTTTTAATTCCCGAACACTCCAATTGTATTTTTCGGATTCTATTTCGTAAAAACGTCTTTCTTTTTCATCGTCAATTCGCATTAAGAAAACATAATGTGTCCAAGTCAATTTAAAAAACGAAATCAGCGACTGCTCTTTTTGATTTTCAGAAACCCCAGTCAGTGACTGTGAAATTGAATTTTTAGAAATCCGCAACAATGTATCGGATTTCTCAAGATTAAATTTCGTCATCACTGGTGACGAAATTGAATATGTTTTATAAAATTTCCTCATTCGATCAAGATTTTCTACAGAAAACCCTTTCCCAAATTCATTAGTCAACTGTTCAGAAAGCCCTTTTAATAATTGCTTTCCATATTCAGCTCTATTTTTTCCGTTTTGCTCTTCTTCAACAATCATTCTTCCTATTTCAAAATAGGTATACACCATTGTTGAATTTACGGTGCGTAAAACCTGTTGACGGGCATTTTGCAATAGCGCGACTACTTGAGAAAATAAAATTTTATTTTGAAGATTATTTGAAACTGTATTTTCTTCGTCTTTCATTAAATATATTCTATTGAATACTAATCAATTCTATTTTTGTTCAAAAATTTCTAAAAAGAATATTCTTCTTTACAAACGTGTTCCTTTTTATTTCCATCTTTATCTGTCTCATTTTTTATAAGTGTACCGCACTCTTTATGATCATTACTCCTTATGATAAAAAAGGTAGCGGAAAAACTAATCACGAATAATACAGCGATAAAAATCAGTGTGTTTTTTGTAGGCATTTTATAACGATTTAAACTTTCTCAATTACATCTAATTCCACTTTCAAATTCTTGATAATAAACTCCTGTCGGTCTGGTGTATTTTTTCCCATATAGAAAGACAATAATTGTTCAATAGAAGTATTTTTATCCATCATAATCGGATCTAAACGAATGGTTTCTCCAATGAAATTTTTGAACTCATCCGGAGAAATTTCCCCCAATCCTTTAAATCGGGTTATTTCCGGTTTTGGCTTTAGTTTTTCTATTGCTGCTTTACGTTCTTCATCAGAGTAGCAGTATATTGTTTCTTTCTTGTTTCGAACCCTGAAAAGGGGTGTTTGCAAAATGTATAAATGTCCTTCTTTTATCAATTCAGGAAAAAACTGAAGAAAAAAGGTAATCAATAATAATCGAATGTGCATTCCATCGACATCCGCATCGGTTGCAATTACGATGTTGTTGTATCGTAATTTTTCTAAACCGTCCTCAATATCCAGCGCCGCTTGCAATAAATTGAATTCTTCATTTTCATAAACGATTTTCTTGCTCATTCCATACGAATTCAGGGGCTTACCACGTAAACTAAAAACGGCCTGCGTATTTACATCCCGTGATTTAGTAATGGATCCTGAAGCCGAATCTCCTTCTGTAATAAAAAGGGTACTCTCTAAACATTTAGGATTTTTAGTGTCTGGAAGATGGGCGCGGCAATCTCGTAGTTTCTTATTGTGCAAATTCGCTTTTTTGGCACGATCTGTTGCCAATTTTCTAATACCGGACAATTCTTTACGCTCCCTTTCCGCTTGAAGAATTTTTCGTAATAAGGCATCTGCAGTTGGAGGATTCTTATGTAAAAAATTATCTAATTTCGTTTTTACAAAATCATTTACAAAAGTACGCACCGAGGGCATTCCTGGCTCAGAACCCATATCTGTTGAACCTAATTTGGTTTTAGTCTGCGATTCAAAAACGGGTTCCATTACTTTGATGCTTATCGCCGTAACAATCGATTTTCGAACATCCGATGCTTCAAAACTTTTATTGTAAAATTCTCGAATAGTTTTTACTATCGCTTCCCGATAAGCCGCTAAATGCGTTCCGCCTTGCGTGGTATTTTGTCCGTTTACAAACGAATGGTATTCTTCGCTGTACTGCGTTTTGCTGTGCGTTAAGGCAATTTCTATATCCTCACCTTTCAAATGAATGATTGGATATTCCAAATCCTCAGCGTGAATGGTTTCGTCCAATAAATCTTTCAGACCATTCTCTGAAAAATATTTTTCTCCATTGAATAAAATAGTCAAACCATTGTTCAAATAACAATAGTTTTTGAGCATTTTTATTACATATTCATAACGGAATTTATAATTTTTAAAAATCGCTTCATCCGGAATAAAAACAACTTTGGTTCCTTTTCTCTTCGTCGTTTCAATAATATCTTCCTCCAGAACAAGATTTCCTGCAGAAAATTCAGCTGCTTTTTGTTTTTCGTCCCGAACGGATTCTACGCGAAAATAATTAGACAATGCATTCACGGCTTTTGTCCCTACTCCGTTTAGACCAACGGATTTCTTAAATGCCAAGGAATCGTATTTTCCTCCGGTATTCATTTTAGAAACTACATCAATCACTTTTCCCAGTGGAATTCCACGTCCGTAATCTCGAACAGTAACGGTTTTATCCTTGATTGTCACCTCGATTGTTTTGCCGGCACCCATGACAAATTCATCAATGCAGTTATCGAGTACCTCTTTTAGAAGAATATAAATACCATCATCTGGGGAAGATCCGTCGCCCAGTTTCCCAATATACATTCCGGGACGCATGCGAATATGTTCTTTCCAGTCGAGCGACCGAATGTTATCTTCGGTATATTGATTTTGTTCGGACATTGTAAGATTTGTGGATTTGCTGCTAATGTAGTGTAATTCGACAAAATTTAAAATAGGAAGCCCTCAAAGTTATCAAGAATGATATTGACAACCGATTTCTGATTTAAGACTAACGATTTTAGATCTCAGATTTCAAATTATTATTAATACAGCTTTTAAAATTAAAAATTCTTAATAATTTCTTTCAATTGATTATCTAACTCGATATTGGAAATTTTGCTCTTTTCGATATCAAAATTAGCATCGAAACTAGGCAGTGAGAATGTTACTTTTATATTTCCTCCGTAAAATGGAAATGCTTTTTTGGAGATTTCCAAAACGTTTGCACCACCTCTTGCCCCTGTGGAAGTTGCCATCAACAACATGGGTTTTTCCTGAAAAACTTTAGCGTTTATCCTGCTGCACCAATCAAAAACATTCTTGAAAGCTGCTGAATAATTTCCATTATTTTCCGCCATTGAAACTACTAAAATAGCAGCGGTGCCAATTTTATTCAAAAAGGCTTTTGCTAACTCGTGCTGACCAATTTCTTTTTCTATATCAACAGTAAATAACGGCATTTGAAAATCATTTAAATCCAAAACCTCCACTTCGGCATTTTTAAATAGAGTTGCTGCATACGTTGCCAATTTTTTATTAATGGAGTTTTTACTGGGGCTGGCGCCAAAGGCTATAATTTTCATGATGATTAATTTTTATTAAAAGTAGTATAAATAAAATAGCAACAAAATAATTAACCACTGAAACACTGATTTCAAAAACGATACGAAAAACGAAACTTCATTTTTCTCTAAATCGATTTTACCCGAGAGTGAAACGGAAAGCATTTTTCTATGAAATCTATTTTTTATTGACAATAAAGAGCGACCGGAGGAAGCTCCTTTTTTGTCTTATCAAAAAAGAGTTTAATGGAAAAATATTACTTCACTAAACTTTTATTTTAATTGGAGTTCAGTGAACTTCGTTTGAAGTGGAAAGCTGGAATAGGTTCAAAAAAAAGTCGAAAGTTATTGCTAACTTTCGACTTTCGACATTATGTCTTTTTTTTAGACGTTGAATCTAAAATGCATTACATCACCATCTTTTACGATGTATTCTTTTCCTTCTACTTTGAATTTTCCAGCTTCTTTACATTTAGCTTCTGAGCCATAATGAACGAAATCTTCGTAAGCAATAACCTCAGCACGTATAAATCCTTTTTCGAAATCAGTATGAATCACTCCTGCAGCTTGTGGCGCAGTTGAACCAACATCGATAGTCCAAGCACGAACCTCTTTAACACCTGCGGTAAAATACGTTTGTTGTTTCAATAATTTGTATGCCGCACGAATCAAAACGGATGCACCTGGCTCAGTCAATCCCATATCTTCAAGAAAAACCTGACGTTCTTCGTAGCTTTCTAATTCCGTAATATCAGCCTCAGCACCAACCGAAAGAATAATTACTTCCGCGTCTTCGTCTTTAACCAATTCACGAACCTGATCAACATACTTGTTTCCATTCACTGCCGAATTTTCATCTACGTTACAAACATACAATACTGGTTTTGCAGTAATCAATTGAAAACCTTCCATCAAAACTTCTTCATCATTGTTTTGTGGTGTTACTGTTCTCGCTGATTTTGCTTGAAGCAACGTTTCTCTAATTCGGTTTAACAACGCTTCTTCAACGATTGCTTCTTTATTTCCAGTTTTAGCAGCACGTTTTACTTTTTCCAAACGTTTTTCAACATTCTCTAAATCTTTTAACTGCAGCTCAATATCAATTGTTTCTTTGTCGCGTATTGGGTTTACATTCCCATCAACGTGCACAATATTATCATTATCAAAACAACGCAATACGTGAATAATAGCATTACACTCTCTAATGTTTCCTAGAAACTGATTTCCCAAACCTTCGCCTTTACTGGCTCCTTTTACCAATCCTGCAATATCAACAATATCTACCGTTGCCATTTGGACACGCTCTGGTTTGATTAATTCTTCCAATTTTTCTATTCGGGAATCCGGAACATTTACAACCCCTATATTAGGTTCGATAGTACAAAACGGAAAATTTGCACTTTGTGCTTTCGCATTGGATAAACAATTGAATAATGTTGATTTTCCAACATTTGGTAATCCTACAATTCCTGCTTTCATATGTAGATAATATTTATTTTTAAGGGAATAGTGTATCCCAATCTTACTAGCTTTTAAAACAAAACAATTGCGACTTTTATGATCTTTTTTTCCCAATAACCGTTGCCAGTTAAAAATGTCGCTTTTACTTTAAAAGGTTGCAAATATAAGATTTTATAAATATTTAAATAAGTAAAAATTGCAGTTAAAACAGGCCTAATATGTTTTTTATAAAAATTTAAACAATGCGCTAATATTTTGTTAAAAAAAAATTATATTGCGACAAATTTAAAACAAAACAAAAACCAAACACATCTTGTTATGAAAAAATTTGCATTATTATTATTCCTGCTTAACGTCTCGTTTCTTTTCGCACAAAAAGAAATCTCGGGTGTCGTAAAAGACAACACAGGCAACCCTTTGACAGGTGTAAACATTGTTGAAAAAGGAACTCAGAATGGGGTTTCCACTGACATGGATGGGGCATACAAGATAAAAGTTAATGAAGGGGCTACATTAGTTTTCAGTTATGTTGGTTTTTCTAAATTAGAAAAAGCGGTTACAGGGTCTGTTTTAGACGTTGTTTTATCAGAAGAAGGGGGAGAAGTCCTGAAAGATATTGTAATTGTGGGTTCCAGAAACTCAAAAAGAACGGTGGTAAATTCAGCCGTTCCCATTGATATCATCAATGTAAAAGACGTAACAACACAAAGTGGAAAATTAGAAATTAATGAATTACTCCAATACGTTGCACCTTCATTCAATGCCAGTAAACAATCAGGTTCTGACGGTGCAGATCATGTTGACCCCGCTTCATTAAGAGGTTTAGGCCCTGATCAAACGCTTGTTTTGATAAACGGAAAAAGAAGACACCAATCGTCTCTTGTCAATCTTTTTGGAACTCGTGGAAGGGGAAATACCGGAACCGATTTGAATGCGATTCCGGCATCTTCAATCAAAAGAATTGAAATTTTGAGAGATGGTGCTGCTGCACAATATGGATCTGACGCCATAGCAGGAGTAATCAATATTGTAATGAATGACAATATAAATGAATTAACTGGTGCCGTAACCTACGGTGCTTATAATACAAATGCAAAAGGAGATTTTCTTCCAGGAACCGCTAATACAGATGGCAATCGATTAGACCAAAATGGTTTTGGTAATTCTAAAGGCAAAAATAAAAGTTTTGATGGTGGTTCAATAAAAGTAGCAGCTAATTATGGTGTTGCCATTGGAGAAAAAGGCGGTTTTGCTAATTTTACGGCAGAATATTTAAGTAAGAATAAAACCTTACGCCCAGGATACGATTTCAGAAAAGGTTTTGGTGAGGCAGAAATTCAAGGATTCAATTTTTTTGGAAACATGGCTATTCCTGTATCTGATAAAACTGAATTTTATGCTTTTGGCGGAAGAAACTATAGAGATACGGATGCCTATGCTTTTACAAGAAATGATGGTGAACGAGTGGTAGAATCAGTATATCCAGGAGGTTACACCCCCAGAATTACGTCAAATATTATTGACAACTCTATTGCTGCAGGTTTTAGAACTGAAACGGTAAGTGGTTGGAAAATCGACATTAGTAATACATTTGGAAAAAACCTTTTCCATTATTTTATTAAAGGAACTATCAATGCTTCATTGGAAGATGCTTCTTCAACAGAATTTGACGCCGGAGGGCATAGTTTGAGCCAAAACACAACAAATTTTGATTTTTCAAAAAACTATAGTTCCGTTTTAGATGGAATGAATCTTGCATTTGGAGCAGAATTCAGGACTGAAAAATTCAACATTTTTGCGGGTGAACAAGGTTCTTATGCTACTTATGACACCAATGGATTTCCTATAACAAATCCTGCAACTCAATCTGCTCCAATCGATCCTATTTCCGGAGAGCCAAGACCAGGGGGTTCTCAAGGGTTTCCGGGATACAGTCCCGCAAATGTCGTTGATAAAAGTCGTACGAACTTGTCCTTGTATACGGATGCAGAATTTGATATAACAAATAGTTTCTTAGTAAGTGCAGCGGTTCGTTTTGAAAATTATAGTGATTTTGGAAGTACTGTTAATGGAAAAATAGCGACTAGACTAAAAGCTTCAAAAAACATCAATTTTAGAGGTTCGTTGAGCACAGGATTTAGAGCACCTTCTTTGGCTCAAATTTACTACAATTTACGTTTTACTAATTTTAATGCCGGCGGAGCAACAGAAGTGCTACTTTCTCCAAACAACAGCCCCGTAACGCAAGCATTTGGAATCGGGAAATTAAATGAGGAAAAAGCAGTTAATGCATCATTAGGTTTTACTTCAAATTTTGGCGATTTTACCGCTACAGTCGATGGATATTATATTAAGGTAAAAAACAGAATTGTTTTAACTGGCTATTTTGATGCAAGCCAACTAAATCTTGGTGTTTCAGCTGCCCAATTTTTCACCAATGGTGTTGATACAAGAACAGCTGGTTTAGATTTAGTTTTTGCATGGAAAAAAACATTTGGCGATTCAAGATTTGGAGCGACGTTGGTTGGAAACATCAACGACATGAAAATTGACAATGTGAAAAACGGAAGTTTAGATCAAGGTACTTTTTTTGGAAAACGTGAAAAAGCATTCTTATTGGCTTCAGCGCCAAAAAGTAAATTTGGATTGAATCTTAATTATTCTAAAAATAAATTTGATTCTGGTTTATCTTTCACCCATTTTAGTAAAGTAGTTCTTGTGGATTATGCTGATGAAGATGACGTATATAGCGCAAAAATGATTACTGATTTAACTTTAGGCTATAAATTATCTAAACAATTAAAATTGAGCATTGGAAGCAATAACCTTTTCAATATTTACCCTGACCAACAAGATGAGCAAGGAAATACTGAAGCGGGAGGATATTGGGATTCTGTACAAATGGGTTTCAGTGGTGCCTATTATTATGCTCGATTAGGATTTAATTTCTAATACTTTTATCGAATAATTTTAAAAGGACTGTCAATGACAGCCCTTTTTTTATTTCGTATATTCTCCCTAAATATAGTTCGCAATATGCAACCATCGTGGCAAATCTTTTTAACTGAAAAAAGTCAAAAATTTTGATGCAATGTACCTAACGTAAAGTCATTATCCAAAAAGGAATATGATGAAATACAACATTGTACGGATAACAATTGGAAAACAGGCTCATCAGAAAATTTTATGCTGGAGTGGACTGCGCGATACTATACTTTGATAAATCATGAAAAAGAAATAATTGCAGACGGTTTTTCTACAGTTATCGTTTTTACTTAAACGAAATGCAATTGTTTTTATATTTAAATGACTTTGAATTAATAAAAACAATTAACCGAAAAAACTATGCATATGATACGGATGTGATTTTCGCAAGACAAAAACAAAATATAGTGCTTTAACCTCTTCACGAAAATTATACAACCTTTTATCGTAATTACGTAACAACTACTCCACCAGACAGCTGTACATTTGTTTTATATTAATCACAAAATTAAATATTATGAAGACTATAATCCTTGGAATAATTGCTTTTCTATTTACAGTAAATATTCAAGCTCAAAATAAAAATGTTAAATCTGAAGTTAAAACCACAGTTACTACTGTAAAAAATTCTGACGGTCAAAAAAAATCAATAAAAACGCAAGAAGTTAAAGAAATTCAAAAAATCGAATTAAAAGACGCGGAATCGAATGCTTTAAATAAAGAAACAAAAGAAACACCAATTGAAGTTACTGCCACTACTACTCTTACTGCAAATGGAATTACAAATATTGTTGATATAGACAGATCAGCCTATTATGATTTAAACGGTGTGAAATATGAAGTCAAACTAGCAAACAGTGGATATACTATTTTACAACCTAATGAACAAAAAGCAGCTGTTTTGCGAAGAACATCAAACAACAATTACATTTATAGTTCAAAAAATAAAACTTCGTATGGATACTTTGATGCTAATGGAAATTTAGTTTTAGAATCTTATGATGAAAAAACAGATAAAATAACGGTAGAGACGTTTGTAATTATAAAAAAATAAATCATTTCGGAATACAAAAAAAATCCAGTTCAATTGAACTGGATTTTTTTTGTGTTAAAAATTTTCTCTTTAATCGTTGTGTAAAAACGCTTGTCTGTTCAGTAAGGTTTCTTCACTTTCAACATGATTATCATCCGGAACACAACAGTCTACAGGACATACAGCAGCACATTGTGGTTCATCGTGAAAACCTTTACATTCCGTACATTTTCCTGGTACGATGTAATACACTTCGTCAGAAATAGGAGTTTGAGCTGCATCAGAATCAACTTCGGTGCCATCCAGCAAAATTACTTTTCCCGTAAGTTTTGTTCCGTCTTTATATCTCCAGTCATCTGCTCCTTCGTATATTGCTGTATTTGGACACTCTGGTTCACATGCACCACAGTTAATACATTCGTCTGTTATAATAATTGCCATTTTTTTATAGTTTTAAAGTCTTATCGTCAAATGCTGCATGCCAAAATTCTTTTGACATTAGGACTTTTGACTTTCGACATAATTATCCTTATTTTTGTGCAAAATTACAATCAAAACTATTCATAAGCAAACATTATGACATTAGAAACAAAAAAAAGTGTTTTTGTTGAATTAGGGAAATTTTTAAGTCAATTTTCCGAAGATAATACGTCTAAGAAACCAATTGTTTTGCACAACGATCTGTTTTTTGATGATTTTATCGCATTAATAAAATTATCGCAGTCCCATAATGGATGGTATACGCCGGAACAAGTATATTTTTCTATTCGATCATGGGCTGAAGCATTGACTGCAGAAAACTTAAATCAATGGCTGTCAGCTTATAATTTTCCAATAAAACAACCTAAAAAAATTGCGTTAATTCTTGCCGGAAATATTCCGTTGGTAGGCTTTCATGACTTTCTTTCTGTTTTAATTACAGGAAACAATGTATTAGTAAAAACATCATCAAATGACCAACATTTGCTGCCTTTTTTAGCAAAGTACATTATTGCGGTTAATTCTGAATTAGCTAACAATATTACTTTTGCAGAAGGTAAATTAGAAAATTTTGATGCTGTAATAGCTACAGGAAGTAACAATACAGCCCGTTATTTTGAATATTATTTTAAAGACAAACCTTCCATTATTCGAAAAAGCAGAAATTCAATTGCGGTTTTAAATGGCAACGAAACCAAAGAGCAATTAACGGCTTTAGGGGAAGATATATTTCGCTATTTTGGATTGGGATGCCGTAATGTTTCTAAACTTTTTGTTCCAAAAGGATATTCATTTAACGCTTTTTTTGAAGCTATATTTGAATACCAAGATGTTATTCATTATGAAAAATATGCAAACAATTACGATTATAATAAAGCGGTTTTCCTGATGAGTAATTTTAAGTTATTAGATAATGGCTTTTTGACAATAAAAGAAGATCAAAGCCATGCTTCGCCCATTTCTAGCGTGTTTTATGAATTTTATGAGGACATCAACGAGTTGAAAACGAGATTACAGGTAGAAAATGAGCAAATTCAGTGCATTGTAAGTGACAATCTGATAGCGAACAGCATTGGTTTTGGACAAACCCAAAAACCTAAATTATGGGATTACGCAGATAACATCGACACTATTTCGTTTTTGTTAACAAGATAGCTGAAATATGTTTAATTATTTCGAATTATTTAACGCCTTTTAAATTCCTATTCCCGAAATTTGCACTTTAATTTTTTGGACTTAAACTACACCATGAAAAAACACAACTACAGCGCAGGACCTTGTATTTTACCGCAAGAAGTTTTCGAAAAATCAGCACAAGCAATATTAAATTTTAACGATTCTGGGTTATCGCTTCTAGAAATCTCACATCGAAGTAAAGACTTCGTTGCCGTAATGGATGAAGCACGAGCAATTGTTATTGAACTTTTAGGCCTGGAAGGGAAAGGATATCAAGCACTATTTCTTGCTGGCGGAGCTAGTTTAGAATTTTTGATGGTTCCTTATAACTTGATGAAAGAAGGCGGAAAAGCTGCCTATCTAGACACTGGAACATGGGCTTCAAACGCTATAAAAGAAGCAAAATCTTTTGGAGATACTGTTGTTGTCGCTTCCTCAAAAGAAGAAAATTACAATCACATTCCAAAAGGATATACGGTACCAGCAGATGCTGATTATTTTCACTGCACCAGTAACAACACGATTTTTGGCACACAAATGAAGGAATTTCCATCAGTTGCTATGCCACTTGTATGTGACATGAGTTCTGATATCTTTTCAAGAGAATTGGATTTTTCTAAATTTGATTTGATTTATGCCGGAGCACAAAAAAACATGGGCCCAGCAGGAACTACATTGGTTGTTGTAAAAGAAGAAATTTTAGGTAAAAATGGTAGAATAATCCCAAGTATGTTGGATTACGCCAAACATATCAACGCAGAAAGTATGTATAATACGCCACCTGTTTTCCCCGTTTACGCTTCGTTATTGACATTACAATGGTTGAAAAACCTTGGTGGAATTGCTGCTATTGAAAAAATAAACAATGCTAAAGCGGCATTACTTTATGGAGAAATAGACAGAAACCCATTATTTAAAGGAGCTGCTGCTGTTGAAGACCGTTCGAATATGAATGCTACTTTCTTATTAAATGATGAAACACATGCCGCAACCTTTGATGCGATGTGGAAAGCAGCAGGAATATCTGGATTACCTGGACACCGTTCCGTAGGCGGTTACAGAGCTTCTATGTACAATGCGCTTCCATTAGAAAGTGTTCAAGTTTTGATTGATGTAATGAAAGAATTGGAAACTAAAGTTTAGTTTTCAGTTGCAGTTTTCAGTTATACGAAATTGAAATTGAATTCTGGATATCTAGCCCTGATAGCAGTGAAAATCCTTTCTAGTCCTGAACTTGTTTCAGGATCCTGAAACAAGTTCAGGACTAGAAAGATTGTAACGGATAGCAGGAAATAGCTCCAGAAAAATAAAATAATAACTAATAGGAGGATGAGATTGCTTCTTGCCTCGCAATGATATAAAAAATGAAAGTATTAGCCAATGACGGAATTTCTAAAAGCGGAATTCTAGCTTTAGAAAAAGGTGGATTTGAAGTGATAACCACAAAAGTAGCGCAAGAACAAGTAGCTAATTTTGTAAATGAAAATAATGTAAGTGTAGTTTTGGTACGTAGTGCGACTAAAGTTCGCAAAGATATCATTGACGCTTGCCCAGGATTGAAAATAATTGGTCGTGGCGGTGTAGGAATGGATAATATTGATGTGGATTATGCCAAAAGTAAAGGGATTCACGTGATCAATACTCCAGCTTCATCGTCAGAATCAGTGGCAGAATTAGTTTTTGCACACTTATTTTCTGGTGTTCGTTTCTTACATGACTCTAATAGAAACATGCCCCTGGAAGGAGATACAAACTTTGAAGGTTTGAAAAAAGCGTATGCTAACGGAATCGAATTAAGAGGAAAAACGCTTGGCGTTGTGGGAATTGGTCGTATTGGTCAAGCTACTGCTAAAATGGCATTAGGTTTAGGCATGAAAGTGATTGCTGCCGATAGTTTTATACCAGAAGTTGATGTCAAAGTTGAATTTTTTGATGGTCAGTCGATTATAACTACTATTGTTTCTCAATCATTGGAATCTTTGTTTAAAGAAGCTGATTTCATTACTTTACACGTTCCTGCGCAAGATGGTTACATCATTGGCGAGGCAGCACTTGCCATTATGAAAAACGGTGTAGGTATTGTAAACTGTGCTCGTGGTGGTGTTATAGATGAAGTTGCATTAGTGAAAGCCTTGGATAGCGGAAAAGTATTATTTGCAGGTTTGGATGTTTTTGAAAACGAACCAACCCCTGAAATGACTATTTTGATGAATCATAAAATCTCACTGACTCCACATATTGGCGCTGCAACAGGAGAAGCCCAGGATAGAATTGGTACTGAATTAGCATCACAAATTATTAGCATATTAGGCTAATTTTTTTGTCTTAAATAATGAAAAGGGGTTTATTAACGTTGTTTAATAAATCCCTTTTTTATTATTTTGATTTTTAATCAAATGGTAGTCGAGTAAGTTGTGAAATACCTAGCGGCTCCATACGAACATAATGAAACTGTAATAATCGAGGCTAGTAGAATTGTTTTTTCTGGATTACAAAAAAAGTAGCAAAGAGCGGAGCAGATCTTCTTGCAGGTTAATTTTAAGAAACCAAGGCCTACAAAATCGGCTACACTTTGCAGATGATTTTTTTATGTTAAAACGCTACTAATGAATCATTTTATTTTGTAAATTTAATATTCAATTTGTTGATTATGAGAAATAGTGTTTATGTATTAGCAATTATTTTAATATCTATTTTAAGTTGTAACACATCAAAGTCTAATTTTCCAAGTACTGAAAAGCCTGTTGCAACTAAGGGCGATACCGTAAGAATTGCCAATGACGAGCTCGAATATGAAGTTATTATTATTGATCCCGGTTTTAACACGTGGCTTGTTTCAAGAGCGTATCCACGTGGATATCATTCTCAAAACTATTTTGAAACTAAAAATCAGTTGTATGTTAGCGAGTGGAACAGTCGCGTTCTGCAACCTATGCGATACGATCCAAATTTATATGAGATGACCATCAATTACAATTCAAAGACTGATTACGGCTATGAAGTGAATTATTTGATTTACAATTACATGGTTTATTTTCAAAATACCTATAAACAAAAACTTTTTGGCTTAGTCCCCATCAGATAATGTTACTATATTTGTAATCATTATAAATAAAAATGAATAAACTAAAACAACGTTGGGGTATTGAAACGAATTTCCAACTCATACTCATATTTATTGTTTTTGCAATTACCGGTTCGGCCTCAGCATGGTTGTCAAAACCATTTTGCTTTTGGCTGGGAATTACAAAAGAAGAATTAGGTTATTGGTTTACGCCCGTTCGTTTAATTTTAATTTTCCCTATATACCAAGTGCTTTTAGTACTAATCGGATTTCTTTTTGGACAATTCAAATTCTTTTGGGCATTCGAAAAAAAGATGCTGAAACGCATGGGACTAGGATTTCTGTTTAAAGAATAAAAAAATGCCTCAATTATGAGGCATTTTTGTTTTTAATCCAATAATTATAAACCCAGGTCAAGGTAAATGTTGGTATAAAATCTGAAAAAGGTAAAATTTCCTCCAAAAAAGTAACCACTCCGCCTACTCGACCAATGGTTCCCTTATACATCCAAGTCATTAAAAAACCCGCTATTGGCGCCCAAATCACATCCGAAAACTCCCCCACCAACGGAATTGTAAACGATAGCAATCCTATTGCATCAAAGAGAATTCCTAATATAAGATTTCTTTTTTTATTATTATCGGTACTAATAGGCACTTGTTCTATCATACTATTTCAATTTTCAGAAAATTGTACCAATCTAATGTCAATTATTTTTTGAGTTTGTCTTGATACACTTTTTTCAGTTTCTCAATTTTTGGACTTATCACATAACTGCAATATCCCTGCGTCTTGTTCTGACTGTAATAATTTTGATGATAGTCTTCACCTTCATAAAATTTAGAAACTGCAGAAATCTTGGTTACAATTGGCTTGCCAAATGTATTCTCGCTAGTCATCAAAGCGATATAATCTTCGGAGAGTTGTTTTTGTATCAGATTATGGTAAAAAATTTCACTTCGATATTGTGTACCGATATCATTTCCCTGACGGTTTAGCGTAGTAGGATCATGTGTGGCAAAAAATATTTCCAAAAGTTCTCCAAAAGTTATTTGGCGAGGATCAAAAGTAATTTCGATCGCCTCCGCGTGACCTGTTTCTCCACCACAAATATCTTTGTAAGAGGGATCTACGGTATTTCCGCCAATATATCCCGAAACAACCTTTTTTACGCCTTCCAGTTCTAGAAAGACTGCTTCTGTACACCAAAAACATCCTCCTGCCAAGGTTGCTACTTCAATTTCGTTTTGTGTTTCCATATTTTTTATTTCTTTACATTTGACATAATAGAAAAATTTTGAGCAAAATGAAAAAGGATGTAGTGCCAAAACACCACTTATTTTTCTATTGCTACCTACTGAGAATCAAATTTATTCATTAAATCAGCTGATTATTCGATATTAACTAAAGTTTATAATTTGTGACGGCAAAATATTTGGCGAAGCATTTAATAATCATTAAAATCTTTGTTTCTTTGCTGAAAGAAGTTTCAAATGATACAAGCCAAAAATCTACATAAATATTACGATCAACTACATGTGTTGAAAGGAGTTGATTTACATATTAAAAAAGGAGAAATTGTCTCTATCGTTGGAGCCTCGGGAGCTGGAAAAACAACACTTTTGCAAATCCTTGGAACTTTAGACAAGCCAACCGTTGAAAACGGAATCGAATTGCGCATCAATAATGAAGACATTCTAACCATGAATGACAAAACCTTGTCTAAATTCAGAAATCTAAATTTAGGCTTTATTTTTCAATTTCATCAATTATTACCAGAATTTACGGCACTAGAAAATGTTTGCATTCCTGCTTTCATTGCCAATAAATCTAAACAGGAAACCGAGATTGAAGCCGAAAAATTGTTAACTTATCTTGGCCTTTCCCATCGTTTGAATCATAAACCCAATGAGCTTTCTGGCGGAGAACAACAACGCGTGGCGGTGGCAAGAGCATTAATCAACAAACCGGCAATCATTTTTGCCGATGAGCCTTCGGGAAATCTAGATACCGCTTCTGCCGAAAACCTGCATCAATTGTTTTTTAAACTGCGTGATGAATTGGGACAGACTTTCGTGATCGTGACACATAACGAAGAATTAGCTAATATGGCCGATCGAAAATTAATAATGACTGATGGATTGATTAGTAATTAGGAGCTATTTCCAGCTATACACTATATCTTTTTATTTTTAAAAAAAAATAAAAAGGATGCCGTTTCTACCTGGGCTATCACTTGCAACAACGAGCGCTACTTCCTACAACAAATTAGTACCCAAAGTCATCATCAATAATGAATTCATCAGAACTAAAAGATTTCCTCGACGAAAAAGTTGTACAGTACAACACACTTGATTTCATAGAAAGTGATCCAGTCCAAATTCCGCATTTATTTTCACAAAAAGAAGATATTGAAATTGCAGGTTTTTTAAGCGCAACAATAGCTTGGGGGAATCGCAAAATGATTATCAAAAATTCCCATAAAATGATGGATTTAATGGGAAATGCACCTTATGATTTTGTTATGTCACATACTGAAAATGATTTGGAACGACTAGATACTTTCGTACACCGAACTTTTAACGGACAGGATTTTGCCAGTTTCATTAGAAGCATAAAAAACATCTATGAAAACCATAATGGATTAGAATCCGTATATGCTAAAAACCAAGAGTTAAAAACCATGCAAAACAGCATCTCGGAATTCAAAAAGACATTTTTCGAAATTCCACATCAATACAGAACACAAAAACACATTTCAGACCCTCTGAACAATTCTGCAGCTAAACGAATTAACATGTATTTACGCTGGATGGTACGCCAAGATACTAAAGGTGTCGATTTAGGAATATGGAAAAGTATTTCGCCTGCTTCGTTATCCTGCCCCCTGGATGTTCATTCTGGCAATGTAGCACGAAAATTAGGTATGCTCACACGAAAACAAAACGACGGAAAAGCATTAGCTGAATTAGACATGAAACTTCGTGAATTTGATGCAAATGATCCGGTAAAATATGATTTCGCATTATTTGGATTGGGTGTTTTCGAAAAATTCTAAATTAATTCCAAAAATTCTTTTAATCGAAAAATGGAGTAGCACTCTTTTGAGAAGAGTAAAATTTTGATTGAAACTCAGGCTTAAATTTCTTATACCATTTTTTTATAAGAAATCTACTAATGAGCTTTATTTGGAATATAATACTTAACTTACTTTTTAACACTTAATCTATTATTATTTGCACTTAATCGACTATTTTTGAGCCAAAGTGAATTATATTTGAAGAGTAAATATACGAATAACATAAAGTCATAAACGACAACTAAATGACCCTATCAACATTTTTTTTATCATCTTAAAAGCTGAATTAGGACCGTAATTCAAACCAATATCACAAATGAGTAACAGAAAAAAAATAGTTTTAGCCGAAGATAATTCAGTCCTTGCATTACTGCTGAAATTTAGATTAGAAAAAGAAGGATATGAGCTCCTTGTTGCTGTTGACGGAAAACAAGCCATCGAATTAATTGAAGAGCACCAACCGGAATTAATTTTAACAGATATTATGATGCCTTTTGTTAGTGGTTTAGAAGTAATCAGCCACGTAAGAAACAAATTGAACTTTCAAACTCCAATTATTGTTTTTTCATCAGCTGGGCAGGAGGAAATAGTACTTAAAGCATTTGATTTAGGAGCTACTGATTTCATGAGTAAGCCTTTAAGTCCGCATGAATTAGTAATCCGAGTTAAAAGATTATTGATATAGTATCGCTAACAAATAACTTATAGAATTAGTTATGAACGGAAGTCATAATCTATTAGATTTTTTAAAACACTCTTCACCAATAATCCAATTGGCATGGAGCTTCAGCGGTATTTTTTTTATAATTATACTTATGCTGATAATGTATCTAAAATATTTAAGAAACCATTTACGGGAGAATGAAATGATTACCGCTAAATATCAAGAAGAATATGAATCTTGTCTTGTTACCTATTTGTATTCCGGAAATGATGATGATACAATGAGTCCAGAACAACAAATAATTATCAATGAATTAAAAAAATATGTAGCTGATCCTTTTAAAAGAAAAATTATTGTCACCACATTACTCAAATTAAGAAATGAGATATCGGGCGAAATAGCCGAATCTATTGATAAGCTGTTTATCAAATTGGGACTTTTGCGTTACTCATTAGACAAGCTTAGAAGTAAAAAATGGGAGATTATCGCTATCGGAATTAGAGAGCTTACGCAATTTAAAATAAAGGGAGCTCATCAAATAATAATGAATAACATCAATCATCCGAAGAGAGAAGTTCGGAAAGAAATGCAATTATACTTAGTTCATTTATATGGCTTCAAAGGACTTGATTTTTTGAATGTTTTAGAAACCTCGTTATCTGAATGGGATCAGATTCAATTATTGGAAGTCCTTCAACTTACTGATGATACAGAAATTGCAGACATTAGACCATGGTTGAAATCTTCAAATGATTCTTTAATCATTTTTACTTTAAAACTTGCTAAAGTTTACAATCAATTTGAAGCTAAAGAAGAACTAATTGAACTGTTAAACCATAAGAGTGAAGACGTAAAGGTTAATGTAATTTCTGCATTAAATCATTTGAATATCGTTGAAGCTAAAAACATTTTGAAAAATAATTTTAATAAAAGTAGTTATGAAGAACAAATCGCTTTTCTAAAAATGATGGAAAATGTTTATGACGATAGTGACAAAACCTTTTTACTGGAACATATACACCACAAAAATTTTGAAATTAAGTTATTAGTAATGGGGATTTTAAAGAATATTACTTTTGAAGAACAGGCTTTATATGAGGCTGAAGTAAAAAAAACGCTTACTGCTTAAAACCAAATGCCTATGAATTCAAGTGCTTTGCAAATGATAATGTCAATCATTCAATATTTCTTTTTTATTTTTTCTTCCGTTGCAATTATATCTTATATCATATTAGCAGTAATTTCAGCTGTAGAAACAAATCAATATGTAAAAAAAAATAGCTTTATTAATTACAAGGAAATATTATCCTCGACTTTCTCTCCTTCAATTTCAATTATAGCACCCGCCTACAATGAAAGCTTAAATATTGTTGAAAACGTACGCTCGTTATTATCGAGTCATTATGTGAATTATGATGTTATTATTGTAAATGATGGAAGTAACGATGACAGTTTAAGCAAACTTATTGAAGCCTACGACTTAATTCAAATAAGCCATTATATTAACGACCAAATTAAAACCAAACCATTAAGAAAAGGAATATTTAAGTCTACGAATCCTGCATTTGATAAATTAACTATAATTGATAAAGAAAACGGAGGAAAAGCTGATGCCTTAAACATGGGACTGAATATGAGCAAAAATAAATATGTTGCTTGTATTGATGTCGATTGTTTATTATTGGAGGATGCGCTTCAAAAAATGATTAAACCATTTCTAGAAACAACCGATACAAAAGTCATTGCCGCTGGGGGAGTTATAAGAATCGCCAATTCATGTATTGTTAAGGATGGTAAATTACTTGATGTAAACTTACCTAAAACTTGGCTGGAACAAGGACAAATTTTAGAATATTTAAGAGCCTTTTTATTAGGAAGAATGGCTTGGAGCAGATTAAATGGTTTGTTAGTTATTTCTGGTGCATTTGGTTTATTTGACAAAAAAATAGCCATTACAGTTGGTGGTTATGACACCGAAACCGTAGGGGAGGACATGGAAATTATTGTACGAATGAGAAGACATATGGAAGAGGAAAAACTAAAATATAAAGTCGCTTATATTCCTGACCCACTATGTTGGACAGAAGCTCCAGACAACCATAAAACATTTATTTCCCAAAGAAACAGATGGACTCGTGGAACAATCGAAACCTTGAAAAAACATCGAAAAATTGGCTTTAATCGAAATTACCATTCGTTGGGACTTTTAAGTTACCCGTATTGGTTTTTCTTCGAAAGGATGGCGCCCCTTATCGAAGTTGCCGGTTTGATATATTTTGGAATTCTTATTGCACTCCATCACGTAAGATGGGATTATTCAATAGCATTTATTATTTTCGCCTATTCATTTTCAGTTTTATTTTCAATAGTTGCAATAATTACAGAAGAACTGACATACCATCAATATAAAAAGAAAGGAACGGGTTATAACTTGATAAAGATTGCTTTTTTAGAACCTTTCATTAATCATCCCATCATTTTGTATGCTGCAATTTGTGGAAATATTGATTATTATTTTAATAAAAAAAAGAAATGGGGAGCGATGACCCGAAAAGGAATGACTAAAGCCTAAATATTTAAAATATAATTCTAAAAAATGGAGATTAAAAAAATGATTTCTAAGCTTTCAAAACTAACTTTTATACTGTTTTTTTTATATGCCTTTCAAATGTTTGGGCAAGAAAAAAAATTTAGTGGAGATCCAGACAGCACCTTCAAGACTGCTCGTGATTTAGCATCCAACAATCAACGAAAACAAGCACAGGATACTTTACTTTTTATTTTGACAAAATATCCAGATTATCACGATGTTCGTATTTACTTAGCGACGACTTATGGCTGGGACGGAGATTATAAAAAAGCGAAAAAAGAATTTGAAGTTGTTTTAGAAAAAGATCCAAAAAATAAACCTGCCTGGCAGGGAATAATTCAAAACGAATTATGGGCAAATGCTCCTTTTATTGCTTTGGAAATGTCTGACCGAGCCTTGGAACAGTTTCCCAAAGACCCGGACATATTGCTCTTGAAAGCGAAGGCCCAAGAACAGATTGAAAAGATTTCGGATGCTTTGGATACTGTCAATTTGATACTTAAGGAGAATCCAGAGAACCAAAAAGCAGAAGAATTAAAATACAGTTTACGAAAAAAGGTAAGTCTTAATACTATCGGTCTAATTGTGTCAGCCGATTTTTATTCGGCTGTTTTCGACCCGATGCAATATTACAGTTTAAAATATGGACGCCAAACTAAACTGGGATTTTTATCTGCTAAACTGAATTTCAACAGGAGATTAAATACTAATGGTGAACAGTTTGAAATAGACCTGTATCCTAAAATTATTAATGGACTCTATGGTTACATTAATGCCGGATATTCAAATTCTCCTCTTTTCCCTAAAACGAAATATGGTGCTGAACTTTTTAAAATTTTATCTCACGGTCTCGAAGCTTCCCTTGGTTTTCGAACGCTGAATTATGCCACCACAACTACTTTCTACACTGCTTCTGTAAGTTGGTACACGGGCAACAGTTACTGGTCGCTTCGTCCGTATCTCACTCCGGGAGATGTGGGAACCAGTTTTTCCGGTGCTTTGACGTATAGAAAATACCGATCGGATGCCGATAATTATTTTAGTGTTTCAGCAGGTATGGGATATTCACCGGAGCTAAACCAATTCAATTACACGGCTGTGGATAAAGTCAAAATAGGATTGAAATCGCAAAAAATTAATTTGGGTTACAATTTTACTTCCCGCAATCAGCGAAATATTTACAACACCCAATTCGGAATCACGCATCAGGAAGAACTATTCAGTCCAGGTGATTATTACTGGGTTTATTTCGTTTCCTTAACTTGGGATGTGCGTTTCCGATAAATTTCCTTACATTTCGACATTCGAACTGAAAACCAAGAAGTAGGATTTAGAAAAAACATGATATAATCTTGGAAAAATCAGGAAGGAATTTATAAATGAATTAGACGAAAAAAAATAATTATGAAAAAAAACTACGCAAAAGTATTACTGTTAAACCTTATCTTATTCTGTACAACTTCGTTTGGACAGACTGTCAATAAATATCCTTATGGCACAAACACGGATTTTTTAACCATTTGGAACGGGGAAGCTTATGTTCCTTTTTTTATAAAGGGAACTAATTTAGGAGTTGGAATTCCCGGGACATTCCCTGGAGAATTGGCGCCCACTTATGAGCAATATTTGCATTGGTTTGGAGAAATGAAAGCGGCGGGTTTCAATTCATTCAGAATTTACACATTGCATTATCCACGTTTTTATAAAGCCTTGAGTGATTATAATAACTTGCATCTTGACAACCCTTTACTTTTTATGCAGGGAGTTTGGCTTGATGAAGAAGCCCAAAATTATAATAACAACTTAAATTTTCTAACTAATACTTTCCAATTAGAAATTAAGGACAACATAAAATGTTTGCATGGAAACAACACAATTGCGGAACGATTCGGAAAAGCTTCCGGTAACTATACAGCTGATGTGTCAAAATGGTGTCTGGCTTATATCATCGGAAGAGAAGTTTACCCGGAAGAAGTTTCAACAACTAATCTTTCGAACCCAGGTGACACCCAATTTACCGGTAAACATCTTAAAATAGCGAACGCTTCACCTGCCGAACAGTGGGAAACAAGAATGATGGATTTCGCTCTTGATTTTGAACAAACAACTTTTAATACACAAAGACCTATTAGTTTTTCAAGTTGGCCGACATTAGACCCATTGACACATACCGGGGTAGTAGACGACCCGGAAGACGATCAGCAAATTGATTTGACTAAAATTGAAATCGTAAGTGCTCCGGCGGGGATTTTTATGAGCTATCATGCCTATCCGTATTACCCTGATTTTATTGGTGATCAGGCTTCTTATCAAAACACTTTTGATAATTTTGGTAAGAACAGTTATAAAGCCTATTTACAAGAACTTAAATCGCATTATACCAAATTCCCTTTAATCATTGCTGAATATGGCGTTCCCAGCAGTTGGACTACGGCACATTACACTTCATCGGGCATGAATCACGGAGGATTTGATGAATTCGATCAGGGTCTTACAGATATGAGAATTTTACAATCGATTGCCGATACTAAATGTGGTGGTGGTATCCAATTTTCACTTACGGACGAATGGTTTAAAAGAACTTGGATAGCAGATGCTTTGGATTATACTCCAGAAAGCAGAGTGCTGTGGCAAAACCTGAATTCTGCTGAACAAAATTTTGGTTTATTGAGCTTCGAAAAACCCTCTCAATTTAAAATCTTAAAATTTAACAGCGCAGATGCCGTATCAAAAATAAGCGCAGATGCTAACCTCAAATTTTTAGAGATCAAACTGGAACTAAAAAATTCTTTTAAAACCATCGATGAACTTTGGGTCGCGTTAGACACTTACGATACAAATCTCGGAGAATCTTTGCTTCCTAATGGAGCCAGTATCCCCAACAGAAGTGAATTTGCCCTAAAAATAACCAATCATTCCGCCGAATTGTATGTTACCGAAGCTTATGATACTTTTGGTAACTGGCATCATGTTTCTACGGTCGACCAATTGTACCATTCGACAGCCACCGATGGCAAACCTTGGACTATCGTTAGAGTTAAAAACAACGGTACTAATTCTAACGCTGATATCCAATACATTGGAAAATTACAGGTAAATTATGATTTTCAACCGTATTCATCTAAAGATGGAGTGACTATTGCCGATAAGGCAATTCATATTCGTTTGCCTTGGAATTACATTAATTTTGTAGCTCCAAACACTAAAACTGTATTAAACGACACCAAAGGAACTGCGGTGAAAGAAGAAGCTATAACTGACGGAATCAAAATAAATGCCTATTATAAGCAAAATTGGTTTCAGCACGACGAAAGATTTGTTTGGAATAATTGGAATGCGCTTGATTTGATAAATATTCCGGAGAAAAGAAAAGTGTCTTTTTACGTGATGCAGGACAATTTACAAAAATTCAACACTAGTGCCATCAGCGTAAATGATGAGTACACTTTTAATGATGGTATTTATCCTGCCTATATTAATGCTCCTTACGGTTTGCTCAAAAACGACTTTGATTTGGATGGAACAAAAAAAATGACGGTTATTTTTAAAAATCCTAAAAACGGAATTTTGACAGTACAAACCGATGGTTCTTTTGAATATTCTCCCATTCTTAATTTCGTTGGCACGGATACTTTTCAATATGCTGTTTATGATGGTTATAGTTTGTCGACCCCTACAACTGTTGTATTGAATGTTAAAAAACCTAACTTAACTGTGAACTCTGTTCAAACGCACATAAATATATATCCAAATCCTGTAACTGACATTTTAACTGTGGAAGCCCCTACAAGCTTTGATGAGTTGATGATTTTTGATAGCACTGGAAAGAAAATGAATTCATATCCTAATTTTGATAGAACGGTACGAATAAATTTAAGTGATCTAAATCAAGGTATCTATTATCTTGTAGGTATCAAAGACGGAAAAACTTCCACCGCTAAAATCATTAAGAAGTAAGATTTTAATCCTTTAGCGAAAAAAGGAAAAACCTTTTTGTATAAAAATAGAAGGTTTTTATAGACTGCTTTTCGTCTTGAAAAAAGTTGACAATAATGAGCTCGATACTATATCGGGCTCATTCCTTTTAAATTCAGTTTAATTCATATTCTATTAATCTATTGACTCAAAATGAAGCTCTTAACATCGTAAATAGGAGTATCCTTAAAAATAATGTATCTTTGCACAAAATTTAAGCAAATGAGTACTTTCGAACAATTCAATCTCCCTAAATCTGTACAAAAAGCGATAGATGATTTAGGATTTACATCTCCAACTCCCATCCAAGAAAAAACTTTTTCTGTGATAATGTCTGGAAGAGATATGATGGGAATTGCACAAACAGGTACTGGTAAAACATTTGCTTACCTATTACCTTTATTAAAACTTTATAAATTTACTCCAGGACATACTCCCAAAATTGTAATTCTGGTTCCTACACGTGAGCTTGTAGTACAAGTAGTGGAAGAGGTTGAAAAATTGACCAAATACATGTCGGTTCGTACTGTTGGTATTTTTGGAGGTGTCAACATTAATACTCAAAAAACAACGGTTTATCAAGGTTGCGACATACTTGTGGGAACACCAGGTAGAATCATGGATTTAACCCTGGATAATGTGATTCGTTTTGAAGAAATGCAAAAATTGGTCATCGATGAGTTTGATGAAATGCTTAATTTAGGTTTTCGCACCCAACTAACAGCTATCTTGGCCATGATGCCTAAAAAACGTCAAAACATCTTATTTTCTGCAACTATGACCGATGAAGTAGATGCTATTTTGAATGACTATTTTGATTATCCAGAGGAAGTTACACTTTCGGCTTCCGGAACTCCATTGGAAAACATTAAACAAATTAGTTATAAAGTTCCAAATTTCAATACCAAAATAAATTTATTAAAACACTTATTACAAAACAACGAGGATATGAGTCGTGTTTTGGTATTTGTGAATAATAAGAAGATTTCTGATATGGTTCATGAACGTATCGAAGAAGATTTTGAAGGAGAATTTGGGGTAATTCACTCCAATAAATCGCAAAATTATCGTTTGAGCACGATGGCTTCTTTTCAAGAAGGAAATCTTCGTGGCTTAATCACTACTGATATCATGGCTAGAGGTTTGGATATTTCCAATATTACCCATGTTATCAATTTCGAGATGCCGGAAATGCCAGAATTATACATGCATCGAATTGGTAGAACCGGTCGTGCAGATGCGACAGGAACAGCAATAAGTATGATCGCACCTCGAGAAGAAGAATCAAAAGTTGAGATAGAAGTGCTGATGAATATGGAATTAGCGATCGAAGCTTTCCCAGAGACAGTTGAAGTTTCCTCTAAATTAATTGAACCGGAAAAAGACCGGCAACCAATTAAATTTATGATGAAAAAACAGAAACTTGACGGAGATGGTGCCTTCCAAGAGAAAAGTAAAAAGAATAAGAAAGTCAATTTGGGTGGGCCTGGTGTAACCAAGAAAAAAACGCATGGTTCTGTAAATCGAAATATGCTAAAAACCAGAGACAAAAAGAGAAAAAATAAAAAATAGTTTTCAGTCGCAGTTTTCAGTCGCAGTAATCACTGAAAACTGCGACTGAAAACTGAATACTATTTCCCAAAAACCAAACAAACCGGTGAACACAGCGTTATCTTTTTCCCAGTATCTACTATAGCTCCAGTAGTTTTATTCCTTTTAAAAATTACAATATCATTTGTATATTGATGCGCTACCAAAAGAAAGTTCCCCGTAGGATCTATGACAAAATTCCTTGGTCCTTTACCTAAAGTACTTGTTTGTCCTTTCAAAACTAATTTTCCGTTTTTTAGGATTTTAAAAAATGTAATATTATTTGCTTCTCCCCGATTAGACGTATATAAAAACTTTCCATCAGGTGAAATATGAATATCCGCTGCACTAAAAGTTCCTTTGAAGTCTTTTGCTAAAATTGTGGTTTCATCAATCTTTTTCAATGTCCCGTTTGAATAACTAAATACCGCTAACGCTCCGTCTAATTCTTGCAATAAATAAACAAATTTGCCATCTTTACTAAAGGTTAAATGTCGTGGTCCACTTCCAGCTTTTACTGAAGTGCTATCTTTTAATTCTAAAACAGTGCTTGTCGCATTAGCATCGTAGGCATACGAATATATTTTATCATTTCCCAAATCGTTTGACAAAACAAACTTTTTATCTGGAGAAAAATGAACCATGTGCACATGAGGCTTTTCTTGTCTCTGCGTGTTGATTCCATTACCATAATGTTGTATGACTTGCTTGGCTTCGGCAAGACTTCCATCGTTGTTTTTTCCAAAAACAGAAATATTTCCCCCTGAATAATTGGCAACTATAACATTCTTAGCGTCATTTATGATATAGCAAGGATCAGCACCTTTTGAGTCTTGCTTGTTAATTAAGTCTAATTTTCCACTTGTAGGACTGTAACTAAAAGAACTAACTGTACTTTCAGCGCCATATTCATTTACGGAATAAACAAAATTATTATCTTTTGAAACCGTTAAATAACTTGGATTTATAACCTTTTTAGTAGCATTTTTAAAACTAAAATCACCTGTGTTTGAATCAAAATCATAAACATAAATTCCTTTACTGTCACAACTTTGAGTGTACGTTCCTACCAGCAAATTGAATTTATTCTTTTGTGCCTGAACACTTGTAAAAATGAAAATTAATAAAAGAACAACAAACAACTTTTTCATGTTTTTAAATTTTATTGGAAAGCTAAAATACACATTATATTCATAACGAATGCCAATTGTTTATTCCTTTGAAAAATTATTACAACTTCATCTAAAACTGTCAACAAATTTGTATTTTTGATTCATGAAATTCAATGAACTGCATTGAAAACGAAATCCAGTGAAGTAAACTCAAACTCAGAATGCATTTTAAACATCCCGAAATTTTATACTTTCTGTTCTTGTTGATTGTTCCAATTTTGGTTCATCTCTTTCAATTGCGCCGTTTTAAAAAAGAATATTTCACCAATGTTCGTTTCTTAAAAGCACTTTCCATACAGACCAGAAAAAGTTCTAAAATCAAGAAATGGTTACTGCTGACTTGCCGGTTATTACTATTAACTTGTATCATTATCGCATTTGCGCAGCCCTTTTTTAAGTCAAAAGACAGTACAAATGCCAGTAATGAATTGTATATCATTTTGGACAATTCTTTTAGTATGCAAGCCAAAGGTAAAAAAGGCGAATTACTTAAAAGAGCTGTTCAGGAGTTACTCGAAGAAACGCCTGAAAATGTAAATTTCTCTTTGCTCACCAATTCCGAAAATTATTGGAATACAGATATAAAGTCGGTTCGTAGTGCTTTGCAAAATCTAAAATACAGCGCAACTCCTTTCCAACTAGATAATCTAATGGCGCAATTAAAAGCGCATAAATCGGCTTTTAAAAAAGACATTGTGATTATTACCGATGCCGTAGGTCTTGATGAAAAACACTTAAAAAACAGTGACGCAACTCATTCTTCTTTATTTATAATTCCTAAAGCGGAACAAAAAAACAACGTTTCT
Organism: Flavobacterium cryophilum; assembly: GCF_048286555.1. Lineage (NCBI taxonomy): Bacteria > Pseudomonadati > Bacteroidota > Flavobacteriia > Flavobacteriales > Flavobacteriaceae > Flavobacterium > Flavobacterium cryophilum. Next base: position 118,983 of record NZ_JBLVPZ010000006.1, on the reverse strand, counting down.
ATTGACAGCGTTTTCATAAATAAAACATTAGAAAATTTTTATGAAATCAGTGTCCAATTATCTGGTTATGGCGACGATTTTAACCCGATTCCAATTTCTTTATACAATGAGAATAAGCTCATTGCAAAGACGACAGTACGTCTGGATACCAAGAAAAAAAATCTTAATTTTACAATTCCAAAACAAGCTTTTCACGGGTATTTTTCCATAATTGATAATGGATTAATTTATGATAACACGTTATTTTTCAGTATTTCAAAAACCAGGAAAACCAATATTATCAGCATTGGAGAACCGTCCAAAAGCAACTTTCTTTCTCGAATTTACACGGGTGAAGAATTCAATTTTAACAATTATACAGTAAGCGCATTAGATTACAATAAACTGGAAGAACAAGATGCGATTGTTATAAACGAATTAGATGAAATTCCGCAAGCTTTAGGGACCACTTTGAAATCTTTTGTAGCTAAAGGCGGCAATTTAATTGTAATTCCTTCTGCAATAAGTTCCATTCCAAATCTGAATTCTTTTGTATCCAATTTTGGAAACCTTAAATTCATTTCTTTGGAAAAAAAAGAAAAGCTCATTACTAAAATCAACTTCAATCATCCTATCTTCAATGGCGTTTTTGAAAATAAAGTGACTAATTTTCAATACCCAAAAACAAAAAATTCCTTTCTAATAGCTAATTCAAGTCCTGCCGCTTTATCTTATGAAGACCAAAGTATTTTTTTGACTTCGATAGCAAATTCAGTTTCAGCTGTTGCTGTTTTTGCAGCTCCTATCAACATCGAAAACTCAAATTTTCAACAATCGCCATTAATTGTGCCGACATTTTACAAGATGGCAAAAAACAATCAAAACAATGGCGTAAGCGCACTGATAATTGGGAATAACAGTCCGCACTTGACGGAAGCGTCGCTAAACAAAGACGCAATCTTAACTGTAAAAGGCTTAGAAGAACAATTCATTCCTATTCAGCAAATTCTTAATAATAAAGTCAAAATGACTTTCAATGATTATCCGGAACAAGCAGGAAATTTTAGCATTTACAATAAAAAAGAGTGGATTGAAAACATCAGTTTCAATTACAATAGAACCGAAAGTGATTTGGCATCCGCCAATGACAACATTTTGTCTGACTATAAAACAATCGAATCAATCCGATCGTTATTCGATACTTTACAAACTGACAGAACTGATAATCAAATTTGGAAATGGTTTGTTATCTTTGCACTGTTATTTTTACTAACCGAAATGGCAATTATACGATTCGTAAAGTAAATAATGAAGTTCCTACATTAAAAAAATCAAAATGGAATGAACATGACCATAATTTGGTCTTATAAGGTAGTGCAACTATGCAAATTCTATATTCTATTAAAAAACAAATATTATCTACACATGACATTAATCATCAGAGACGCCAAAATTATCGATTCCAAAAGTCCCTTTCATAACAAGACTGTAGATATTTTAATTGTTAATGGTTTTATAAAAAAAATGGGGACTTCGCTCCCAAATCTAAATAAAGCAGAAGAAGTAAAACTTGATAATTTACATGTTTCACAAGGATGGTTTGACAGTAGCGTTTCACTGGGAGAACCTGGTTTTGAGGATCGTGAAACCATTACAAACGGCCTTAATGTGGCTGCCAAAAGTGGTTTTACGGCAATAGCATTACAACCAAACTCCTTCCCTTGTATTGACAATCAATCCCAAGTCAATTTTGTTTTAAATAAAGCCCTAGGATTTGCAACACAACTGTATCCTATTGGCGCTTTAAGCAAAGAAAGTGCGGGAAAGGACATGGCTGAATTGTATGATATGAAGAAAGCTGGAGCCGTTGCTTTTGGAGATTATAATAAAAGTTTGGAGAATGCGAATCTACTGAAAATCGCCTTACAATACGTTCAGGATTTCGATGGACTGATTCTTGCTTTTTCCCAAGATGCAAATATAAAAGGAAATGGAGTGGCAAATGAAGGCATTGTTTCGACTCGATTAGGCTTGAAAGGAATTCCAAACCTCGCTGAAGAATTACAAGTCGCACGAAATTTATTTCTGCTGGAATATACCGGAGGAAAACTACATATTCCCACTATTTCGACTAGAAAATCAGTTCAATTAATCAAAGCGGCGAAAGCCAATGGACTAAATGTAACCTGTAGTGTTGCTGTACATCATTTAGTTTTAACAGATGAAAAACTAGAAGGCTTTGACACCCGTTATAAAGTTGCGCCCCCACTTAGAACTGACGCTGATCGAAAAGCGTTGCTGACAGGAATAAAAGAAGGAACAATCGACATGATCACTTCCGACCATAATCCAATGGACATTGAGCACAAGAAAATGGAATTTGATGGTGCCAAAAATGGAACCGTCGGAATGGAAAGTGCTTTTGGTGCTTTGATGACCGTGTTACCTCTAGAAACCATAATCGATAAATTGACTGCTGGAAAATCAAGGTTTGGTATTGATATCCAAATCATAAATGAAGGTTCAAAAGCAAATATTACCTTATTTAATCCTGACCCAAAAAGTATTTTTACAAAATCATGCATTTTATCCAAATCGAAAAATTCCGCTTTTCTGGAAAAAGAAATTAAGGGAAAAGTTTATGGCATTGTGAATCAAGGAAAATTAATTTTAGCATAAATAAAAAATCTCACAACCCTCAGAGTGAACACAAATAAAAATGAATAATACTACCGAAACAGGAAAAACTGCCGCCATTACAAGCTATATTTTAGGAGTCGGCGTGTTTATAGCGATGTCCATGAACTCCGAAGATAAAAATGCGTTTGCTTCCTTTCACATTCGCCAAGGATTGGGACTCACATTAACTTTTATATCACTGGGATTAATTATCAGCAATTTTGACAGCTTGATGATTTCGGCGCCAATGTGGATTTTCGTATTTGTTTTATGGTCGTACGGTATTACTAGTGCTATAAAAGGCGAAACAAAACCGGTTCCTTTATTGGGAACTTATTTTCAAAAATGGCTTAAAAACATATCATAATCAGATGAATTTATCTTTAGAATATAAAATACGAGAACCTAAAATAAAATTAGACAAAAATCCTCTTATACTTTTATTACACGGATACGGCAGCAACGAAGAAGATTTATTTTCATTTGCAACTGAACTTCCCGATGAATATTATATTATCTCAGCACGTGCGCCTTATGATTTACAGTACGGGAGTTATGCTTGGTATGCTATAAACTTTGATGCCGATCAAAATAAATTTTCAGACCACGAACAAGCTAAAGTTTCAAGAGATTTAATCGCTGGATTTATTGATGAGTTGATTGCTAATTATCCAATCGATGAAACCCAAATTGCTTTAATTGGCTTTAGCCAAGGATCTATCTTGAGTTATGCCGTGGCACTTTCGAACCCAGAAAAAGTTCAGAAAGTGGTCGCTATGAGTGGTTATTTAAATTTAGAAATTATGGCTGATAATTATCTTAAAAATAACTTTACTAACTTGAAGATATTTGCTTCACATGGAACTGTTGATCAAGTGATCCCAGTAGAATGGGCTAGAAAAACACCTGCAATAATAGAAAATTTAGGAATAAATATAACGTATAAAGAATATCCTGTTGGTCATGGCGTGGCACCACAAAATTTTTATGACTTTAAAAATTGGCTTCTTGAAAAGTAGTCGTCAGTATTCAGTATTTAGTAATTAGTAAAATTTGCTGAACACTAAATATTGAACACTTCTATTTTTGGTACAATAACGATTGATTTACTTCGAACGAAATACTATCATCAGCATTTACAAAATATTTTAATAAAACCTCTCCCCAAATTTCGCCATCACTAAAGTCCGCAATAATCCATCTGTGATTTAAGATTCTTACTTTGTTGATAATAAATTTATTAACGCCAATTTGATCTTGTCCGGTGTACAGATTTCCTTTTGGATTGGAATTAAAATCTAATAATTTTTCAGTTACATAAGGAATTAATTTTTCGTACTGAATTATTTTTTCTGAACTTCCTGAATCAAAATAATTTTGGGCATTTTCATTTTTTTTCAAAGAAAAATAGTCCGCATCAACTAATTGTAACGAAACTAAACGTAAACTGTCTCTTAATTTTTTCGTAGTTTTTTCATACCTTGTTTGTTCAAATGTGACCTGTTTACTCAAAAACATATAGGTAAAAACTGACGTAAGTAACGCTAAAATAGTAAGATAAAGGAATAAGGACTGTTTCATTATAATTGAATTATAGCTTAATTTCTAGATTGTCGTATGCAAGGAAAACAGTTGGAGGAAGATTTTTTTGAACTTCTTCATGGTATCCCATACTATGACTAATGTGTGTTAAATAAGTAGCTTTTGGTTGCACCAAAGTTATAAAATCTAATGCTTCTTTCAAATTGAAATGAGTATCATGAGACTCTTCTCGTAAAGCATTTATAACCAATACTTTTAAATTTTTTAATTTTTCGATTTCGCTTTTTCCAATAGTTTTCACATCTGTTAAATAGGCAAAATCATCAATTCTGTACCCAAAAACCTGGAGATTTCCGTGCATTACATTTATTGGGATGGCTGTTTTGTTTCCAATAACAAACGGCTGGTTATTAATGACTTCAAAAGTTTTTACGGACGGAGCGCCCGGGTATTTATTAACCGTTTCAAAAACATAATCGAAACGTTTTCTCAAATTATCAAGAACTCTTTTATGCGCATAAATTGGGATTTCTCCCTGCTTAAAATTAAACGGACGAATATCGTCTATTCCCGCAGTATGGTCAGCATGCTCATGGGTAAAAAGAATTCCATCTACTTTCTGACAATTAGACGAAAGCATTTGCTGTCTAAAATCAGGTCCGCAATCGATAACAAAAGAATGATTTTCCCAAGAAATCCAAACGGAAACTCGTAGTCTTTTGTCTTTAAAATCAATGCTTTTGCATACTGGATGATTACTTCCAATGACAGGAATCCCTTGTGATGTGCCAGTTCCTAAAAAATATACCTTCAATTTTATTACTTTTATTTACAAAAATAGGGTTAATTATCTTTCTTTAGAAACCTATTTCATTAACTTTGCTACATATTAGCCATATTAAAAGAAAATGGATACAGAAATTAAATTAAAAGGTGACAAAATCATCGAACAAATCCCTTCAATTAAAGACAAAGCACTACGTATTAATTTAAATGAAAATATTTACGGAACTTTTGCAGAAATTGGAGCTGGTCAAGAAACTGTAAGACATTTTTTTAGATCTGGTGGTTCTTCAGGTACAATTGCTAAAGCGATGTCAGCCTATGACAAAGACTTTAGTGACGCTGTTTATGGCGTCGAAGAAGATGGCCGGTACGTAACCGAAAGCCGACTCAAAAAAATGCTATCTCATGAAGTAAATCTTATAGAAAAAAGATTGAGCAGAGAGAAACATCCTAACAAAATGTTTTTTAGTTATGCCAATACGGTAGCTACTATTGATTTTGCAAAACAATTTAAGGGACATGGTTGGGTTGGAATTAGTTATCAAATTGAACCCGATGAGGATTATAATGAGATTATTATTCACATTCGATTTAAAGAAACTGATGTACGATTACAGCAGGAAACACTTGGTATTCTTGGTGTAAACTTAATTTATGGTGCGTACTATAAATATAATGACCCTAAACGATTGTTGCGCTATTTATATGATCACTTAGATAAAGATCAATTAGAAATAGACACTATAAATTTCTCAGGACCGCGATTTGCTGATGTCGACAATCGTTTAATGAGTTTACAGTTAGTAAAGAACGGAATGACTGATGCGGTAATGTTTAATCCCGAAGGCAAAAACATTCTTCCTGCAGCAATTTTATACAAGAAGAATATTCTTGCTTTTAGAGGTAGTTTCCGTCCCGTTACAAAAGTAAACATGGACATGTATGAAAAATCCTTAAAAATGTTTCTAAATGAAAATAAAGTTAATGCCAAAAATACACTGGTAGTTTTTGAAATTACTTTATCAAACTTACGCTCTGATGGTGAAATAGACGAAAGAGATTTTATGGATAGGGCTGAATTATTATGTTCGCTTGGACAAACTGTAATGATTTCAAACTTCCAGGAATATTATAAAGTGGTGGAATATTTTGCTAATTATACCAAAGCAAGAATGGGATTGGCTATGGGCGTGAATAATTTAGTAGATATTTTTGATGAGAAATATTACCGTCATTTAAGCGGCGGAATTTTGGAAGCATTTGGAAAATTATTCTATCGCGATATGAAAGTGTTCCTATATCCAATGATGGGAGAAGATGGAGAAATCATCACATCGGAAAACTTGAAAGTACATCCTAGAATGAAGGAATTATATAAATTCTTTAAATTCAACGGAAAAGTAGTGGATATTGACGATTATGACCCATCTATTTTAGAAGTTTTCTCTCGTGAAGTTTTAAATATGATTAATAGTGGAAAACCAGGTTGGGAAATAATGCTTCCTGCAGGTATTGCTGAGATTATCAAAGAACATCGTCTTTTTGGGTATGATCCAAATAAAGTCTTGAAGGTAATAAGTTAGTGAATCGTGATTTAGAAATCCATTTGTACTATTCAGCAGCCAGCTTGATTGCTATCGGAATCAATCGTGAAATTTCTATTTAAATTATAAAACAAAGTCCAGAATTGAGGTCATTTAACACCTCAACTCTGGACTTTATTTTATTTGTCCTAATTTGATTTCAGTTTCTGTATACTTATTTGAAAAAATTGAACACTGCACACTTACTTACTTTAGTATCTGAGCGGCATGAGCCTTAGTTTTTACATCGGAAATCACATTCTCAATAATACCTTTTTCATCAATTACAAAGGTGGTACGGTGAATACCATCGTATTCTTTTCCCATGAATTTCTTTGGTCCCCAAACTCCAAAAGCTTCAATTACTGATTTATCTTCATCTGCGAGTAAAGGAAAAGGGAAATCATATTTTTCTTTGAATTTGGCTTGTGTTTTTTGAGCATCTGCACTTACACCCAACAGTTCATAATTATTAGCTTGGAATCGCTCAAAATTGTCTCTTAAATCACAAGCTTCCGCGGTGCATCCCGGGGTGTTTGCTTTTGGATAAAAGAAAACAACTAATTTTTTACCTGTATAATCTGCTAATTGATGCAATTTTCCGTCTTGATCAAAACTTGAAAAATTAGGTGCTTTATCTCCTGTTTTTAATAATGTCATTATTTATATTTTTATTTATTGGAATTGAAATTGAATGTTGCTATTGCCATTATAAATGTTTTTCTTTACCTCTCAAATCTAATCAATAATGAATAAACAAGAACGTGTAACGTTTGTTATAAATACGTTAAAAGAATTATACCCAACCATTCCAGTTCCTTTAAATCATAAGGATCCTTTTACGTTACTCATAGCCGTTTTACTTTCGGCACAATGTACGGATGTTCGTGTGAACCAAATAACACCACTACTTTTTGCTAAAGCAGACAATCCTTATGATATGATAAAAATGTCTGTCGAGGAAATTAAGGAAATTATTCGTCCTTGTGGCTTATCTCCAATGAAGTCAAAAGGAATTCATGGTTTATCGCATATTTTAATTGACAAACATAATGGAAAAGTCCCCCAGAGTTTTGAATTTCTAGAAGAATTACCCGCTGTAGGACATAAAACTGCCAGTGTGGTGATGTCACAAGCCTTTGGAGTTCCTGCTTTTCCTGTCGACACACACATTCATAGATTGATGTACCGGTGGAATTTGACAAACGGAAAAAATGTTGTTCAGACCGAAAAAGATGCTAAACGAATTTTTCCTGAAGAAATTTGGAATGATTTACACCTACAAATAATATGGTACGGAAGGCAATATTCACCGGCTCGTGGCTGGGATTTAAACAAGGATATTATCACTAAAACCATTGGAAGAAAAACGGTTATTGACTCCTATCCTCGGAAATAAAATTAAATGAAACAAAAATTCCCACTTTTAGTGGGATTTTTTAATAACTTAAAACCAATTTAAATGTACACTATAACAAGCGCAGTTGCAGTTAAGCAATATTAATTTGATATGATTTCGAAACTTTTATTATTAATTTTTATTATGCTCAACGCTTTGGAATAGCTTAATAAGAAAGAAATTGTTTCTTTACTTGGTTTCCTGTTTTTTGAAACTGATGCTTTTTTTGAGTAAGTTTTTGCCATAGAATAATATAATTTTCCCTTTATATTATAACGCAGCAAGTTCAAACATATTGTTAATTGGTCAAAACAATTTGGTGTTTGTCTATCACTTTTCTCAAATTCATCAAAGCATAACGCATTCTCCCTAAAGCTGTATTGATACTAACTCCAGTAGATTCTGAAATTTCCTTAAAGCTCATATCTTGATACATCCGCATCACTAATACCTCTTTCTGATCCGCAGGAAGCCCTTCAATTAGCTTTTTTAAATCCATTTCAACTTGTTCCGAAATTATTTTATTTTCTATTGTCAGACTATCATCTGACATTATGGAAAAAATAGAGAATTCTTCCGTTTCTCTAAACATGGGCATTTTTTTTGTTTTCCTGTAATGATCTACGATAAGATTATGAGATATACGCATCACCCAAGGTAAAAATTTACCTTCTTCATTGTATGCATTTGATTTCAAAGTTTTAATCACTTTGATAAAAGTATCTTGAAAAATATCGTTGGTAATATCTTTATCCGGAATTTTCGAATAAATAAAACCGTAAATTTTTGATTCGTGCCTTTTTATTAATTTAGCTAAGGCATCCTCATTACCTGCGACATAATCCTTTACCAATGACGCATCAGGAAGTTGTATATTAACCATAATAATACTTTTTAGTTTTTAAATAAATAAGAGATATCTCTAAAAAGTAGTTTTCTATTATAGGCTAGTGTTTATTAGGGTTTGTTAGGGTTTGTTAAGTTTTCAAATTTAACTAATTATTGTTTTAACATCCAAGTAAAATTAATAAAAATTAACAGAACAAAACTCAAATTTGTTAAAATTTTTCTTCTTTTTTTTCATTCCCTTTAAAATCGCATCCTGACGAATAATAATCGGATAATTTTTTCTAAAAATGACTACTAAAACTAAAAAAAACCAAAATAAATACTGATTATCAACTGATTATAATCAAATTTTATTTTGTTTTTTAATTATTTTACTTGCCATATTAAGTGATTTATTGCCTAGGCGGCATCAATTATATTGTCCTCCGAAAGCATCATTTTATCCACTTCGGGACTCTTTAAAATGCGCAACAATACTTCATAGTGACAAGCTTAATAAAAGGATAAAACTTCAAAATAATTTAATTAGTAGTAAAAAGAATATAAAGAAACGTCCTCCTTATAACTAAATGAGACAATTCCCCACTTTTAAAAGTATCAATACTTTTCGTTTACTAAATTCTGATAATCTTTTCTGTGGTAAAAAAAGTATCTGTTTTGTTTCTGTGCGCATCCAATTGTAATTTCTGGCAGTAAAAATAGTTGTAGTGTATTTTACAGCTGCTCACAACTCTTTAGATAAAAGAGAAATATACAGTTTTATTTTTAGTACTACAATGCTGTCAATTTTTTTAAAAAATAGTCCTGCACATACTATTTTTTTAAGTGAAGGAAAACATAAAATCCTACATATGGAACAAGCATTTATAATCTATCTTTTTAATCAATATTTGTGACTTGTTCAATCCTTTTAGTCAGTTGAAAATTGATTACTTTTGTAAAAATTATCATTTTTATGCAAGTTGACCTTTCGAAATTAGATCCAAAGAAAAATATCATCATAAAAGGCGCGCAGGTACATAACCTAAAAAATGTAGATGTTGCGATTCCTCGAAATAAGTTAGTGGTTATCACAGGACTTTCGGGTTCTGGAAAATCAAGTTTGGCTTTCGATACGTTATACGCCGAAGGTCAACGCCGTTACGTAGAAAGCTTATCCTCGTATGCAAGACAGTTTCTTGGAAGATTGGATAAACCAAAAGTAGAATACATTAAAGGAATTGCTCCTGCGATTGCTATCGAACAAAAGGTAAATACCACGAACGCACGTTCTACAGTAGGTACTTCAACAGAAATCTACGATTATGTAAAATTGCTTTTTGCCAGAATAGGTAGAACTTATTCCCCTATTTCTGATCGTGAAGTCAAAAAAAACACGGTTACTGATGTGGTTAACAATGTCAAAACATTTGAATTAGACAGTAAATGGTTGCTTCTGGCTCCGATACATTTAGAAGAAGGCAGAAAACTAGAAGACAAACTAAAAGTGCTTTTACAACAAGGTTTTGCACGAATATTGGTAAACAATGAAATGGTACGTTTGGACGATTTACCGGATTCATTAGATAACAAAGACCTCTATTTAATCATAGACCGAATTGTTGTCAAAGAAGAAGAAGAATTCTATAATCGATTGGCCGATGCGGTGCAAACGGCTTTCTTTGAAGGAAAAGGAATTTGTCGTTTACAAGAATTAAACTCCGATAAAAAGTTTTCGTATTCCAATAATTTCGAATTAGATGGGATTACATTTTTGGAACCCAATGTCCATTTATTTAGCTTTAACAATCCATACGGGGCATGTCCCGTTTGTGAAGGATATGGTAATATTATAGGAATAGATAGTGAATTAGTGGTTCCAAACACCACTTTATCTGTTTTTGAAAATGCAATTTTCCCTTGGAGAGGTGAAAGTATGAGTTGGTTTAAAGACGAATTGGTAAATAACGCTTACAAATTTGACTTTCCCATTCACAAACCGTATTACCAATTATCTGAATCTCAAAAAGAATTAATTTGGAATGGAAATAGCTATTTTCAAGGTTTAAATGATTTCTTCAAAGAACTGGAAGAAAAGAATTATAAAATCCAAAATAGAGTAATGCTTTCTCGGTACAGAGGAAAAACGAAATGTCACATTTGTAAAGGAAAACGCTTGCGAATTGAAGCTTCGTATGTGAAAATTAATTCAAAAACAGTTTCTGATTTAGTTGACTTGCCTATAAAACATTTGGTTACTTTTTTCAAAAACATTGATTTAGATATTTATGAAAAACAAATTGCTAAACGATTATTACTGGAAATCAATAACCGCCTGTCCTTTTTAACCGAAGTAGGACTGGATTATCTAACATTAAACCGAAATTCAGCAACACTTTCTGGAGGAGAATCACAACGAATTAATTTAGCGACTTCTCTTGGAAGTAGCTTAGTTGGCTCCATGTATATTCTGGATGAACCTAGTATTGGTTTACACCCAAAAGATACCGAACGGCTGATAAAAGTATTGCTCTCGTTAAGAGATTTAGGAAATACGGTTATTGTGGTCGAACATGATGAGGATATTATGAAAGCCGCTGATATGATTATTGATATTGGACCAGAAGCCGGTAGTTTTGGTGGTAATTTGGTGGCCCAAGGAACCTTTGCTGAAATATTAAAATCTACTTCACTCACAGCGAAATATTTAAACGGAGATTTAGAAATTACAGTTCCAAAAAAACGCAGGCCGTTCAAGAATTTTATTGAAATTAAAGGGGCAAGAGAAAATAATTTGCAAAATATAGATGTAATCTTTCCTCTGGATGTGTTAACGGTTATTACCGGAGTTTCGGGAAGTGGGAAAAGTACGCTTGTTAAGAAAATTCTCTTTCCTGCAATGCAGAAAAAGCTTGAGAATGTAGGTGAAAAAGCGGGGCAATTCAGTGAAATATCCGGATCTTTTTCGTCAATTAAGCATATTGAATACGTTGATCAAAACCCCATCGGAAGAAGTTCTCGCTCCAATCCCGTTACGTATGTAAAAGCGTATGATGATATTCGAGAATTGTATGCCAAAGAGAAACTTTCAAAAATAAGAGGGTACCTAGCCAAACATTTTTCTTTCAACGTTGATGGCGGACGTTGTGAAACTTGTAAGGGAGAAGGTTCTATAACCGTAGAAATGGTTTTTATGGCCGATGTACAATTACCATGTGAAACCTGCAACGGGAAACGATTTAAAAAAGAAGTGCTGGAAGTAGCTTTTGAAGGTAAAAACATTCACGATATTCTCACAATGACTATAGACGACGCGATTGTCTTCTTCAATGATAATAAACAAGTTAAAATCACTCAAAAATTGCAACCTTTACAAGATGTTGGATTGGGTTATGTGCAGTTAGGACAATCATCTTCTACGCTTTCCGGTGGAGAAGCACAGCGTATTAAACTCGCTTCGTTCCTAGTCAAAGGCGCTACAAAAGATAAAGCATTATTTGTTTTTGACGAACCTACAACCGGATTGCACTTTCATGACATTAAGAAATTATTAGCTTCTTTTGATGCATTGATTAGCAAGGGACATTCAATTTTAGTAATTGAACATAATCTTGACTTGATTAAATGTGCCGACTGGATTATTGATTTAGGTCCTGAGGGAGGCGAAAATGGCGGAAAATTATTAGCAGTCGGAACTCCTGAACAAATTGTAAAAATAAAACAATCTGTCACTGGCAAGTACTTAAAAGAAAAATTATAAAAATGTTATTCTAAATAGCATTTTTCTTCGAACGTATTTCCATCTTCATCGATGGCTATTACTATATTTTTTTCTTTGGAAGAAACATAAGTCAAATAAATCCAACCAACGGACCAAACCCCTAATGTAACACAACAAAGTAAAAAATTAAATCCGTGATCTACTGCTTTCCTGTCTTTGGATAAAACCGCAAAAGGTAAAGTGTCATTTTTTTCTATAATAGTAAACCCATTGTGAATTTTGTTAGCTAAAATGTTAGTGAATTTTTGTAGGCTTTCTTCGTTGATGTATGTATTTCTTTTCATAATTGGGATGGTAAATTACTTTAGCTATTTACTACTTATTCTCTTAAAACAGTTTGATAAAATACCGATACAAAAATAAGTACAATACATCACTGCCACAATACCCACTTTTAGTGATTTTTAATCGTTGTAAAACAATTTATTAATTCTAATATCAAAGTTGTATACAAATATATTTTTTTTAATGATCTAAAAGTTATACAATAATTGTATAAAATTATAAAATTCACATATCAATCTTTTGGTAATTTATTTTAAAAAGACCCTTTCCATTATATAAAATTTAATTGACCATATATCAATTCTTTACCTTATCAAAAACTACATCTAACGCATGGTTAATCTCAATGGAAACTACAAATTTATAGTTGATATAAACATACAATAGAGTAACCAAAACTGACTTTAAACCAATACTTATTATTGGGATGAAAGGAAATTCCCAAAAATAAAATGCCACAAAGATTCCAAAAGTAATTACAAGAGAATACAGCGTTTGCTTTGTAAACGGATACAAATGCATTCGTTTGACAACAAATAGTAATTTAGCCAAACTATATAAAGTTATCGATAGCAAAGTAGCAACCGCCGTTCCCGTAATAGCGTATCTCGGAATAAAAAAATTATTTAAACCTACAGTCAGAATAACAAGAAACAACCCTAAAAACAAAACCATACGATAATATTTTGAATTAAAAATAATCGCATTATTGTTTCCTAAAATCAAATCAAAATATTTAGAAATACCAATCAAAAATACCACCAAAATTCCACCACTATATTCTTTTGGCACCATAATATATAACTGATTGATATTAACAAAAATGCACAGCATTACAAAACCACCTACCACTTGTAGATTAATTGATGTCTTTTTGTACAAATCATTTAATTCATCATGTTTATTCTCATGCATTAATTTAGCCGTTATGGGATATGTAATCTGATGCATTGCACGACTGGGAACAGCAATAACGGAAGCAATATAAGTCGCAACTGAATAATAGGCAATATTTTCAATTTTAATGTATTGGTTAAGCATAATCTTATCAATATCTAACAGCATAACCGCTACACTACCCGACAAAATAATAAAAAAAGTATATACTAAAACATCTTTCACATTTTGCGGAATAGAAAATTGAAAAATAGGTTTTTTAACATGGAAAGCATAAAACATAGTTATAACAAAAGCCAGGAAATAAATAATTGCTGTAACATAAATAAATTCAATTACAGTAATCCATTTGTAATATACCCCTATTAACGCAAATAAAGAAAATAATCTAAGCCCTACTTCCTTTACAAAATTCCCAAAAACCGAATGCATGTGCACCCTTGCCCACGCATAAAAAATTTCGAAATAAGCCATACTTAGTCCTATTAATGGAATAAGCCATAAATAATCTTTTACTACAGGATTTTCTTTACTCAAGTATGCTGAAATAGGTTCAAAAAACAACAATCCAATTAATACTAGAGGAATACACAATAATAAAGGGATTAGGACCGTAAATGATAGAAACTGAGCGCGCTCCTTTTCCGTTTTATATTGAGTATAAAACTTGACCAACGTATTTTGCATCCCAAAAGCCAATAATGGCATAATAATATTTGCCCAAGAAAGTATATAATTTGTTAGAGCATAAAATACCGTTCCTAAAAAAAAAGGATATAAGTAGAGTGTGTTTATTGCACCGATGCCAAAACCCAAATAGGTAATTATTGTATTCTTTAAAGATTGATTTAATACTATTCCCATTTTTTTATCATTGCGAGGCACGAAGCTGTCTCACTTTTAATTTATATTTTGTTAAACAATTCAACCAATTCTTTAGTAAGATTTTTTCTGGAATAACACTGTAATCCAACGCCATTTGAATACAATGTACCTTCCAAAAACTGATTATAAAAGTCCAAAATTACACTTTTAAGCCGCTCTTTCTCCGAATAATCAAAAAATACGCCTGTGTTGGTATTCGTAATAATTTCAGCAAAGTCCGATTCCTTCGGCCCAATTGCAATAATCGGTCGGTTTGAGATCATATACTCAAATAATTTTCCGGGAATAATACTTTTAGTATCTTCAGAATCAATTTCTATCAGCAACAAAACCTGTGATTTTCTTTGGTGTGCAATCGCTTCTGCATGCGAAACATAACCTAAATTATTCAAATAGGAATTAAGCCCAAATTGCGTAATCGTTTCCAAAACTTCCTGACTTACAGCTCCAATAAGTTTTATTTCTAAATGCGATTTGAAATTGGGAATGTCATGACTCAATTCAACCAAACTTTCCCATAAAATCATTGGATTTCTGTTGGAAAGAAAAGAACCAATATGAGCTACGCTAAACTTTAAATCCAAGGTTTGTTTTTCAACTTCTTCCGTATCATAACCATTGGTGATAACCGCAATTGGCTTAGCGGTAATCGCCTGGAATTCGGTTTTGGTGGTTTTGCTCGTTACGATAATGGTATCGGCTGTATTCAAAACCTGGTGTTCTAAAGCTTTGTGTTTTTTGGCAGCAAAACTCGACAATCGCAATGCTTTATGATAGCCAATTGTCGTCCATGGATCACGGAAATCAGCAAACCATTTCAAATTTAATTTTTGTTTTAATTCCAATCCAATAAGATGCAGACTGTGTGGCGGTCCCGAAGTAACAATCGTGTCAATATTATTGTCTAAAATGTATTTCTCTAAATAAGCAACTGATGGTTTTACCCAAAAAACACGCGCATCGGGAATAAAAAGATTCCCACGAATCCAAAGAAAGGTTTTATCCAGAAAAGATTGCTTTTTCTGATTTGGAATAATTCCTGAACTGATTTTTTTAGTTTTATTCTTCGAAAGAAAAGACGCCAGTTGATACGGTTCAAAAATCTTCTGTTTCAGAATAATCGCTTTTTCCGAAACTTCTTTTACCAAGTTTTCATCAACAATAGGATATGTTGGATTCTCTGGAATATAAACGATAGGCTGAACACCAAAATCAGGTAAATACTTGACAAACTTAAGCCAACGCTGTACTCCAGGTCCACCGGCCGGTGGCCAATAATAGGTAATGATTAAAATTTTCTTTGGTTCCAAGTTTAAGGTTTAAGGTTTAAGGTTTTAAAACCTCATAATTCAGCATTAATTATTCAACATTCAAAAAACTTTAAACTTTAAACCTTTCTTCTTTTCTTCCTTTCGAAATAAATCCCACCAATCAAAAGCAACAGCATTCCTATAGAACTAATCAACGTTATTGTGCTTCCAGTTTTTATTACTTGTGGCTCAAACTTGAATTCTATCGTGTGTTTTCCTGCTGGAATATGTAAAGCTCTTAAAACGTAATCAACTCTAATGTGATCTGATTTCTTACCGTCGATATAGGCGTTCCAACCTTTTCCATAATACATTTCGGAAAAGACAGCCAAACCTCCATTTGAATTATTAGATTCATATTTCAAGTAATTTGGTTTGTAATTTTCTAACGTTATAGTCGCTGAACTGTCTTTGGCGAAAGCCGTATTTTTAATGTCAAATTCTTTACTATTTACAACCGCCACATTTTTAGAATCCAAACTGTCCAAGGCTTTCATCTCTTCATCAGCAGAATTGACTAATTTTACTTGGCTCACAAACCATGCATTTCCATTAACATCGGGATTTGACACTGGAAATTCTTTTCCTTCTTTGTCCTTTTGAATAACATACTTTACATTAAGCATATTAAGAACCTCAATATTATTTTTGGTGATCTGATAATCAATTAATTGCTGCATTCTTCTAGGTCTTACGGCACTGTAACCACCAATAGATTTATGGAAATAAGAAGCTCTTGCACCCATTAAATCCCCCACTTCAAAAACGCGGTAATTAGCGGTGTCTTTTAGTATCTCAGTATCCGAAGGTGACTCTTGGAAAGGCACTTCAATTTGACTTCCGCTTACAAAATCTTTTCCGGAAACATATTTTTTATCCACAAAAAATAAATCGGAAACCATCAATAAACCTACAATTATAATGGCTGTATTTTGAGCAAATCTCTCTTTAATAAACAACCATAAAACGCCAGCTGTTACAACAATAAAGAAACCGGAACGCAATAAATCAGCACTATATAAGCTCATTCGATCCAGCTTAAGGGCGCTTACAAATTCAGGACCGTAACTTTCTTGAAAATAAGCATCATTTCCTCCAGAAAAGCTGAACATGCTTTTGCTTAAAAATAAAATCAAAATAATTCCAAAACCTAAAATTGTCGTTTCATACAATGCTTTCCATTGCAGTTTTTTGTCTAATTTAAAGAAAGACTGTAAACCCATAATAGCCAAAACCGGAAAACACAATTCCAAAATAACTTGAATAGAAGATACCGCTCTAAATTTATCGTACATTGGAACATAATCAATAAAAAAGTCGGTCAAAACAGGGAAATTTTTACCCCATGAAAGAACTAACGCAACTATTGAACCGGATAGAAATACATATTTAATCTTTCTTTTATCAGTAAACAAGGCCAAAATGGCCAAAAAGAATACTACAATTCCAATATATGCCGGAGCAGCCACAATAGGTTGATCTCCCCAATAGGTTGGCATTCCCGAAACAAAATCAGTTGCCTGATCCTCTGGAACGCCCTGACCTATCATGAATTCATACATATTACTGTCTTTTCCAACGGCCTCATTATTAGAACCACCAAAAAGTCGCGGTGCAATAAGATTAAAACTTTCCATGATACCATAACTGTACTCCGTAATATAGTCCTTAGACATTGAAGAAGTAGTCTCATTTTTTGAACCGTTTGGATTGAATGTCAGTTCGCTTTTACCACGAATACTAAAGTCAGCATATTCAGCCGTTGCTAATAGATTTGTAGCATTGGCACCAATTGCTAAAATTCCTGCCGCTGCTAATACCCCAAACGAATACAACAGGGATTTATATTCTTTCTCTTTTACCTGCTGATATATAAAATGAGCAGAAAGAATCAATAAAAAAAACAATAAATAATACGTCATTTGGAAGTGATTCGCATTAATTTCTAATGCTGTCGCAAAAAGCGTAATCAAACCTCCAAGAATATATTTTTTTTGAAACACCAAAATAAATCCTGCAATAACCAGTGGCATATAGGCGATAGCATGCGCTTTGGCATTATGCCCTACTCCCAGAATAATTATCAAATAGGTTGATAAACCAAAGGCCAATGCTCCAAAAAAGGCTTTCAAAGGATCCACTTTTAACACCAGCATCAAGCCATAAAATCCGAGGAAGTATAAAAATAAATAATCGGCAGGGCGAGGTAAGAATCGCAATGCATCGTCAATCGCTCCAATATAATCGTGTGGATATTTTGCTCCTAATTGATACGTTGGCATTCCACCAAACGCTGAATTAGTCCAATATGGTTCAACATCATCTGTGGCTCTAAAGTCATTTTGTTCTTTGGCCATTCCCGTATACTGAACAATATCTGACTGGAAAATTTGTTTTCCTTGTAATACAGGATAAAAATAAAGGAGAGAAATTACAACAAAACCAAGTATGGCAAGGGCGTGCGGATAGAACCTATTTATTATTTTCAATTTAAAAAAGTTTGGATTAGAGTAAAATGCTTGTTAATAACGACAAATTTAATCTATTTCTTCGTAATCAACATAATCTCCCACTTTTTTGGTTTCGCGTGTATTTTTAGTCTTCGCTGTATTGTATGTTACATCATCCTTACTTTGTGTTTTTTTCCAAGTACTGTCTTCCGCATGCTTTTGTTGCTTCTGCATACTTTCGCCCGCTTTTTCGACAACTTTTTTAACTATTAATGGCAAAAATAGTTTTGCTAAAAATCTAAAAATGTAGTAGAAAGCGATCATATAAAAAAGCGCTTTTATAAAGCCAATGAAAGAAGCTGTTTGCATATCAGTGTAATTTTTTTCAAAATTAATAAATCAACCGATCAAAATTAAAATAACTCTCTTAAATAAATAATAAAATATAGTACATTTGAAAAGCGTTATTACTTTTTAATCTAAAAAAAATAATATGTCCAAAATCAAAATTTTACTTATCGCTGTTTTTTCAATGATTCCATGTATTCATTATGGTCAACATACCGATCAAATAAACTCTAACCGACCGGGTGAAACCATGTCAGCTTATGCCGTTGGAAAATCGGTAATTCAAATAGAAACAGGGGTTTACGGAATAAAACAAAATCACAGCTTATTGAATTATGATGCCAATGGTTTTGGGATTGATGCTACATTACGATGGGGATTATTCTTGGAAAGGTTAGAATTGATAGCTGATATACAATACCAAAATGAAAAATATACCACTTTGTTTAACAGTTCAAATCGAGCAGATTTTAAACAAACCGTTTTAGGAGCCAAATATTTAATTTACGATCCGTTCAAAAATTACGAAAAAAAGGTAAACATCTATAGTTACAAAGCCAATCGAGCATTTAATTGGCGCCAATTAATTCCTGCAGTTTCCTTATTTGCGGGAGCTAATTTTACGATGGCAGAAAACCCTTATTCTTTTTCGCCAGAATCCAGCATATCACCAAAAATTATATTGATTACCCAAAACCACTTGGGTGATGGAAAATGGGTTTTTGTAACCAATATCATTGCTGATTATGTGACAACTGACTTTCCAAGCTATGGCTATGTGTTGACTTTAACAAGAGGATTTAATGACAAATGGTCTGGTTTTGTAGAAAATCAGGGATTTAAAAGCGATTTTTACAGCGATGCCATTGTTCGTGGGGGCGCGGCTTATTTAGTGAACAAAGACCTGCAAATTGACGCATCAATAAGCACAAGTCTTAAAGATACTCCTTCTGCACTTTATGGCGGTATTGGTTTTTCTTGGCGTTATGATGCAAATTACCAGGAAGTCCGAATAAATATTGACAATACAGATTCTGATAAGAAAGCATTGAAAAGAGCGAAAAAGACAAAAAAAGGATAATTTATAGAATTTCAACAAAATAATGATTACAATAAAAGAAGCTAAAACTAAAAAAGAGTTAACGGATTTCATCAAATTCCCTTTTTCCTTATACAAAAATAATAAGTACTGGGTTCCACCAATCATTGCTGATGAACTGGAAACCTTCGACAAAACTAAAAATCCTGCTTTCGAAAATGCAGAAGCTTACTTTTATATCGCTTACAAAAACAACGAAATTGTAGGCAGAATTGCCGCCATAATTAATTGGAGCGAAGTCAATAATCAACATAAAAAGAAAGTTCGCTTTGGTTGGTTTGACGTGATTGATGATATCGAAGTGACTAAAGCGCTTTTGGAAAAAGTGTATGAATTAGGTCGAAAAAACAATTTAGAACACGTTGAAGGGCCAATGGGATTTTCAAATTTAGACAAAGTTGGTGTTTTAACGGAAGGTTTTAACGAAATGGGAACCATGATCACATGGTACAATTATCCATATTATGCCACTCATTTTGAACAATTGGGTTACAGTAAAGAGAAAGAATACATAGAAAGTAAATTTCCTTTCGAAAATGTAAAACCCGAATTTTTTGAAAAGGCAAATGATCTGGTTAAAAGAAGATACCAATTAAGTCCTCTTAATTTCAAAACTACTAAAGAAGTAATGCCCTACGTGGATAAAATGTTTGACTTATTCAACGAATCCTACGCTTCTTTGTCGTCTTTTGTAGCCATTTCTGACAATCAAAAAGAATATTTCAAGAAAAAATACATCAGTTTTATCAATCCTGAATTTATCAAATTTGTGGAAGATAAAGATCATAACATTGTTGCTTTTAGTATCGTAATGCCTTCCTTTTCTGAAGCATTGCAAAA
The DNA here is from genome assembly GCF_048286555.1 of Flavobacterium cryophilum. Classification (NCBI taxonomy): domain Bacteria; kingdom Pseudomonadati; phylum Bacteroidota; class Flavobacteriia; order Flavobacteriales; family Flavobacteriaceae; genus Flavobacterium; species Flavobacterium cryophilum. The sequence continues at coordinate 98,292 of NZ_JBLVPZ010000006.1, read as the reverse complement.
AACTAAAGGAAAATTATTCCCTTTTGGATTCCTTCATTTGCTGAAAGCAAAAAATCAAAGTAAGGATATGATTTTTTATTTGATAGGCGTTCATCCAGAATATCAAAACAAAGCGGTTACAGCGATAATTTTCAATGAATATTACCATACTTTCAAAGAAAAAGGAGTTGTCAATTGTTTCCGAACTCCTGAACTAGCAGACAATCTTGCCATCTATAACTTATGGAAACATTTCAATCCTGTTGTTCACAAAAGAAGATGTACTTTTCTAAAAAAACTGTAGCTGTTTATTAGGTACTATTTACAACAAAAATCCATCGAAACTGATGGATTTTTTTGTATAAGTTGCTGCTTTAAACTAAAAATTACATTTTACAATCTATTTTTGACAAAACGACATTTCCCTCAAAATTTAGTTGTTTTATGTCTTTAAAAATTACATTCCCATTATTGTCATCTACAATATCGCCATACCCTTCAACATACGTATTTCCTTTTTTCAAGAAAACAACTTGGCGGTTTGAGGTAACTCCTTCGGACATAAAAGTATACTCGGCAAAAAGCGTATCGCCTTTTATTTCTCCCGCTAAAGTCCCTTCATTTTTATCTTTCTCAAAATAATTATAACTCAGTTTTCCGGAAGTAATTTGATTTCCTTTTACTTTTAAAGACATATAAACGGTATCTGTTTTCATAATCGCGCTATAACATTCTTCTGAAGCGGCTTCTTCTACTACTACTATTTCTTCTGATGAAATTGGCGATTCTTCCATTTCTTTTTCTTTTTTACAAGAGACAAAAACACTCATAAAAACGACACTCAATAAAATTACTTTTTTCATAAACTTTACATTTTAAGTTGGATAAATATACCATTTATTATCTAAATTCATTTCAAAAAAAAATCCATCAGCAAAAGCTAATGGATTTTTGAAAATTTAAAATTGCAATAATTTCAGAAACTAAGCGTCTAAATCAACTTTCGTTCTATCCGCAATTTCTTTATAGGTACCGTTTTCCAATTTTTCACGAATAGCTTCAAAAGCCGTCAGTGTTTCATCAATATCTGTCAAACTATGAGACGTTGTAGGTATCATTCGTAACAAAATAATTCCTTTTGGAATTACCGGATAAATCACAATCGACAAGAATATACCATAATTCTCTCTCAAATCATTAACCATAATCATTGCTTCAGGCACACTTCCCTGAAGATAAACGGGTGTAACACAAGTATTAGTATCACCAATATTGAAATTTCGTGATTTTAATCCGTTTTGCAACGCATTAACGTTCTCCCAAAGTTTGTCTTTCAATTCTGGGTGATTGCGCAACAATTCCAAACGTTTCAACGAACCAATTGTTTGAATCATTGGTAACGATTTGGCAAACATTTGAGAACGCATGTTGTATTTTAGATAATCAATAATGTCTTTATCGGCTGCTACAAAAGCACCAATATTAGCCATTGATTTTGCAAAAGTCGAGAAATAAACATCGATTTGATCCTGAACGCCTTGCTCCTCACCTGCTCCGGCACCTGTTTTTCCAAGTGTTCCAAAACCATGTGCATCATCAACTAATAAACGGAATTTAAATCGTTTTTTCATTGCAACAATCTCTTTCAATTTCCCTTGTTGCCCGCGCATTCCAAAAACTCCTTCCGTAATAAAAAGGATTCCGCCACCATTTTCTTTCGCTAATTTTGTAGCACGTTGCAGGTTTTTCTCCATGCTTTCAATATCATTGTGACGGTACGTAAAACGTTTTCCCATGTGTAAACGAACTCCGTCAATAATACAAGCATGCGCATCAACATCATATACAATTACGTCATTTTTAGTCACCAAAGCATCAATAATTGACACCATTCCTTGGTAACCAAAATTCAATAAATAAGCTGATTCTTTCATTACAAAAGCGGCCAACTCATTCTCTAATTGCTCGTGAAATTTAGTGTGACCGCTCATCATACGGGCGCCCATTGGGTAAGCCGCGCCATATTGAATAGCTGCATCCGCATCTGCTTGACGCACTTCCGGGTGATTAGCCAGACCTAAATAGTCATTCAAACTCCAGTTCAAAATATTTTTTCCACCAAACTGCATTCTTGGACCAAGTTCACCTTCTAATTTAGGAAAAACAAAATAACCTTCAGCTTGTGAAGCCCATTTTCCTAATGGCCCTTTATTGTTTTGAATCCTTTCGAATAAATCTTTTACCATAATATATTAAGTAATAATTTTAATTTTAAGAAGTTGCAAAAATAATTATTTAAATTTTATAATGGTATTGAAACTAAATTTATTTTTCAAGAGCTATTTCATGCCCTACACTTTATCTTTTGTGCCAACGAAAAAGATCGTTTCATTCCTCGCCAAGCCGATGCAAAAAATACCGTTTCCATTAGGGCTAAACCTCAAAATACAAAACGTATTCAGTAATAAACGTTGTATATTTGAAGAAATATTTCAACATTAGAAATTTATGTCACAAGATACAAAAGAATTAAAACTGGCCGTTCTCATTGATGCTGACAACGTTCCTTACAGCAATGTAAAAGGAATGATGGAGGAAATTGCCAAATTTGGAACACCTACTACCAAGCGTATTTACGCCGACTGGACTAAACCAAATGCAGGTGGCTGGAAAAGTGTATTATTGGAACATGCCATCACACCTATTCAGCAATATAGTTACACGGTGGGGAAAAATTCATCGGATTCTGCCATGATTATCGATGCCATGGATTTATTATATTCTGATAAAGTAGATGGTTTTTGTATTGTTTCCAGTGATTCTGATTTTACACGTCTTGCGATTCGACTCCGTGAATCCGGTATGAAAGTGATTGGAATTGGAGAGCAAAAAACACCAAATTCGTTCATTGTTGCCTGTGACAGGTTTATTTATATTGAAGTTTTGGATGGAGCCATCAAAAAGAAACTACCAAAACGAACCGCCACCGATGCTAAAAAAGCAGCGCCAAAAAGCCTAAACAAAGTTGATTTACAAACGATCGAATTGATAGAATCTACCATTGAAGATATTGCTGATGATAGTGGTTGGGCATTTCTAGGGGATGTAGGAAACCTTATCGTAAAGAAAAAACCAGAATTTGACCCAAGAAATTATGGTTTTTCTAAACTTACTCCAATGCTGAAATCTCTTACCGATATTTTAGAAATTGACGAGAGAGATTCAGATAAAAAAGGCATCAAACACGTTTATGTACGATTACGTTTCAGCTAAAGTAATTTTTTTACCGAGTGATATAACGTGTCTTTCTTAATTGGTTTAGATAAATAATCATTCATACCAATTTCTGCAACACGTAATTTAGTACTTTCCATCACATCGGCGGTTACCGCAATTATAGGGATTGAAGCATACGCTGCTCCTGCTCCCCCATTTCTAATGGCGATAGTTGCTTCGTAACCATCCATCAGCGGCATTTGAAGATCCATTAATACAATATCAAAATGGTTTGTTTTAAAAGCTTCTAGGCACTCTACACCGTTATTAGCATATACGACTGTCGTGTTCATCCATTTTTTAGTGATCATTTTAACAACCATTTGATTAATCGGATTATCTTCAACTACTAAAACTGATTTACCTTTTAAGTCATAAACTGTAGGCGTAGTTAAAACTTCCGTTTTTTCACCTTGCGGTACAATATCAAAATCTAAAGTAATTCTGCAAGTTGTTCCTACATTGACTTTACTCTCCATTTCAACAGTCCCATGTTGCATATCCACTAAAGTTTTTACAATATAAAGCCCTAATCCTAGTCCTCCAAATTTTCTTTTATTATCAATACTATTTTGCGAAAACGAATCAAAAATACTATTCATTTTTTCTTCAGCAATTCCTACTCCAGAATCTGCAACTGTAAATTGCAAACATGCCCGATTATTTTCCTTGATTTTGCATTCTATATCAAATTTTATAAAACCATTAGTCGTAAATTTAATGGCATTATTTAATACATTATTTACAACTTGAACCAGCCTGGTCACATCACCAATCAAAAAATCAGGAATGGATTCTGATTTTGAAAATTGGAAGTCTAAACCTTGATCAATAGCTCTATTAGCAGCATTATTTTTTAAATTTTCCAGAACGCCCCAAGGATTAAACGGTATGGATTCCAGTTTTATTTCTTTTTTCTCAATTTTAGAAAAATCTAAAATATCATTGACAGAACTCAATAAACTATGTGACGAATACTTAATAATTTGACAATTTTTTCTGATTTCATCATCCTGAACCTCTACAGAAATTGAATCAATCATATTCATAATTGCATTCAAAGGGGTTCTTAATTCATGACTGATATTTGATAAAAAATAGGATTTCAAATCATTCATTTCTTCAGAACGAACCAAAGCAAGTCGATTGAGTTCATTTTTTTCATATTTAAGATTTCTGATCAAATTTGCCATTGAAAGCGAAAGAAAAATAACCTCTACACCAATACCTAATTTTGAACTGTTCTCTGTCCAAAAAACAGATGGCAAAACACTAAAGTTTTTTAATATAAAAATAACGAAGCCACTAATCAAGAAAAAAATACCAATTGAAAAAAACTTTTCAATTTTTTTTGTCTTGTAATAAACCACCGCAATTGACACCAGAATTAGTACCAACAAAAACAATCCTAATATATTAGCAGTGGGATATAAGTATTGAATCGATTTTGGATAAATTAACAACGTTAGAATAGAAAGGAAATTTAATACATATAAAACACAAAACATTGTATAAATCGTTAAACTATACTTTTTTATATTTAAGTATACTTCCGAATATTTTCCTAAAAAAAAGTTAGCTACGGTAGCGAATATTATAACGGAATGAGACGATAACCAACCGTTATTTGGCGCAAAATATTGATAAAAATAGCCATCTACCGAAAATTGTAAAAGCCCTATAAAAGTAACGTATAAACTATAAAATAGAAAACTTTTTTCTTTCATTGCAAAATAAAAGAACATATAAATTATGGCTGTTATGAACAATAGACCGTAAAAGATTCCGAAAATAAATTGCTCAAATGAAGCTATTTCTAATTCTTTCTCCGCCGACTTCAAATAAATGGGAGCATTTATTACTTCACCGTCACTTTTCAAATGAAGATAAAAACGAGTCACTTGTTTTGGCTGTAAAACTGGCCTAAATAAGGTTTTTGTAGAATTTAATGATCGCTCCTGAAAAGGCATTACATCGCCACTTTTTAAAAATTCAATTTTCCCACTTAAATCAATGACGTACAGTTCAGCCACATCTACGATCGCTCTGGAAGTTTCTATAAAGGGCCTGATTTCAGTTGTAGTATTGTTGACAATCTCAAATACAAGCCAATAGTTATCATCGGTAAATCCTAAATCTTTATTTTCAACAAGTAATGGTTCAAATTTTAGAGACTTATCATTAATAATCTCCTGTATGGTATAATTCCGCTGACCTACATTTACGATTTTAGCATATTTATGTAACGAAACTCCATCTTTAAATTGAGCACGATTAGCTACAATATATTGAGCTTCTGAAGATATGCTTAAAAACAAGAAAATCAGCAGTAAGGAAAACGTGCTTAGTTGTATTTTATAATTCTTAAAATTCATTTACACTATATTTTATTTCTTTACCTACGTTTAATTAAAACCATTGGTTTTACATTGATAAAAAAAATCAGACAAATTAAATATTTAATAACGAACCCTTAGATTAAAAAAAAAAAAATCTACAAGACTTCTATGACAAGTTCATAGTACTTCACAAAACTATTAAAAATTCAAAGTAATTTAAGCCCCTGAAACCACAAATAATTATAAGAAAGCAATTTTTTATTGTTGGGTTTATCCTCTTATATTTAAATATAATTATTGCCTAGTTTTACAATTACAGCCTGTCACTTTAATAGATTTTACGGTTAGCGATTGTTCAGATATTAATTCTTGAAGCGAATGTATGCATGGTGAGGATGTAAATTGGCTACAAGGAACTACTAATTTTGATTTCTGCGATGACAGAAGCAGTTTTGACGCAACACAGTAGCAAAAAAGCGCAGCAATGTAATAATAGGAAGTATCGCAATGAAGTTGCTACATAAAACAAAATGCTAGTGAAAAAATTTACTGTAACTGGCCATTCAAAGCGAGTATATTGTATTTAAAAAAATACAGTACTGATAGCAAACTGCCTTCTTGCTACCGCCCGTACAAAAAATTTTGCCGATGTTTATAATACCATTTTCGTGTGTAGTGATGCAATTGCCTAGTTATCTGATTTGTATTTTCATTACAATCTAGAAAGGGTCCGAAAATATTAAAACAAAAAAGGAGGACCCTTAGAGTCCTCCAGCTGAAAGTTCTGATTTACCATTATCAACGTAACAGGTATATTAGTTAGGCTGACTATTGAGTTATCATTTCTTATTAAAAGATCGATACACTCAAGTAATTAATCAGAACCACATTGTAAAGATAGTATTTTATTTGACTTAAAATATTGACATACAACTGTTTAACTAATTATTAACGCTTTGGTTCATCTGTGAAAAATTTCAGAATAATTGTCCTTTTGTTGTAAGAACTCCTATCGTTACTGATGTGAGTTATTAATCTCATTGTAAGAGAAATATTCTCAGGTATTTATTCAGAATCACATATCAAAAATATCATTTTAACGTGCTAATTTAAAGTAATAAAATTGCTGGATTTAGATATTTCCACCGTTTAAAGCCAATTCCTATAATTTTAAAAAAAAGAAAATTTAAGAAATCATAACAACTTAACATGTATTCAAAAAAAAAAGGAGGCCGTTTTAAAGGGCCTCCGATTGTAAATTTTGATTTACCATCTTTCAAAAATACAGTTAAGTATGAATTGAAAATTTGAATATGCTTTTCCTTGCAGATAGTTTTTATTCAATTGATTAATCAAAACCACACTCAAAGATACAACGAATGTTTTCTATAATACTAATAAACAGTACTTTAACTATTAATTAACGCTTTGACTTTTAATATTTACATTAAAATATATTCTTTGAATTACAAATACCCTGCGATTTTTACTGTCAATAGACACATCAGTCTGCTATTGACGTGATCCTAAAACGCTATCTAAAAAAATGTATCTTTGGAGCGTAAAATTAAAATCAATAAAATGCAACTTGTTTTCGCTTCCAACAATAAAAATAAAATACTGGAAATACAACGTATACTTCCTGACACGATTGAAATTCTTAGTTTAGATAGTATCGGTTGTCATGAAGAAATTCCCGAAACGGCGGAAACTATTGAAGAAAACGCCATTCTAAAAGCAAATTATGTTACCCGCAATTATGGATACGATTGCTTTGCTGACGATACTGGACTTGAAGTGGATTCATTACATGGAGAACCTGGTGTTTACTCTGCACGATATGCCGGAGAGCAACGCAATGCTGATGATAATATGAATAAAGTATTAGAAAACTTATCCGACAAAAGCAATAGAAAGGCACAATTCAAAACAGTGATTGCATTGAATTTAAACGGAAAACAGCACCTTTTTACAGGAATTGCCCGAGGCGAAATTACGGTAGAAAAAACAGGGAATCAAGGGTTTGGATACGATCCTATTTTTAAACCTGAAGAATATCAAGAAACTTTTGCCCAATTATCATTGGATGTAAAAAATAAAATCAGCCACAGAGGAAAAGCCACACAACAATTAATTGATTTTTTAAAACTATAGAAATAAACGCCTTGAAATAGAACGCTTTTATACCAAAAAAACAAATTTCATGGCGTTAATTCACATTAAAATCCGATTTTAAAATACATCATTCGCAAATAAAAAATCTAACTTTCTGATAATCAAATTATAATAAAACATTAAATCTTAAAATAGCATTAGTTTATATCGATTATTAACAGTAATTTTGCACCCTATTTTAAAAATACATATGAATAAATTTGAACAATTAGGATTGAGTGAATCGTTACTGAAGGCGATTTTAGATCTAGGATTTGAAAATCCGACCGAAGTACAGGAGAAAGCGATTCCCCTATTATTGGAAAAAGACACAGATATGGTTGCGTTGGCTCAGACAGGGACAGGGAAAACGGCAGCTTTTGGTTTTCCAGTTATTCAGAAAATTGATGCCAACAACAGAAATACACAAGCATTAATTTTATCTCCAACCCGCGAATTGTGTTTGCAGATTACCAACGAAATTAAAAACTACTCTAAATACGAAAAAGGTATTAATGTGGTAGCAGTTTACGGTGGAGCTAGCATAACAGAACAAGCGAGAGACATAAAGAGAGGCGCACAGATTATTGTGGCCACTCCAGGAAGAATGCAAGACATGATTAATAGAGGTTTGGTAAACATCTCTCAAATCAACTATTGTATTCTTGACGAAGCTGACGAAATGTTGAACATGGGTTTCTACGAAGATATCGTAAACATCCTTTCTACTACGCCAGACGAAAAAAATACATGGTTATTTTCCGCAACAATGCCTGCTGAAGTAGCACGTATTGGAAAACAATTCATGACTGATCCAATTGAAATTACAGTTGGAACTAAAAACTCCGGTTCTGCTACCGTTTCTCACGAATTTTACCTTGTAAATGCGCGTGACCGTTACGAAGCTTTGAAACGTTTAGCTGATGCTAACCCAGACATTTTCTCAGTAGTTTTTTGTCGTACCAAAAGAGATACGCAAGCTGTTGCTGAAAAACTTGTTGAAGACGGATACAGCGCTGCTGCATTGCACGGAGATCTATCTCAAGCGCAACGTGATGGTGTAATGAAATCTTTTAGAGGAAGACAAATCCAAATGCTTGTAGCTACTGACGTTGCTGCACGTGGAATTGATGTTGATAACATTACTCACGTAGTAAATTACCAACTACCAGACGAAATTGAAACTTATAACCACCGTTCAGGTCGTACTGGTCGTGCTGGGAAATTAGGAACTTCAATTGTAATCGTAACTAAAAGTGAATTGCGTAAGATTTCTTCAATTGAAAGAATCATCAAACAAAAATTCGAAGAAAAAACGATTCCTTCTGGAATTGAAATCTGCGAAATCCAATTGTTACACTTAGCTAATAAAATTAAAGATGTAGAAGTTGATCACGAAATTGACAACTATCTTCCTGCAATTAACAGCGTTCTTGAAGTTTTATCGAAAGAGGAATTAATCAAGAAAATGGTTTCGGTTGAATTTAATCGTTTTATCAATTATTACAAGAAAACTAGAGATATTTCTAATCAAGCTTCAGGTTCTGAAAGACGTGAACGTGATGATAGAGATGGTGCTCCAAGAGAAAATAATAATGGTGGTGCAACACGATATTTTGTGAACATAGGTTCTAGAGATAACTTTGATTGGATGTCATTAAAAGATTACTTGAAAGAAACATTAGACTTAGGTCGTGATGACGTTTTCAAAGTAGACGTAAAAGAAGGTTTCTCTTTCTTCAACACTGATCCGGAACATACCGATAAAGTAATGGAAGTATTGAATAACGTACAATTAGAAGGACGCAGAATCAATGTTGAAATTTCTAAAAATGACGGTGGCGGAAGACGTGACCATAACGGAAGAAGTTCTGGTGGAAGTTTTGGTGGCGGAAGAAGTTCAGCTCCAAGAAGAGAAGGAAGCTTTGCCCCAAGAAGAGAAGGTTCAGGCGGATTTAGAAGCGACAGAAGTTCAGCTCCAAGAGAAGGTGGATTTGGCGGAAGAAGTGATGCTCCGAGAAGAGAAGGTGGTTTTTCATCGGACAGACCTAGAACTGAAGGATCATCTGACAGAGCACCAAGACGTTCTGAAAGCTTTGGTGATTCACCAAGACCAAGAAGACCAAGAAGAGACTAACATTCATTGTTAATTTTCTTATAATTATATACTGGAACTACAAAATATTTAATCCTGTTTTATTACTTTTAAAGTCTTAAACCAGTTTATGAAATATTTTGTAGTTTTCTTTTTTTTAATACTCTCTGCAACTGCTTTTGCGCAAGTTAAAGAACCCTCCCAAAAAGTTAATGGTATCATTATCAGTAATACTACCAGACAAGTGTTGTCGAGTGTAAATATCATTAACATCAATAAAGTTAGAGGTGCAACTACTGATTCACGCGGATATTTTGAAATAGATGTACAACTGAATGACACGCTTCACATTACTAGTCTAGGATTTCAGTCACTTCGCGTTCGAGTGACCAATGACTGGATAAAAAACAAAAGCACCAAAATACAACTTACTGAAAAAGCAATAGCACTTGAAGAAATTGTAATCAGACCCTTTAATCTGACAGGATATCTTGAAGTAGACACTAAAATTATTCCCGTAAGAGAAAATTATAGGTATAGTATTTCCGGTTTAACGCAAGGATATGAAGCTGGGGAATATTCCCCAAATGCTTTTGGAAGAGTTCTTGGCTCTATATTTAATCCAGCGGATATGCTGTACAATTTCTTTGGTAATAATCCAAAAGAGCTTAAGAAACTGAAAGAATTAAAAAAAGATGATACGGTACGAAATCTTTTAGAATCAAAATTTGACAGAGAAACTATAGCGGTACTTTTAGGAATTGAGAAAAATGAAATACCTGAAATTTTGCAACGTTGTAACTACTCCGAATCATTTATAAAAACAGCTAATGATTTACAAATCATGGATGCTATAAGTGGTTGTTATGAGGAATATAAAATCCTGAAGAAAAAATAAATTCAGTACTTCATTACGGAAATAACGAGTTATTTTGAAATAAAAAAATAATTTGATCACCTATTCGACAGTAGTTGGGGATATTTAATATCCAGCACTTACAGTGGAGTTACACCTGTAATTTAAATATTCTAAAAGCAAGTTCTATGTCTACTATCCCTTTTCAAACTATTGATTGGAATTTAATAGAAACAACCGAACACATCGGGACAACAGGCGTAGCATACTGGCAAACCATACAATTAGGTGGACTTAGAATTCGTAAAGTAAGGTATTCCAAAGATTATTACGCAGACCACTGGTGTCAAAAAGGGCATGTTGTCCATTGTCTTGAAGGGGACTTTATTAGTGAATTAAAATCTGGAGCGCAAGTCCAACTTTAAAAAGGGATGACTTATGTTGTTTCAGATGATGCAAGTTCTCATCGCTCTATATCCGCTGATGGAGTTGAATTATTAATCATAGACGGGGATTTTTTAAAATAATATTTAAAACAAATCAAAAATATTATATACATTTACCTAAATCAAAATTAAAACAAACCCTAAATACTCCTATCATGGCAAAAAGTCAAGACGCAAAGAAAACTGCGAAGAAAGAGCCTCTAAAAACAGCTAAAGAAAAGAAAGAAGAAAAAAGAGATAAGAAGAACAGCCCAAAAAGAGATTAATTTTTAAAAGTTTTCAGTCTCAGTCTCAGTTTTCAGTTATCCTTAATATCATAAGTGAGACTGAAAACTGCGACTGAAAACTGAAAACTATTTCACCGGAATATTGGCTAAAATTTCCACTACATATTTCCAGAATTTCTGAGCAGAAGAAATACTCGCTCTTTCATCAGGTGAATGCGCACCATGAATCGTCGGCCCAAAAGAAATCATATCCATATCCGGATAATTAGTTCCCAGAATTCCACATTCTAATCCTGCGTGACAAGCCACTACTTTTGGTTTTTCACCATTTTGTTTTTCATAAATAGGAACTAATACATCTAAAATTTCTGATTTAGAATTGGGTGTCCAACCTGGATACGAACCTGAAAATTCCACTTCACAACCCATTAATTCAAAAGCGGAACGCAAGGCATTTGCCAAATCAAATTTAGATGTTTCAACCGAAGAACGTGTCAAGCACTGTACCGAAAGCTGCCCTTCTGCTACAATTACTTTAGCAATATTGTTTGATGTTTCCACTAAATCCTCGAAATCAGCACTCATTCTATAAACGCCATTATGAGCCGTGTACATTGCTCTCACAAAGTAAAACTGAGCAATTGAAGGCATTACTTTAGCAGGAAGCGCATCCATTTTTTCAAAAACAACTTCTAAAGAAGGTTCCGTTGTTTTAAACTCTGTTTTGATTTCATTTACAATTTGCTGCATGTCAAATACAAACGCTTCATCATACACCTCGGCTATAATAACGATTGCCTGACTTTCCCGCGGAATCGCATTGCGCAAACTTCCACCTTTTATTTCGGAAATTTGTAAACCAAAATTATCAAAAGCATCAAACAACAATCGGTTCATGATTTTATTGGCATTACCCAATCCTTTATGGATATCCATTCCTGAATGCCCACCGTTCAAACCTTTTACCGTAATCGTATATCCTACAGAACCCTCGGGAGTTTCCTCTTCATCATATTCAGCCGTTGCCGTCACGTCAATTCCTCCTGCACAACCAATATCTATTTCATCATCTTCTTCAGTATCCAAATTCAAAAGAATTTGACCTTGGAGAATGCCCGCTTTTAAGTTCAACGCTCCCGTCATTCCCGTTTCCTCATCAATGGTAAACAAAGCTTCAATCGCCGGATGTGGAATAGCAGTACTTTCTAAAACTGCCATGATAGCCGCAACTCCAAGACCGTTATCAGCACCGAGGGTCGTTCCTCGCGCACGCACCCAATCTCCATCTACATACATATCAATTCCTTGTGTATCAAAATCAAAAATGGTGTCCGAATTTTTTTGATGCACCATATCCAAATGCCCTTGAAGTACGATTGCTTTTCGGTTTTCCATTCCCGCAGTCGCCGGTTTTCGGATAATTACGTTGCGAATTTCATCTTCAAAAGTCTCTAATCCAAGACTTTTTCCAAAGTTTTTCATAAACTCAATTACACGATCTTCCTTTTTGGAAGGACGCGGTACGGCGTTTAAATCGGCAAACTTATTCCAAAGTGCTTTTGGTTCCAGATTTCTTATTTCTTGACTCATTTATTTTTGTTTGAGGTTTAACATTTACGAAGTCCAAAGTTACAAAGTTTAAATTCTTTATTGATACTAATTGATATTGTAATTATATTTACATTATTAAAATTTATCCTGTGCGAACAAAATATTTTCTTACTTTCTTTCTTGTTGTCCAAATAGTAATTTTGCAGGTTCTACCGTATTTCCCTTTACAGGTGGAACAGTTTTACAGTACTGGTTTTTATCCGATACTTTCAAAATTTTCAAGATTAGCATTAGGCAGAATCCCCTTTTCTCTAGGTGATTTAATTTATATCATTGTCATTGTTTTTATTTTTAAATGGTTTTGGATCTCGCGCAAATCTTGGCAATTAAAATGGAAAAGCAATATATTATCAATAATAAGTTTTATTTCCGTATTCTATTTCTTGTTTCATTCACTGTGGGCATTTAATTATTACCGCCAACCGCTTTTTGAAAAAATGCAAATTAAAAAAGACTATACAAATGCAGATTTATTGGCTTTTACCAAAAAATTAATCATTAAAACAAACGCCATTCAAAAACAGATTACAGGAAATGACAGTTTAAAAGTAGTATTTCCTTACTCCCAAGGTCAAGTTTTTAAGATGAATTTAAATGGATACAAAAACCTAGCTGAAGAACATTCGTATTTTGCTTATAGCCAATTAAGCGTCAAAAAATCGCTTATCAGCTTACCTTTAACATACATGGGTTTTGGCGGCTATCTTAATCCGTTTACTAACGAAGCTCAGGTGAATTATCTGGGTCCAATGTACAGTTTCCCCATGACTACCAATCATGAAATGGCACATCAAATGGGTTTTGCCAGCGAAAGTGAATGCAACTTTATTGGATTTTTAGCATCCGTAAAAAATGAGAATACATACATACAATATTCAGGCTACAGTATGGCTTTACGGTACTGCTTGGGAAATTGGCAAGTTCGAAACGAAAAAATTTTTATAGAATTACTCCAAACAGTTCATCCCGGAATTTTAAAAAACTACAAAGAAAGCGAGCATTTTTGGAAACAATATGACACGATTATCGACAAGGGCTTTCATGCTTTTTACGATCAATTCCTTAAATTAAACCAGCAAAAAGAGGGTATGCAGAGTTACAGTAAGTTCGTGAATTTGATGGTTAATTATTATAAGAAAAAAGAGTTATGAGTTAGGAGGTTAAATGTTTCCATAACATGTAACGTTTAGCTCTTAACTTAACGCCTAACTTAGCCCTCAACAAATTATATTTTCTCAAGCAATAATCCAGTAGCTGTCAGACCTGGACCAAATGCCATTGCTACAATTTTAGTTCCTGATACTATGCTGTCATCATTAATAATTTCATTAAAGATATGAGGAACAGTAGCTGAAGACATGTTTCCCTGTTGACGTAATATTTCATAAGACCAACGTGCCTGATCTTTTGAAATTCCAACTGCTTCCACTACATAATCAATAATTTTTGGTCCCCCGGGATGGATTGCAAAATGCATTTTAGATTTTTCGTCTTCAAGATCTATATCAACTTTACTACAAAGAGTTGTCAAAAAAGATTTTATGTTTTTACGAATAAAAACGGGAACCCTTTTAGAAAGAGTCATTAAAAAATTGTACTCTCCTATTTCCCAAGACATATCTTCTAATGAATCCGGAATAATAACCTCATGAGAAGCTAAAATTCTGAGTCCTTTTTTATCTTCAATTGAATCATCATTCATGAAAGTATCTTCTTCATATAAAGAATATCCAATAAAACCATCTGCAAAAAGAGAGCAAATCATTGTGTTTGCAACAGAAAATTCGGTTAAATTTAAATGTGCCGATAATAACTCTGTATGAACCACATCCACTCTTCCTTGATTTTTACTGCCGCTTATCAAGTGACTGGCAGTTCGTATAGCAGGAAAAGCCCCATAACACCCCATTTGGTATGAATGAGTAACCTGAGTTGTTTCCCAATGCCTTTTTATTACCGCTTCTTGTGCAACACTTGGGGAGGAATAACCAGAACAAGTAACATGAACCAAGTTTTCCGGGGCAGTCTTTATTTTTGAATAAAATTCATCAAAAACATATCCCATTTTTTCTTTAAACCATTGCATGCGGATTCCAATTTTTGGTCCAAATATATCTCCTCTCCCAGATGTTAAACTAGACGGAAATTGATATGCAGAAGGTAAAGTTTCATCCATTTCATTTTCAATAAAATGTTCTACTTCATCAAAAATTAAAATTTGTCTTTTATTAATATTTTCAGGAGGGACAGAATATTTATCAACCTGGTCTGAGATAACCTCAAAACTATTTGATTCTTCAATAATCTCATCTTCTCCTGCACCAACTAAACTTGGCTTAGTTTGAAAATGATGGTATAAAAATTTTGTGTATTGGTTAAGTTTTTGTTGATCGATTAATTTCCCTACCAAAATGGGCTTGAAATTAGAAATAATAATGCTTTTCATTAATTTTGAAACTTTATGTGAATTTCACAAATTTAAGGCATAACATTATTTATAAAAACAAGCCAAATAAAAACTAAATTCAAAAAAAATATAAATTATTCATAATCAAACATTTACAAAAACTTATAATTTTGTTAAAATATTGTAAATTAGCATATTGTAAGAATGATATCACGCCAGTTTTCAGGCTGATTATCAGCGATGTAAGAATGTAGTTACATCATCAATAAAGTCAATTTTCATGCGTAGACAAAGTAGAAATTCTTCAGTTGGTTAAGAATATTTCTAAAAAAATAAAATAACGATTAAGATGAGTTTTTATGCTTTTTACAACAATTTCCTTAAATTAAACCAGCAAAAAGAGGGTATGGAGAGTTACAGTAAGTTCGTGAATTTAATGGTGAATTATTATAAGGAAAAAAAGTTATGAGTTATGAATTTTCATAACATATAACGTTTAACTCTTAACGTATAACTTAGCTCTTAATAAATTATAGTTTTTCCAACAACAAACCCGTAGCAGTAAGGCCTGGGCCAAATGCCATGGCTACAATTTTTTTCCCTGATTCAATGTTTGGGTCATTTACAATTTCGTTTAAAATGTGAGGAACAGTTGCTGAGGACATATTTCCCTGACGGCGTAAAACCTCGTAAGACCATCCGGCCTGTTCTTTAGACAATCCAATTGCATCGATAACATAATCAATAATTTTTGGCCCACCAGGATGTATCGCAAAATGCATATTCGCTTTTTGTTGTTCTAAATCAACATTTCCTTTTTTACAAAGTGCTGTCAAAAAGGGTTTGATGTTTTTACGAATAAAAACAGGCACTCGCTTAGACAATGTCATTAAAAAATTATATTCGCCTAAATCCCACGACATATCTTCTAATGAGTCTGGTATAATCACCTCATGAAAGGCTAAAATACGAAGTCCTTTTTTCTCTACAAAAGCATCATCAATCAAGAAGGATTCTTCATCAAATAAGGAATAACCAATAAATCCATCTGCAAAAAGAGAGCAGATCATAATATTTGAATTCGAAAATTCGGTCAGATTTAGGTGTGCCGATAGTAATTCTGTGTGAACTACGTCTACTCTACCTCTAGTTGGGCTGGCACACAATAAACTCCGTCCTGTACGAATTGCCGGAAATGCGCCATAGCAACCCATGTGATAGGAATGTGTAACTTGTACCGTTTCCCAATCTCTTTCGATGACTGCTTCCTGAGCAACACTTGGAGACGAATAACCAGAACACGTAACATGTACCAAATTCTCCGGACTTGTATCTATTTTTGAATAAAATTCATCAAAAACATATCCCATTTTTCTTTTGAACCATTCCATTCGAACCTCTATTTTAGGTCCATACAGATTCCCGGATTTGACTTCGAAACCAGCAGGAAAATGATATCCTGCAGGGGAAGTAACTTCCATTATATCCTCAATAAAATCCTCAACATCTTCAAAAATAATACTTTGTCGTTTGCTAATATGTTCAGAAGAAACAGCATACTTATCCACCTGGTCAGATATAAAGTCAAATGTTATCGGTTCATCATCAAAAGCTCCATTTCCGGTAACACCAGTTTTTGGAAGATTTTGAAAATGATAATACAGAAATTTTGTGTACTGATTTAGCTTTTTTTGATCTATCAATTTACCCACTAGAATTGGGTGAAAATTGGCAAGTATAACGCTTTTCATTATTTATGAATTTTAATTGAAGTCTAAAATTAAATCAAAAAACATTCGAAAAAATCATATTAATAAAACAACAAATTTTAATGCCATAAGGCATTGATATACAGCAACTTACGAATTATATTATTTTGTTAAAAAACTGTTAATCAACTAGTTATAAGAAATAATCTACATAATTTTCGGACATTGATTATCAAGTATGTAAGAATAAAAATACAGTTATGTAGGCGTTTCCTTTTTACTTTTAAATTATCAGTTTTTTAAAGATTCTTTACACTTCATCGCTGGTAAATGTCATGAAATTTTTCTTTTTAAAAGGTCGGATAATCAAACGTCCTTCACGATCAAATCGAATATAATTGTAAACCCAATTTAAGAAAACTACGGCTTTATTTTTGAACCCTATCAGTGAAAACAGGTGGACAAACATCCATACAAACCATGCGAAAACACCGCTGAAATGGTATTTAGGCAAATCGACTACTGCTTTATTTCTTCCTATGGTTGCCATTGCGCCTTTGTCATGGTATTCAAAAGCTTCCATGGGTTTGTTTTCTATTAATTTTATTAAGTTTTCACCCAACAATTCTCCTTGCTGCATTGCGGGTTGCGCCATCATTGGATGTCCTTGCGGATAGGTGTCAGATTCCATTGAAGCGATATCCCCCACCGCAAAAATAGTGTCGTATCCAATCACTTGGTTGTATTCATTTACCCGAATGCGTTCTACTTTGTCAACCAAGGATTTAGCATCCAGCCCCGCGACAATAGCGCCTTGAACGCCTGCTGTCCAAATTACAGTGGCTGTTTCAAAAGACAGATCGGAATTTGTGGTTATAGTGCGTCCATCATAATTAGTGACGCGGACGTTTTTCCAGATTTTCACCCCCAAACTAATTAGAAATTTTTCGGCGGCTTGCGAGGATTTTTCACTCATGGTATTGAGGATTCTATCCCCGCTTTGGACAAGATTGATTTCCATTTTTGTTATATCAAGATCTGGATAGTCTTTTTGTAAAATGGCTTTTTTCATTTCGGCCAAAGCGCCGGAAAGCTCCACTCCTGTTGGTCCTCCTCCTACCAACACAAAATTAATGAGACTATTCCGTTCGGCTACATCAGTGGTTAAAACAGCTTGCTCGAAATTTTCGAGAATCAGACTTCGAATATTGAGCGATTGCGGTATCGTTTTCATGGCCATACTGTTGCGCTCAATTTCTTTATTGCCAAAATAATTGGTTTTGGACCCCGTGGCAATCACGAGATAATCATAAGTTAATTCTCCTATTTCGGCGATTACTTTTTGGTTTTTGGCATCAATTTCTTGAACATTTGTAAGCCTAAAATAGACATCGTCGTATTCCTGAATTACTTTTCGGATGGGATACGCTATTGAACCGGCTTCGAGACCGCCTGTGGCCACTTGGTATAATAAAGGTTGGAAAGTATGGTAATTGTGTTTGTCTAAAAGGACAACCTGAACTTTTTTATTTTTTAGTTTTTTGGCTAATGCGATTCCGGCGAAACCTCCACCTATGATTACTATTCTGGGTAAAGTTGAGTTTGGGATGTTCATGTTTAAAAAAGTTCTGAATTGTTGATACTCAAAGATACAATGTTTTCTACTGCTGAATTTCACCAAATAGTATCGAAATTTTTGTTTTTTGGGAACGGTATTCTAAAAACGAAACGCGTAGATTAGCCCCGATGGAAATGGAAATCCTTTATTTTTCTGGTTTTTTTTTAGAAAATAAAGATTGTAAAGTACAGCGGGATGAGTTTTAATTATGAAAGAGATACTGTTGTGCTCCTCGAAAAAAAAGTGCTCCTTTGTAACAAAAACTACTAATGACTTACTAACGTATATATGAATGATAATCTAGAACATTCTTTTGTAAAGCAATTGCAGGAAAATCAGAATATAATCCACAAGATTTGTAGGTTGTATACTAACAGCGATGATGCACATAAGGATTTGTTTCAGGAAATTACTATTCAGTTGTGGAAGGCTTTCCCAAAATTTAGAGGCGACAGCAAATTTTCTACATGGGCGTATCGAGTCGCACTGAATACGGCAATTACTTTGTACCGAAAAACAAAACGATCCATAAACACTATTGAATTTGAAGGACGGCAACATTTCCTGAATGATGTGGAATATGATTATGAGGAGGAAGAACAATTAAAATTAATGTATAAGGCTGTTTACCAGCTTAATGATATTGAAAAAGCATTAATATTTATGTATCTTGAAGACAAAGATTATCAGGAAATATCAGAAACATTAGGAATTAGCGAAGTAAATGCAAGGGTGAAAATGAATAGAATAAAAGGGAAATTAAAAAAAATATTAAATCCATTAGGCGTATGAAAGAGTTGGATTTATTTAAAAAAGACTGGCAAAAGAGTACAAATTCTTTTGAGCAAGTATCAGAAATTGACATTTATAAAATGATCCATAAAAAATCATCTTCAATCGTGAAGTGGATTTTGATTATTAGTATTTTGGAAGTTTTATTGTGGACGTGTTTAAGTGTCTGTTTCAATTCCGATGACTATTTAAAAACAATAAATCATGGTGAATTAATTCAATACTTTGACGTGTTTACTTATTTTAATTATGGTGTGATCGTATTTTTTATATATTTATTTTATAAAAATTACAAAACTATTTCTACCACTGTTTCTACCAAACAATTAATGTTCGACATTTTAAAAACCCGAAAAACGGTTCAATATTATGTTTGGTATAATCTGGCAATGTTAGTGGTTAGTTTAATAATAGGGTTTATAATTGCTTTTGTTTATAATCCCGAAATGAGTATCTTGAAAGATAAAATTGCCAGTGACGGACGAGTGATGGCTATATCGATCGGATTCTTAATACTTACAACTTTGATGTTCTTTGGGGCGTTCTGGCTGTTTTACAGAATACTATATGGCATATTGCTTCGAAGATTGTATGCTAATTATAAAGAATTAAAAAAGATAGATTTATAAAAAAGAGTTCGCCGTGGCGAACTCTTTAAGTAACATTAATATTCCCATTTTCTTAAACGGTTCAATTCTTCTTGTTCTTTTATGATTTCACACGGAATAACTTTTAGAAACGAAGGATGTTGCTCAATAGCATATTCTACTTTTTCAACAATTTCCTCAATGGTATCCTTATCATAATCAATTTCCAACGGTTCTTTGATGATAAAAGACTGGAGAATTCCTTTCTTCTTCATACGAATTCCTTTTTTATCAAACGAACGACGAAAACCATCAATAACAATGGGAATCACTATAGGCCTGTGTTGCTTGATAATATGCGCTGTTCCTTTTCGTACCGGTTTAAAAGATTTTGTTGTCCCCTGCGGAAAAGTGATTACCCACCCGTCAGCAAGAGCAATTTTAATATTTTCAGTGTCATCCGGATTGATCCCTTTTTTTTCCTGAACATCAACTCCTTTAGCACGCCAAGTCCGCTCTACTGAAATTGCTCCTGCATATGCCATAATTCGTGGCAATAATCCCGCCTGCATGGTTTCTTTGGCAGCAACGTAATAGATATTCATTTTAGGTTGCCAGAGATAGCACACATTTTTGATCGTGTCATCCCGCCCACTCAAACTGGCATTAAAAACATGAAACATGGCAACTACATCCGCAAAATAAGTTTGATGATTGGAAATAAAAAGTACATTCGTATCCGGTAAATTTCTGATGATTTCCGATCCTTCAATGTGTAATTCATTAAATCCCCGGTACCTTCTGTGCGATATGACTCCAAAGATTCGGATTAGCCATTTTTTTATAAATAATATGTGTCCGAAAGGATTTCTCTTCAACAATCCCATAAAATTGTATGTTTTTTTTGTGAATTTGGTTTACAAATTTACGAAATTAATATTTGAATTTTTATACATCATTCACCTGAACTACTAGCAAAACCGAACGAATTAATTACCATTTTTACGACTCTCAAATTTAAATTTATTACTCAAGAACCTCTTTTAAAACTTCTTTTAACTCACTCAACATCATTGCGGTAGCGCCCCAAACAATATGCTCCTCAATTTTGAAGGCCGGAATACTGATGTTATCTGCATAGGAAGTTGACAAATTTGTGTTTACCACAAGTGCATCGTCTAAAAATAGTGCTAAAGGCAGTTCGATAATATTTGCCACTTCAGAAAGTTGAGGTACAAACACTAGTTCTTCTTTACTAATACCCAAAAAAGGATATACCATAAAATTACTTGGCGGAATATATAATTCTGTAAATGGTTTAAGAATTTCAATTTTATCCGGATGAATTCCTAACTCTTCATGCGTTTCCCGAAGTGCCGTTTCCGCAAAATTTTCATCTTCCAGTTCGTATTTCCCTCCAGGAAATGCAATTTGAGCCGAATGAACGCCTTTGTAGGAATTACGGACAATTAATACCAAATGTGTTGTGTCATTTTTAGGATAAAAAAGCATCATTACTGCCGCTATCCTTGGATTTACACCTCCAATATCGATGTTTTTTAAGCTTTCTATCCGCTCTAAAGGCGCCATTTTCACATGTGCGTCAAAAGCGGGAAGACTAGTTTCGATTATTTTAGGAACATATTGTAAAAATTCTTGAAAATTCATAATCAAAGTCTATTTTTGCAGACAAAACTGCATATAAATATAGTTTAGAAAATACGATTACACAAGTTTTCTACACCCAAAAAGTCATTCTTAATGTATAGCAAAGAAGAAACACAGCGATTAAAACGAGAATTCTGGATAGCATTCGCAGAAAAATATCCACGAAAATGGGTTTTATACGACACTAAAATCAAAGATTTTTCTTTTAAATTTTATGTGGACAATAAAAAAGCGCAAGTTTTAATCGATATTGAACATCGAAGTGATGAAAAAAGAATTGCTTATTTTGAAAAGCTGGAGGCGCTAAAAAATATTCTCGAAGAGGATTTTATTAAAAACTTAGTTTTTGAAAAAGACCACACTCTGGAAAGTGGAAAAACCATCAGTAGAATTTGGGTTGAAAAATTAGGAGTTGGAGTGAGTAATCGCAACTATTGGGATGAAATATTTGACTTCTACAATGAAAAAATGAATGCTTTGGAATTGTTTTATTTAGAATACGATGACTTTATTAAAGATATTGAAAACCTTTAAAATTTAGACCCGTTAACTAACTAATAAGTAAAAAAATGCTTTAATTTGAACAAGATAACGGTTCAAATTGAAGTGTTTTTAACTGCAAATCATCACATGTTGAAGATGTTGTAAACTATAATCCGATCTTCATAATTTATATACAATTGCTTCCTGTTACCCTGCTTTTTTCTGGTGATGATCGATACGGTACAATCTACTCCTTCATTATCTTTACAGGTAAAAGAGTAAACAATATCAGTATCATTCTCTTCTATAGGCTGATAAACTATGATTTCAAATAATTGGATAATTTGAGAATAAACTACTATTCTATTTTTATCAGTATCCAATGTGACTAACATATTGACCAAATCTAAATCCGACCATTTACCCCATTTTCCTTTTTCTGTTTTTTCTAAAACACTAAAGCCTGAAGTTTTAAACTTATAATTTTGACCAAAAGAATGTTGCAATCCCATTACTAAAAAAAGTAATACTATATATATTTTTGTCTTTGTCATTCCTAATAAATTAAAAATCAAAATTAACTATTTCTTTTCTAGCCATTTCAAAATCGGTTATCATTTCCTGAATGATTGTTGCAGCTGGTTTTATGTCATGAATCAAACCTGCTATTTGCCCAATCTCTAACTCCCCTTCAATTAAATCGCCTTCAAACATACCCCGTTTAGCCCTTGCTTTTCCTAATAAACCTGTTAGTTCTTCTTTAGTCGGACATTTTTCATATAAATGCTGAACATCCTGATAAAATTTATTTTTAATCAATCGTACAGGAGCGAGTTCTTTTAACGTTAATTGTGTATCGCCTTCTTTAACATTTACAATCGTTTCCTTAAAATTAGTATGAGCAGAAGATTCTAATGATGCTGCAAATCTACTTCCTACCTGAACCCCATCAGCTCCAAGTACCATTGTCGCTAGCATACCGCGACCGGTAGCGATACCTCCGGCGGCAATTAACGGAATGGTAATTTTTTGTTTCACCATCGGAATCAGCGTAAGCGTAGTCGTTTCTTCTCTCCCATTATGTCCACCGGCTTCAAAACCTTCCGCAACAATTGCGTCCACACCAGCGTCTTGAGCTTTTACTGCAAAAACGGAACTGCTAACCACATGAACAACGGTTATGCCATTTTCTTTCAAATAAGAAGTCCATGTTTTGGGATTTCCAGCGGATGTGAAAACAATTTTTACCCCCTCATCAACGATGATTTTCATGATTTCTTCGATATTGGGATACAGCATGGGAACGTTTACTCCAAAAGGCTTTGAAGTGGCCTTTTTACATTTTCGAATGTGTTCCCGTAAAACTTCGGGATACATGGAACCTGCTCCAATCAATCCTAAACCTCCGGCATTACTTACGGCACTTGCTAATTTATAACCACTATTCCAAATCATTCCTCCTTGAATGATTGGATATTTAATTGTAAAAAGTTCTGTGATTTTATTCATCTAGTATTGAAGCTATAATTTTTTAATTATTTTTCCCGTTTTAGAGAAACCATATGATTCCATTTTATAAAGATATACTCCTTCGTTGAGCGATTTCAATGAAATAATAGAGGCTTGAGGTGTTATATTTTGTTCTAGGACTTTTTGTCCTAAAATGGAATAAATAAATACTGTTCCCTTAGCAAATTTTGCAGGTAAAGAAATGGAAACAGTATCACTTGCCGGATTAGGATAGAGTATAAAATCATCATTAGAAAATGATTCTAATGCTAATTGACTACTTACAGCCAATGCAAAATCCGGAATACCAAATCCATATTGATTATTGGGAGTGGAAAATTTATCCGATGATTTTAGTACTAGCTCTCTAATTTCACGATTGGTTTTCTTAGGAAATGCCTGCCATAAACAAGCAATCATTCCAGCCATAATAGGACTTGAAAAAGAAGTTCCATTAGCGGTCACGATATTTCCTGCGGCATCTGAGACTATTGCTGCCTGTCCTTGAGCCATGACATCCGGTTTTATCCTTCCATCAGACGAAGGTCCTATTGAGCTGAACGAAGTCACTACTTCCGAAGAGTTAACGGCACCTACAGCAATTACTGAAATAGCATCGGCAGGAGTCGCAATATAGGGAGCTGATGTACCGCCAGAATTACCCGCTGATGTCACTACAATCATACCTCTGCTGAATGCCACTTCAGCCCCACGGGAAATAAATGCAGTTGTACCATTTAATTCATTATATGTGTGACTATAGGCATTGTTATCGTAATCAAAGTATCCTAAAGAGGTATTAATAATATCTACTCCTAAACTATCGGCTCTTTCTGCTGCTTCAACCCAAAGCGATTCTTCAACAGGATTTTCCGAAGTATCATCTTCGGTAATAAATAAATAATACGATGCATCTGGTGCTGTTCCCACTAATGAATTCTCTTGATAACCACCCATTGTAGAAAGCACCGAAGTCCCGTGTGAAACACCAGTATAAAAATTGGGATCTCTTAACACAAAATTATAACCTCCCAAAATTTGCTTATTAGCTTTTAATCTTTGAAAAGGTGGCGCTGTATCCACTCCTATAAATCCACCATCTAAAACAGCTATTATTTTGCCGGATCCGGTATAATTCTGTTTGTGCAACTCTTGTCCGTTAAGCATCTGGATTTGATTCCCCGAAGAACCATACGCATAATCGACTTTGGTTTTCTTTGTTTTATCTGCCTTCTTTATTTTTGACAGCTTCGCTATTTTTGCGGTTCGATTGAGTGTTTTATCTGCAAAATCAATTTTGTTGACAAAAGAAAGCAGTGCCAAACCATTTATATTTGCCTGTGTACCCCGAACATGGACCGCATTCATCCATTTGGATTTGGCCTTGACAGTAATACCAGCAACTAATTTTACTTGATTAATATAGGATTGTTCAACTGGAATATCTTTAAAATCTATGGCGATATTTTGATTGCTTCTTCTATCTAATGCTCTTTGAGTAAGCATTTCCAAAGGTTTATTTATGTACTGTTGGGAACTGGGTTTTGCATTAAAATATACCCAGGCATCCTGTTGTGCAAAGCCAACTGAAGTAATCAGTAAAAAAAGGGCTATGTAGAATTTTTTCATCGTAAACTTTGTTTTTAAACCCTAAAGAATCCAACTATTGCAAGGATTGAATCATTGTCGTTACTTGTTAGGAATTATTTCATTCGAGCACAGGGTCCCCGTTTTCAATCCTTTCTTCAAATATAGTACTAAACTAATAAATAACTCCTGAACCAACTAACTCTTCCCCTAAATACCAAGCAACAAATTGCCCTTCCGTTATTGCAGATTGAGGTTCCTCAAAGGAAACGTACATCCCGCTTTCAAATTGGTGCAAGGTGGCACTTTGCAAAGGTTGTCTGTATCGAATTCTAGCCATTACATTCATAGTTTTACCATTGGCCAAAGCCAAATCTTCACGAATCCAATGCACTTCTGTTTTTTCTATAAATAATGCTTTCTTAAATAATCCAGGATGTTGACTGGTCAATCCAGTGTAAATGGTATTTGTTTCCACATTTGTGGCAATAATAAACAAAGGATCAGTTGTTCCTCCTACATTTAGTCCTTTTCGTTGACCAATAGTAAAATAATGAGCTCCTTGATGTTTCCCCACTACTTTGCCCATCTCTGGAGTGTACGGAATTTTTTTTGCAGCAGACAGCAAACCCTCTTCTAAAGTTAATGCGGCTTCCTTTTCAAAACTATAAACTGGATCGTTTTTATCAATTTGAATTATATTTCCGTCTTTTGGTTGTAATTTTTGTTGTAAAAACTCTGGCAAACGTACTTTTCCAATAAAACACAAACCTTGCGAATCTTTCTTGTCGGCAGTTATTAATTCCATTTGAGCCGCGATTTCACGAACTTCTGGTTTTGTCAATTCTCCGATAGGAAACAATGATTTTGCCAACTGCTCTTGCGATAATTGACATAGAAAATACGATTGATCTTTATTAGAATCGGCACCCGCTATCAGTTGATAAACGGTTTCCCCGTTTACTTGGATTTCATTTTTTTGGCAGTAATGTCCAGTGGCCACATAATCGGCACCAAGACTTAACGCAATTTTCATAAAAACATCAAATTTTATTTCGCGGTTGCAAAGTACATCGGGATTTGGAGTACGCCCTTTTTCATATTCGTTAAACATATAGTCCACGATTTTCTCTTTGTATTCTTCGCTTAAATCAACCGTTTGGAAAGGAATTCCTAACTTTTCAGCAACTAATAAAGCATCATTACTGTCTTCAAGCCACGGGCATTCATTAGAAATAGTAACGGAGTCATCGTGCCAATTTTTCATAAAAAGCCCTATCACTTCATACCCTTGTTGTTGCAATAAATAAGCAGCAACACTTGAATCTACTCCGCCAGAAAGTCCTACAACAACACGCTTCATCTTCAAAAAATTATAATTTTACAAGGACGCAAAGTTACAAAAGATTTACAACAGTATTTGTTAAGTATAACGTTAATTGTTTTTGGATTTTGACGCATTTTCAGCAAAACTCATATTCGTTTCTTTTACCAATTTCCCTTTTTCAAAAAACTGCCAAATGCCGGATTTTTTACCATTAACAAATTGTCCTTTGGAAACTACATTTCCATTTGTGTCACTAAAAATCGCTAAACCGCTATAAATATTATTTTTAAAAACTGATTCTTCAAGCAAAATCCCTTTTTCAGTATATTTTTTATAAAAACCATTTTTCAGATTATTTTTATAACTAATTTCTTCTGCTACTTTACCACTAAGATAAAAAACGGTACGCACACCTTCCAACTTTCCATTTACGTAACTCTCTGTAGTCATAGTACTTTTTGAAGCTTGATGGTAGTACTTCCACTGTCCTTCAAATAATTTATTGACAACTTTTCCTTCACTGACTTTATTTTTATTCTGATCGTAAAAAATGGTATATGCTGAATTGTCTTTTGTATTAAATTCTCTTGTTGCTATTATGGTTTTCGCTTTGGTATCATCATAAAAATTAAAAACACCTATTTCTTTTCCATGCTCAAAAGTCCCTTCATATCGAGGTCTTTTTGATTCCTCATAAAAGCCTTTCCATACTCCGTGTTTTTTCCCTTTTTGATCTAAGGTATTAAAATCGGTTTGCGCGTAAAGACAAAACACACTAAAAAACATTAAAACAAATATTCCTTTTTTATAAAATGTTTTCATAATCGTTGTTTTTATAGTAACGAATTTAGGTCGCTTAAATTATAGGTAAATAAAAAAAATCCCGAATATTTCGAGATTTTTTTTATTTATTATTTCTTCTTCTGTTGTGCTTTTTGAGCCTCAGCTTGTTCCATAACTTCCTGAAGTTTTTTCTGAAATTTACCTTGTTTTTTTGGCTCTTTCAACTTGTTCTCTTGAATTTGGGCATGAATCTTATCACTGTCGATAAAGTATCTTTTGATGACAATCATAATTCCAATGGTAATTAAATTCGAAATAAAGTTATACAAACTCAATCCCGCACCATAACTATTGAAGAAAAACAACATCATGATTGGCGATACATAAATCATGATTTTCATCATCTTCGCCATATCTGGCATCCCTTCTTGTTGCGGAGCTGCCATTTGTTGGTCACCAGAAGTCATTTTCATATAGAAGAAAATTGCAATTGACGCCAGCACCGGAAACAAACTGATGTGATTTCCATAAAAAGGAATATAAAAAGGCAAGCGTATTACTTCATCAAAAGACGATAAATCATCTGCCCAAAGGAAACTTTTTTGTCTTAACTCAAAAGCCGATGGAAAGAATTGAAACGATGCGTACATAAAAGGAAGCTGAATCAAGGCTGGAATACATCCCGCCATAGGATTCACACCCGCTTTGTTATACAATTTCATAGTTTCCTGTTGTTTCTTCATTGGGTCTTTTTTGAATTTTTCTCCCAATTCTGTAATTTCAGGTCGCAATACTTTCATCTTGGCTTGTGACAAAAATGATTTGAACGTAATAGGCGACATTGCCAATTTAATCAATATCGTGAAAACAATAATCGCAATTCCATAGGCAATGTAAGAACTTAAAAATCCGAATAATGGAATAAAAATAAATTTATTGATCCATCCAAAAATACCCCAACCTAATGAGATAATTTCTTCTAAGTTTTTGTCATAATTATTTAAAGTCTTGTAATCCGTTGGGCCAAAATACCAACTCATTTTATGATCTAATTCGCCGTTTTCAAACACTAACGGTACATTTGCTTTAAATTGTTTGGTGAATGTAGTATCAATTTTATCGTCTATAACCAAATTATCAGACTTCACTTTCGCAGTTTCGAAAGCCGTTTTTGTCAAAAGTATCGTTGAGAAAAAGTGTTGTTTGAAAGCTATAAAAGTTGCCTTTTCAAGATCAGATGTCTCTGATTGACCTAAACCTGCGTAATCAACTTTTCCTTCTTTATGCTCAAAATAAATTTCAGTATAACGGTTTTCGTAAGACACACTTTTCTCATTCCTATACGTTTTTAAATTCCACTCTAAATCCAACGGTTTAGCTGTATTTAGAACTTTGTTCAACCCTTGAGAACGAATATCAAAACCAATCATATAATCGTTTGGTTTCAAAATGTATTTGTATTCCAAAAATTCATTAGCACCCGCTTTCAATTTCATCGACAATACTTGGTCTGCTCCCGTTTTAATCAACGTAGGCTCAAAATACAAGTCTTTAGAGTTTAAAGTACGGTTATCACTGGTAAGTAATTGTACATTTAAATTGGCATTATTGTCTTTTATCAATTCAACTAATTGTCCAGAACCTTTCTTGAATTTTTCAAACTTTTTCAAAGTAGCTTCAACAATGTATCCTCCTTTATTGGCAATTGTCAATTTAACCAATTCGTTTTCAATAGTTGTAAAACCAGCAGTAGCTGAAGGAAGCGTAGCAGAATAAGCAAAATTCCCCAGCGTTTTTTGCAGTTGAGCCATTTGTGTAGAATCACCGGTTGCTGCAACTGCAATAGTAGCTTTTGCAACAGTTTTTTCCTCTAAATCTTTGGCTTTAGCCTGCTTAATGGTCAACTCTTTTTGGGCTTTCTCAGCGGCAATAACTTTTGGGTCAGGTTGATTTTGGTACATGATAAACACCAAAATACCAAAAATTAATGCAAAACCGATAATCGAATTGAGGTCAAATTTTTTTTGTTCCATTATTATATTTAAAAAAGTTTAATCTATTAGTATGAAGTTTAATAATTTGTTTCAAACAACAACAACTATTTTTTCTTTGCCTGAACGGCTGCTGCCACAAAATTCACAAAAATAGGATGCGGATTCGCTACCGTACTTTTGTATTCCGGATGGTATTGTACCCCAATAAAAAATGGATGATCTTCTATTTCTATAATCTCAACCAATCCTGTGTCCGGATTCACCCCCGAAGCAATTAATCCTGCATTTTGCAATTGGGCTACATAATTACTATTGTACTCATAACGGTGACGGTGACGCTCCGAAATAGTCTCTTTTCCGTATATTTTGTATGCCAATGAATCTTTTTTGATATCACATTTCCATGCTCCAAGACGCATTGTTCCTCCCTTATCAGTAATGGTTTTTTGTTCTTCCATAAGGTTTACAACCGGATGCGAAGTATGCTCGTTCATTTCAGTAGAATTTGCATCAGCATATCCTACAATATTTCTTGAATATTCAATAATTGCCATTTGCATACCCAAACAAATTCCGAAAAACGGCACTTTATTTTCACGAGCATACTGCACTGCAGCAATTTTTCCTTCAATTCCTCTTTCTCCAAAACCAGGAGCCACAAGAATTCCGTCCAAACCATTTAATTTCTCGTTTATGTTTGTTGCATTAATGTGTTCTGAATGAATAGAAATTACATTTACTTTGGTTTCGTTTGCGGCACCTGAATGAATGAAAGCTTCCAAAATAGATTTGTAACAATCTTGCATTTCTACATATTTACCAATCAAACCGATGTTCACAGTATGCTTTGGATGTTTCAATCGGCGTAAAAAAGTATTCCAGTTTTTCAAGTCCGGAGCCGCTTTTTTAGGTAAATCTAATTTCTTTAATGCTACTACATCAAGTCCTTCTTCCAGCATTAAATTTGGCACTTCATAAATTGTCGAAGCATCAATAGATTGAATAACAGCTTCTCTTTTTACATTACAGAATAATGCCAATTTATTTCTTAATTCCTCGGAAATTTCATGTTCAGTTCTACAAACTAGAATGTCCGCTTTAATTCCACTCTCCATCAATGTTTTAACAGAATGCTGTGTTGGTTTCGTTTTTAGTTCTCCAGCAGCAGCCAGATATGGCACCAAAGTAAGATGAATCACGATTCCGTTATGCTCCCCTAATTCCCAAACCAGTTGACGTACTGATTCTATGTAAGGTAAAGATTCAATATCGCCTACCGTTCCACCAATCTCGGTGATAACAATATCAAAATCGCCGGAATTTCCGAGCAATTGCATTCTTTCTTTGATTTCATTGGTGATATGAGGAACGACTTGAACGGTTTTGCCAAGAAATTCTCCTCTTCTTTCTTTTTCAATAACTGAAAGATAAATTCTTCCCGTAGTAACATTATTCGCCTGAGAAGTAGGAACATTCAAGAAACGCTCGTAATGTCCTAAATCTAAATCTGTTTCTGCGCCATCATCCGTCACGTAACATTCTCCATGTTCATAAGGATTTAATGTCCCTGGATCGACATTAATATAAGGGTCAAACTTTTGGATAGTTGTACGATACCCTCTAGCTTGTAACAATTTTGCCAATGATGCTGCTATAATTCCTTTCCCTAGAGAAGAAGTCACACCGCCAGTGACAAAAATATATTTCGTTTGATTCATTCTGTTGTTGTTTGTGTTGTAGTTGTGTAAAAAACTTGGCAAAAATACAATTATAAATTGAGAAAAAGCTAATTTGAAAATGAGATAATTTGGAAATTTAAGAATTGCAAAACGTTTCCTTTTAAGTTTCAGAACTGTATTGAATTCGTAAATTAAAGCGGTTTCGGGTATCTTTTTTTGATATTTCGTATCAATTCCTCCAATCCGTTCAATTTTAGCTCATATATGAGTTGAAGCTGCTGGCCTAGTTCTCCTTTTGGAAAACCTTTATTGCTATACCAAACCACGTAATATTCAGGCAAGTCAATCAGATACTTTCCTTCGTATTTACCAAAAGGCATTTTAGTATGAGCAAGTTTGATGAGTTGTTTTTGATTTTGATCCATTTTTTGGAGAAAAAAATAAAAAAGAGATCAGAAGTAAGCTTTATATCCTAGTCTTCCTAGTACCTCTTTCTTCTATATTCTACTTTATTTCCAGTTAAAAATAATGCGTTTTTCGATTTCAGTATTTAAACTCAGGAAAACGGGACATGTCATGGCAACTCTTTCCAGAATGGTTTTATTTTTTTGATCCGTTTCTCCATACATTTCAAAAGAAATTTCGATTACACCGATGCGCCTTGGTTCCCCATTCATAATTTTAGTCACTTCAGCAGTTGATCCTTTCAAATTAACGTCCAAATCACGTGCTTTTATTCCCATAACGGTCATCATGCAACTTGCCAAAGCATTGGCCACCGTATCCGTTGGAGAAAAAGCTTCCCCTTTCCCATTATTATCTACAGGAGCATCTGAAATAATTTCAATTCCGGATTGCAAATGAATTGAAGAGGTTCTCAAATCCCCTAAATAAGTTACTTTTGATGTCATTAATTAGCTTCTTTTATAGTTAAATCAGTGTCATAATATAAGATGTACACTCCTTTATTTATGTAACCACCGGCTTCTTTTTTGTAAAATTCGAACTTATTATCTACTTGTTCCGTAGCTGTACTATCAATCGTTTCTTGATATTTCTTATCTTGTGACAATCGCATCATAGTATCAAAAGTAATATCAAAACCTCGTGTGGCAAATGCACTTGGATAAATTTTGTTTTTCTTTTTAAACTCTTTTTCGAAAACTAAAGCTTCAGGTGATTCGTTTTCGCGAGTAACAGAAGGATAGGTTAATTTTAATTTTGTTAAATTCACGAAACTGATTTCGTCGGTATCTAATGTTTCATTTGGCTCCAAAATAACCAATTGCACTTTATAAATAGCCATAGAACTTATCATAGTAGCGATGGTTGCTTTAATCATTCCCGTATTTCCGGTTTCCATTACTACATAGTTTATTTTATCTTTCACAAATAAACTTTTCAAATTTTCAGCTGATACTCCTCCATTCGGAAGAAGCGTTGAAAATTTCACATCGGTATGATTCTCTTTAATATAGGCTATAACGGATTCTTTTTTCTTATCCACCACCGCTATAATATTTCCGTTTCTAGCCCGCATGAAATCGAACATGGCATTTTTAACTACTGTAGTGGTAGGAATTGTTTCAAGCATATTGCTAAATGAATTACCGGTATCTTTTGATAAAGGCGAAATCACAGGCACTTGATTTAGACTTAATAATTCAGCGGTTTTTTCAACATTGTTTTGATAAAAAGGCCCAATTATAGCATCTGAATTTTCTAAATTATTTTCTTTAATTATAGCCGCAATATTGGAGGTATTTTTCGTTTCCTGAGAATCAAATATATTCACGTCTATAGCGAGTCCCAGTTGTTTAGCTGAATCAATTGCTACCAAAGCTCCTGCATAAAAGTCTAAAGTCATGTTCAAGAATTTATCTTTTTTCAAGCGCATAGCAGTCGAATTAACGGTGTCGCCTTCAATTTTTGATATATTAAAAGGCAAAAGCAACACTAATTTCTTTCTATTATTACTTTGCTTTGCGATAACAGCGTATTCTTTTTTACTTTCCGGCAGAATACGACCATTTGCTGGAACTTTCAAAATCATTCCTTCTTCCACACCTTGCGACAAAGCAGGATTAAGAATAATTAATTCTTCCTGAGTCATCGCTGCCATTTTTGACAAACTATAAAGCGTTTCTTTTGGCTTTACTGCATAGTTCAAATAATGGACTGAAGCAGCAACTTTTTCAGGAGTCGCTTTTACAATTTGTTTTTTAGCGTCAACCACTGCAACCGTTTTAGCTGCTTTTGGAGCATTTCCTTTGATAATTAACTTATAACCAATAGGTAAATTCGAAACTATTTCAGGGTTTTTTTTCTCTAGTTCTTTAATGGAAATGCCATATTTTTTGGCAATAGAATATTTGGTTTCTTTAGCGAGTACATCATGATATAGTACTTTTGTTTGTAACGGCGTAGTATTTTTTTGTTCTATGCCATTTGGAATTATAAGGGTTTGTCCAATTTGCAATCCATCTTTTTCCAAAAACGGATTTGCTTGTTTTAATGCTGCATCAGAAACACCATATTTTTTTTCGATACCATACAAAGTTTCTTTCGGTGCTACTTCATGGAGGATTGTTTTCGCAGTAGACTTACGCTGAAACATTGCTTTTTGTTTACCACCGCTTTTTGGAATCAGTAAAACACTATTAGG
The DNA here is from genome assembly GCF_048286555.1 of Flavobacterium cryophilum. NCBI lineage: Bacteria > Pseudomonadati > Bacteroidota > Flavobacteriia > Flavobacteriales > Flavobacteriaceae > Flavobacterium > Flavobacterium cryophilum. The sequence continues at coordinate 64,501 of NZ_JBLVPZ010000006.1, read as the reverse complement.
TTTCAAACCACTTTGTGCATCTGGATTTAATTGATAGATATCATACGGAGTTACTTTATACTTTTTTGCAATCTCACGGATTGTCTCTCCTTTTTCCACTTTATGTGTCGTCGTTTTTTCCTGTGAAAAAACACTATAATTAAAAAACAAAACCGTTATACAAATCGCAAAAAAATATTTCATCATTTTTATTTATAAATTATTTAATCATTAATAACGGAACGGTATCAAATTTTATTCCAAAAATCTGATACCGTTTTATAGCAAGCACTGAAAATAATGACGTTCAATAGATTAAAGTAATAATCTAAATTATTATTCCCACTCAATAGTAGCTGGCGGTTTTGAACTAATATCGTACACCACTCTATTTACGCCTTTTACTTTATTAATGATATCATTAGATACTTTCATCAAGAATTCATATGGTAAATGCACCCAGTCAGCAGTCATTCCATCTGTAGATTCCACTGCACGAAGAGCAATTACTTTTTCATAAGTACGTTCATCGCCCATGACACCTACACTATTTACTGGAAGTAAAATAGCTCCTGCTTGCCATACTTTGTCGTATAATCCCCAAGACTTCAATCCATCAATAAAAACAGCATCTACATCTTGTAAAATCTGCACTTTTTCTGGCGTGATATCTCCTAAAATTCTAATTGACAATCCTGGACCAGGAAAAGGATGTCTTCCTAATAATTCTGGATCAATTCCTAATGAAGCGCCTACTCTGCGAACTTCATCTTTGAAAAGCATGCGCAAAGGTTCGACAATTTTTAATTTCATGTAATCCGGTAATCCCCCCACATTATGATGTGATTTAATAGTAGCCGAAGGTCCTTTTACAGAAACTGATTCTATAACATCCGGATAGATTGTTCCTTGTGCCAACCATTTTACATCTTTGATACGGTTTGATTCATCATCGAATACTTCGATAAATACACGTCCGATAATTTTACGTTTGGTTTCTGGGTCACTCACACCTGCTAATTCAGATAAAAAACGATCGCCAGCATCTACTCCTTTTACATTTAGACCCATTCCTTTGTATTGATCTAAAACGTTTTGGAATTCGTTTTTACGAAGCAAGCCATTATTCACAAAAACACAGTATAAGTTCTCTCCAATAGCTTGATGCAATAAAACAGCGGCTACAGTAGAGTCCACTCCACCAGAAAGACCTAGAACCACTTTGTCATCCTGTATTTTTTCTTTTAATTCAGCTACCATATCGGCAACAAAAGCATTTGGAGTGAAATTTTGTGGTACTTCTGCGATTTTTACTAAAAAGTTTTCCAGCATTTTTGATCCATCTGTAGAATGGAAAACTTCAGGGTGGTATTGAATCGCGTACGTGGTTTCCCCTTCAATTCTATACGCTGCAAATTCCACATCGTGTGTACTTGCTATTTTCACGCCATCAGTCGGTAAGGCTTTAATACTATCACTATGGCTCATCCAAACTTGGCTGTTTTCTGAAACACCTTCAAAGAAAATTTCATTCTCTTTTATAAAAGACAAATTAGCTCTACCATATTCTCTGGTGTTCGACGCCGCTACTTCACCACCACTAAAATGTGATAAGTATTGTGCTCCGTAACAAACGGCTAATAAGGGTAGTTTTCCTCTAATTTGAGATAAATCTGGATGTGGCGCATCTTCTCCTCTAACAGAAAAAGGGCTTCCTCCAAGAATTACGGCTTTATAAGATGATAAATCACTCGGAAAATGATTGTAAGGGAAAATTTCGCAGAATATATTTAATTCGCGAACTCTACGCGCAATAAGCTGTGTATATTGCGATCCGAAATCTAAAATAAGTACGTTGTGTTGCATGCGCAAAAATACTTTTTATATTTTGAATTGAAAAATTGATTTTTGAAAAATATTCTTTTTATTTGCAACACCTATAATATTGATCTAAAATCAAATAGTTTTAATAAAACCCAGAACACATAATTTTCGTAAGTGAACGTACTGAATCTAAAAAAAATTAATCAAAAATAAAACAACATTGCAATGACAACAAAAATTTATTTATCACTAGTTACAGTATTGCTTTTAATTGCTTCATGTAATGTGGTTGACGACTTATTGACTTTTTCAATAGACAGTCAAACCACTTTTAAAATTGAAAGTGGATTTCCGCTTGGCACTGCTTTTAATGTAATCACTCCAGATGTTACTACAAATTCAAGCTCTTCTTTTGAAAACAACAACACCAAAGCTGAATTAGTAAAAGATGTGAAATTAAGTGAGTTAAAATTGACAATTACAGACCCTAGTAATAAATCATTCAGTTTTTTAAAATCGATTCATTTATACATCTCAACTGATGCAAATGATGAAATAGAATTGGCTTACTTGGATGAGATCAATGCTACTTCTAACATACTAAATCTAACGTGTACTTCACAAAAACTAGATAAATATATCAAAGCTTCTTCGTTTAAAATAAGAACTAAAGCTGTTCTCAAAGAAAGTTTGGCGCAAGATATAACAGTAAAATCTGATATGAAATTTAGAGTTACCGCTGATCCATTTTAGGATATCAGCGGTTCATAACAGCTTTTATTCTTTAACAATGAGAAACTTTCCTTTTACACCTGCATCCCAATTTTCCCAATAATCAGCTTTAATCAATTTTCCTTCCGCATCATAAATCCGGAATTCAGCCGTATTTCCTCCTAGTAAACCCTTATTCAGCGCTTCTATCACAAATGTATTTAGGCCGTCTTTTAAAAATATTTTAAATTCCTGATAATTATCTTGCATTAGCAATCTATTTTCAACAACCAAATCATTGAGTGATGCTTTGGCTAAATCTCCGTCAATCTGTCCAAAATCACGGTATTTAATTATAAAATATTTTGATTTAGTTCTAATCTCTCCAAAATTCACATCAATTTTAACTAAAAGCCTAGAATCTTCTTTTAGTCCTTGTTTGACTAATGTTTTGCCTAAATCTTTATCCAATTTATCCCTGTAAAAATCACCTGGATTGACAAAATCGTTTTTTGGCGTCATATTTATAGTGTTTGGTTCTCCTATTTTCAGTACCGAACTAGGAATTTTAATTTCAGGGTTTTTAAAAACATTTGGAGTGTAAATTGATGGTATATTCGATTCAACAGGATCGACTTTTTTAATTTTGGGACTTTTGTTTATAAGTGGAATTGCTTTAAATTTTTTGCTAAATTCAATCTGACTATAACTTTTTGAAGAAATACCAATGCTAATTATTATTATAAAAAAAAGAATTTGTTTCATATAAAGGTGAATATTGATAAATCAATATTTATTAAAATTTAAAAATATAGAGTAAACAACAAAAATAATATAAATTAATTGTATTTATCGCATCCAAAAATAGAACAGCTCTATTCTTTAATCAATAGTATCGTTGCTTTGAAATTAATCCCAAGATTCCATTGACTGCTAGAAATAATACTTCCTTTATCGTCAAATACTTGAAATTGAGCCGTATTAGGAGGTGCAAAACCTTCGTTTAACGCTTCAAAATCAATTTTATTGATGCCTTTTTCTAATTTAATCTCGAAGCCTTTAAAATCACCATCCAAAACGACCTCGTACTCGATTACCTTATCATTTAAATAGACCCTGATCTTATCACCGTCAACGTAAGCTGCATCGCGATACCGCACTTTAGCAGTAAGAGAACCCGTTTTAAAATTTCCTAAATCTTGATTTTTCTTATACGTAACAGCCGCTACATTTTCTGCTTTGCGATTCGTTTTGTCAGGATTAATAAAATTTATTTTTGGCACATCTAGAGAGGGATTTTGTTTTTTTATATCGGTGGGCGAAACAGTTTTAGGCGGATCTGTTTTTGGTGGAATCGCTTTTTTAATTTTTAGAGCATTATTTTTAAGTGGAATGGGTTTAAATTTTGAATTAAATTCATTCTGAGCATAGCCACTTAAACCCAGACTTAGTACAATTATTAAAAATAAAATTCTTTTCATAACTTTATTATATTAGTTTATTAGTGTTTGTGAAATTTTAAAAATAAAAAACGAAATATCCATAATGACTTATAAATCTATAATTTACCTTTTATTTATAACATTCATTTTATAAATTTATTGCGTTTCAGAACCTATAATAGGCTAATAACTTTAAACCAAAAAATGATGTTTTTATTAAAATTTACTATTTTTTATTTTAGTATTTTTTTTTTAAATTGCAAATATTATGCCACACCAAAAACTGTATTTAAACGATACTTAAACACTATTAATATGAAAAGAGAAAATATATTGACAGGTTCTCCTTGGGAAGATAAAATGGGATATTGTCGTGCAGTACGCATTGGAAATATCATTGAAGTATCAGGAACTGTCGCCATTGTTGATGGTAAAAAAGTAAAAGCTGACGATGCGCATGCCCAAACAGTGAACATTTTAGAGCGCGTGGAAAAAGTGTTGCAAGACCTGGATGCAGGAATGAAAGATGTCATTCGCACACGCATATTTACGACTGACATAACTACATTTGACGCCGTTGCAACCGCTCATGCCAAGTTTTTTAAAGACATAAAACCTACAACTGGTTTCTACGGAATTAATCAACTGGTCGCACCTGAATATTTAGTTGAAATTGAATTAACTGCTATTGTTTCTGAAAAACCATTAATTCAAGAAGGATTGTAATACTTTTGCAAAAACATTCCTTCAATTCCGATAATGAATTTAGAAAACCAAAAAAAAAAAATGCTTGTCACCCTCAAATGGATTTTTGTTTGCGTTTTGATAGGCTTTTTTTCTGGATCAGCATCTGCCTTTTTTTTAGTGGCGCTGGATTGGGTTACACGTTATAGAGAGTACAACAACTGGCTGATTTGGCTTTTGCCAATAGGCGGATTAATGATAGGATTTGGATATTATTATTGGGGGAAATCTGTCGTAAAAGGCAATAACTTGTTGCTGGAAGAATACGAAAAACCTAAAAAAACAATTCCTTTAAAAATGGTTCCATTGGTACTTTTTGGCACCTTAATCACGCATCTTTTCGGAGGTTCAGCGGGTCGTGAAGGAACAGCAGTACAAATGGGTGGCGCCATCGCCGATCAATTTATAAGAATCTTCAAACTTGGCAATACCGACAGGAAGACACTTATCATTCTAGGAATTAGCGCTGGTTTTGCCTCTATTTTTGGAACTCCTTTGGCGGGAGCCTTATTTGCTTTGGAAGTTCTATATTTCAGTAAAACAAGTTACAAAAGTATCCCTTTGTCTTTTTTAGCGGCGTACACCGCTTATTTTACCGTTGAATTTTGGCAAGTCAAACATACTCATTATAGCATTCCAATACTCCCCGAAATAAGTTTTACAACCTTATTATGGATTGTCCCAGTCAGTATTCTTTTTGGTTTAGCGGCCATGCTTTTTTCTAGAAGTACACATTTTTGGGGTCATTTATTTTCAAAAACCATATCCTTTCCACCCCTTCGTCCTTTCGTTGGAGGGATAATCCTTGCTGTGGCGATTTACAGTATTGGCACCACAAAATATATTGGTCTAGGAATTCCGATAATTGTTGATTCCTTTTCTAATCCAAATGCTTCGTATGATTTTATTTTAAAAATACTATTCACCGGATTTACGCTTGGGGCAGGATTTAAAGGTGGCGAAGTAACCCCGCTTTTTTTCGTGGGTGCTACGTTGGGAAGTGCGTTATCGATTATAGTTCCTTTACCTATCGCACTTTTAGCAGGAATGGGCTTTGTAGCTGTTTTTTCGGGAGCAACCCACACGCCTATTGCTTGTACAGTGATGGGAATGGAACTTTTCGGTGCAGAAAGCGGTGTTTTTATAGGTATTGCTTGTTGTATCGCTTATTTTTCTTCGGGGTCGGTAGGAATTTATAATGCCCAGATAGTCAAAGGAGCAAAATACCATGTGTATCAAAAATTAAGAAGGAAAAACATGGAACTTTTGTAACATTGTAAAAGTTTGTTAATTACATAAATGATTTCAACATTACGTTAAAAAAATGTAATTTCGCAATCTATGAAAATACAAGACATTCAAGCGATACAGTTGTTATTATCAACTCCAAAAAAGATTGCCATCATCCCGCACCGAGGTCCTGATGGAGATGCCATGGGTTCTACCTTAGGATTATATCATTTTTTATTAAAAAATAATCATTATCCGGTGGTGATTTCTCCAAATGAATTTCCAGATTTTCTGGCGTGGATGCCGGGATCAGAAACTGTAAAAATATACGAAAAAGACAAAGAAAATTGTACGACACTATTAGAAGAAGCAGAACTTGTTTTCACTTTAGATTTTAATGCTTTACACCGTACCGGAGAAATGGAACATGCTTTAGCCAAATTAAAAGCCCCATTCATCATGATTGATCATCATCAAAAACCAGATGATTATGCCACATTTACCTATTCAGATACCTCGTTTGGGTCTACGTGTGAAATGATTTATAACTTCATTTTATTTCTTGGAAAAAAAGAAGCTATCGATAAAACTATAGGAACTTGTATTTACACTGGAATCCTTACTGATTCAGGTTCTTTTCGTTTTCCAAAAACCACAGGAACAACCCATCGAATTATCGCCGAATTAATTGATTTAGGGGTCGAGAATACGGAGATACCAAACCTATTATTTGACAACAGCTCTTTTGGAAGGTTACAATTATTGGGAAGAGCGCTTCAAAACATGAAAGTGTTAACCGATCATCAAACCGCATACACTACGCTTACTCAAAATGAGTTAAATAGTTTTGATTATGTAAAAGGCGATACAGAAGGAATTGTAAACTACGGATTAAGTATAAAAGGAATTGTTTTTACCGCTATATTTATCGAAAATAAAGAAGAAAAAACCATCAAGATTTCATTTCGTTCACAAGGTGATTTTGATGTAAATCAATTTGCCAGAGATCATTTCAATGGCGGTGGACATCGTAATGCTGCCGGTGGAAAATCAGAAGTATCGATGGAAGAAACGGTACGAAAATTTGAAAATTTAGTAACAACACTAAAAATATAGCAGATGTCAAAATTCAGTATGTTAATCGCATTTGGATTCTTTTTATCCATACTCGCTTCGAGCTGTAAACAGCATCAGGATGCTAGAAAGCCCATTTCACAAACTTCAGGAAGTTTTATGAAAAAATCAATCGCGCGCAATAAAAAACTGGTTGCCAGCGAAGAAACTAAAATTGAAGCTTTAATTAAAAGCAATCCTAATGTACAATATATCGCTTCTAAAAAAGGATATTGGTATACTTATGAGACGAAAAACGAAATTGATTCTCTTACTCCTAAAAAAGGGGACGTTGCTTTTTTTGACTACGAAATAAAGGATTTAAAAGGTACTATTATATATTCTGAATTGGAATTAAGACCACAAATCTATTACGTTGACAAACAAAACATTATGATGGGATTGCGTGACGGTATCAAGTTAATGCGAAAAAACGAAAAAGTGAGCTTCCTTTTTCCGTCAAATATGGGATTTGGTTACCATGGCGACGACAAAAAAATCGGCACCAATATGCCTTTAATTTGCACAGTAACTTTACGTGATTTTATGCCGGAAACAGTGTATAAAAAACAAAGTGAAGCCAGACCAAAAGTCATACCTTTACCTGCCAAACCAGAAACTAAAGCTGTACCAGAGGTCCAAGACACGATAACTCAATAAATTTAAAATTAGAAATGAAAAAAAAGATCCTACTCACATTCCTAGTCATTGCTACATTTTACGCTTGTAATGAAGAGCACAATAATCTTCCTGATGGTTTATATGCAAAAATAGAAACCAATAAAGGAGAAATAATTGTACAATTAGACTTTGAAAAAGCACCTATAACCGTTGCAAATTATGTAACTTTAGCCGAAGGAAAAAATAATTTTGTCACTAATGAAAACCTTAAGGGCAAACCATTTTTTGATGGATTAAAATTCCACAGAGTCATTCCTGAATTTATGATACAAACGGGTGATCCTTTAGGAACAGGTTCCGGAGATACGGGTTATAAATTTAAAGATGAGTTTTCAGATTTAAGATTTGACAAAGGTGGCGTTTTGGCTATGGCCAATAACGGACCTACTACTAACAGCAGTCAGTTTTTCATCACGCATCTTGCAACACCGTGGTTAGACGGTAAACATACCATTTTTGGTCATGTGGTAGAGAAAGGAATGGATGTTGTAAACAAAATTGTACAAAACGATTATATCAATAAAGTTACTATCATTAGAAATGGCGAAGCTGCTAAAAAGTTTAATGCGGTAAAAACCTTCAATGATTATTTTGCAGTAGAATCTGAAAATCAAAACAAAAAAACAGCAATTGCTGCTGAAAACAAAAAAATTTACGACGCAAAATACAAAGAAGTCCGCGAACAAAAAATCGCTTATTTTGCCGCATTAAAAGCCAAAGCTATTAAAACACCTACTGGATTGCAGTACGTAATTACAAGTAAAGGCGGCGGTACAAAACCTGCCAATGGCACCAGTGTTTTCATCCATTACTCCGGTTTTCTGGAAGACGGAGAATTATTTGATGCAAGTGTAGAAAGCATTTCTAAAACATTCGGAAAATACGATGAAAACCGAGCGGCTCAAAACGGGTATCAACCCATCCCTTTTCAAGCAGGGAAAAAAGATGGCATGATTCCTGGGTTCATTGAAGGACTGGAAAAATTATCTTTTGGAGACAAAGCAGTACTTTTTATTCCGTCTCGATTGGGTTATGGTCAAGCGGGCGCCGGTGGAGTAATTCCTCCAAACGCCAATATCATTTTTGAAATTGAATTATTGGAAACAATACCACAACAATAACAGATTAAAGAAGTTGGACCTTAAATACTTAAAAAATGAAATTTAAAATTCTGTTTTTATTATTTGTGGGAATGTTAAACGTACATTCTCAAACGACAAAGAAAATTGCTCCGGTAAAAAAAACTGCAACAACAGTAAAACCAGCGGTAAAACCAGTATCAAAAACACCTGCAGCAATCGAAGGGATTTTCGCGACAATTGCGACCAACAAAGGAGATATTGTAGTTGAATTAGAATACAAAAAAACTCCCGTTACTGTAGCTAACTTTATAGCGCTAGCGGAGGGTAAAAACACTTTTGTAACCGATGAAAAACTAAAAGGAAAACCATTTTTTGATGGTTTGAAATTTCATCGTGTGATTAAAGATTTCATGATTCAAACAGGAGATCCTTCAGGAAATGGTTCTGGCGGTCCTGGTTACGGGTTCAAAGATGAATTTACAGACTTAAAGCACAATAAACCAGGCATTCTCTCTATGGCTAATTCAGGCCCAACTACTAATGGGAGCCAGTTTTTTATTACCCACAAAGAAACCCCTTGGCTAGACGGCAAACACACTGTTTTTGGTCATGTTACTGCGGGAATGAATGTAGTCAACTCCATTGCTCAAAATGATGCGATCACAAAAATAACGATCTTTAGAAAAGGCGCTTTAGCCAAAAAATTTGATGCCCCAAAAGTGTTCTCGGATTATTTCAACACTAAATCCGAAGATCAAAAAAAACAAGACCTTGTTAATGCTGAAAACAAAGCAAAACAAGCAGCAATTGAGGCTGAAGCCAAAAAAGCCTACACTGAAAAATACGGGCCTGTAGTGGCTGCAAAAAAAACCTATTTGGCTACTACAAAAGCAAGTGCCACCACTACTCCATCAGGATTAGCGTACAAAATAACACAAAAAGGAACTGGCGTAAAACCAGCTAATGGCACGACCTTTTATTTTCATTATGCCGGTTATTTTGAAGATGGAACGCTATTTGACAGCAGTTATGAAGAAGTTTCTAAAAGCTACGGAAAATTTGATGCAAACCGTGCCGCTCAAAACGGATACCAAGCATTCCCTTTTGAAGCTGGAAAAAAAGAAGGTATGATTCCAGGATTTATTGAAGGTTTAGAAAATATGTCCTTTGGCGACAAAGCCGTAGTTTTCATCCCATCAAATCTGGCGTATGGAGAACGAGGTGCTGGTGGGGTTATTCCACCTAACACAACACTTGTTTTCGAATTGGAAATGCTGGAAAAACAACCAGCTCCAAAACAATAAATTTCAAAAAGCATTCCATAAAAAAACCCGACAGTTCTCACCAAAAGCGAATTGTCGGGTTTGTTATTTTAAAATTATTCCGAATGAATAACTTGTAGCAAAAAAATCAGCACACGGATTAGACAGATTAAACGGATTTACACTGATTATAAAAATCTTTAAAAATCCGTGTCTTTCTGTAGGATCCGTGTTATCTGTGTGCTATAAAACTTCAATCAGAAAGGGAATTATTTCTTTCCAAATTTCCAGTCAAATTCATCTTTTTGATTGATAATTGCCCCAATCTCAAATTTCACCACTTCATCAAATTCTGTTTGGAAAATAATCCAATTATCCTCATTGAAATAGTTTTCAAACGTATCGAATTCTTCCTGAGTAAATTTGATAATTCCTTTGGCAGCCAAATCTTTTTTGACCTCACTAATTTTTCGATTGATAATTGTATTGCCCAACAAATCCAGTTCCGGGCTAGACGCCACGATGTAACCCAATCTAAAATCTTCTTCCACATAGAACGTCAAACGCATTTTCAGTTTGTTGTAGGCAAAAATCACGTTCTCATCTTCGTCCTTGTAATTCCGGTCTGGTTTACCATAAATAGCAGTAACATCATTTTGTTTCATTCCGAAAATGAGCTTGTCAATTCCGTTTTTTGGATTTATTTTCATACCTAGTTTATATTTGTTTTTTAAAGCAATTTGTAATTTGCATAACGCTATCGGTGTATATTCGAACTTGTATTACACCTCTTTCATATCGTATTATGCAACGGCAAAGTTCGCAAAGTTTTTTGCAAAGTCCACTACCTTTCACAGTTAAAAATTAGCGGATAGCAAATACCCCTATTGTTTTTACTATTCACAATTTGGGCGTGGCCCTGCAGTAGCTTCGTCGTTCCTCCTCGCCACTTTGGCTCGGGCGGTACGCTATATCTTTATTTTCTTAAAGAAAGAAAATAAAGGATGCCGCTTCCCTCCCTTACGCAAACCGCAATAATTATGACGTTTATTCTTTTCAAGAAAAATTGTAAGAAAATTTTAATATATTTGAAAACATTAAAACGACAATCAATAGCGACGATCTACCCAATTTTGGGTGTTTAGTCGCTACATTGTAACGATTATTTACAAGTTAGCTTCAATTGCTACGCCAACTCAAGAATATTACGCAATTTTAATATTGAAACATATGAAAACATTAATTATTTTACTCCTGACAATTTCAACTTGTGTTGGACAAAGTTCAAATGAGAAAAATTCACAAAACAGAATAATTCATAAGTGGAATTTAAAACAATTCGAGCAGGCTGAAAAAGATGGAGTTGTTGTCACTGTTACTTTGACAAAATATGCAGATAGTGTTTCATTTGAATTTAAGAATGACCGAACTTTAGAAGTAATTTACTCAGACAAAAAAAAGGAGTACTATGGGTGGAAACTTAAGCGTGATTTAATAGAAATAACATCTTCTGAGACAAATTATAATCCTGAAATATTGGGAGTATTTGAAATACATTTTCATGACAAGATTTCTCAACTTTTTTTACAGAGAAAAAATGATCCGCACCATGGAATTATGTTAAAAGTATAAGCAACTGCAGGTAAAAGCTAGGGTTTCGTTGCGTGCATAACACGTACAATGAAGCCCGTGTTGAACCAAACCGAGTACCTGCCGTCAACATTATGGAGTTATCGTAAAAATTTTAGAGGTATTTTCAAGAGGAATTTGTTCCTCTTTTTTTGTAAATGTTCTTGATTCTATGATGCTGATAGCGATTTTATGGGTGTATCTCCCCAAATATTGCACCACCGATTTGGGACTTCCAAACGGACGTTCGGCAAAAATAACCCACGGCTTCTTCCATAATTCATGACGGATTCTTTCGTAGTGAGTAGGTAATTTCGCCTCGAGTTTGGCGCAAAATTTGCCATAGCGAAAGACAACGAAATCAGGCTCATTGACCTTTTTGTAAATAGCTTTAAACTTCCTGATTTTGGCATTACTTTCGATTTTGTCGAAAATTGATCACAATCTATCAAGACAATATGTAAAAGTATTGGCTTTGCATTTTTGGATTGCAAAAGTTATTTTTAACGCTTTTTACGGATTGTTTTATTTTATGTAGGGAGCTGACGTTAGCGGTAATAGCTGCGGACGACACAACATAAAAAGCGTGTATTTATTATTAAATAAAAGTCGTAACTTTAAAATAAAAACAATATGAAATTCAATTCTAAAATTCACGGTGCAATTGATTATTTAGTAGTTATATTTTTATTTCTTTCGCCTGCTCTATTTGGTTTAAAAGACATTACTGCTACATTCACATATGTATTAGCAGCAATTCATTTAATATTAACAATTACAACAAAGTTTGAATTTGGGTTAGTCAAAATAATTCCATTCAATATTCATGGCATGATTGAATTAATAGTTTCAATTGTTTTGATTGGTGTTGCGTTTTATCTCGGAAACCTGGAAGGAATGTTATCTAGAAATTTTTATCTTTCATTTGGAATAGTGGTATTTATTACATGGCTAATAACTGATTATAAAACTTCTTCTGTAAAGTAAAGCACTACCGCTAACAGTTAGATTTTCGTTGCGTGCGTAGCACGAACAATGAAGCCCGGGTTGAACGGAACCGATTACCTGCCGTCAAACACTATGGAGTTATAGTAAAGATTTTAAAGGTGTTTTTAAGAGGATTTTTATTCCTCTTTTTGCGAATGTTTTTGATTCTATTAATGCGGATGGCATTTTTATGGGTGTATCTCCCCAAATATTCCACCACGGATTTGGGCCTTCCAAACGGACGTTGGCAAAAAAAATCCACGATTTCTCCCATAATTCCTGACGAATTTATTCGTAACCATAAGATTTTCTGCCTTGAGTTTAGCGCAAAATTTGCCATAGCGAAAGACAATAAAATCAGGCTCATTGACCTTTTTGTAGACAGCTTAAAACTTCCTAATTTTGGCTTTACTTTCAATTTTATCGAAAATTGATTACAATTTATTAAGACAATATCTAAAAGTATTGGCCTTGCATTTTGGGATTCTAACACTGGTTTTAACACTTTTTACGGATCGTTTTATTTTAAGAATGAAGAATGCTTTTTTTCAGGAAAATTTTAATTGTAGTTTAAATCATATATTTACTAATTAATTAACTAAAATGAGTTCGTTTGAAGGTTTTTAGACGAACTGACGTTAGTGATAAGCAAAAAAAAATAGAAACACATGTAAGAAAAATAAAATTTTAAAATATAACAATATGAAACCAATAATTTTGATCTTATTAATAATCACATCACTCACTATCACAAGTTGTGAAAAAGATGACAATCCAGCTCCAAACATAACAACTGGTATAATTGGAAATATAAAATATGGAATTGGTGATTGTATGCCAATAATTAATGAAAGTTCCCGAATATATAATAATTATAATGGTGAAATCTACTTTATAATAAAATCTGATTTAGAAAATCTTGGCAATGGTGATTTTGAACAATTCAAAGCAAATAGTATTCATTTAAATATAAAAAATGGAGAATTAGTAATTGAATTACCAGTAAATACATATTTAGTAATGCCAAAGGATGTCTACTTATACTCTGATTCAAATACAATCACTATTGAAGAAGGAATTGCATTGAATAAAAATTACAAATTTTGGAAATGTACTTCCTACTAAAATAATAATTGAAAAATTGTTTTAATAAAGTATGAACGCATAACAGCTAGGGTTTCGTTGCGTGCGTAGCACGAACAATGAAGCCCGTGTTGAACGGATCCGAATACCTGCCGTCAACACTATGGAGTTATCGTAAAAATTTTAGAGGTGTTTTCAAGAGGATTTTGTTCCTCTTTTTTTGTTAATGTTTTTAATTCTATGATGGCTGATGGTTATTCTATGGGTGTATATCCCCAGATATTCCACCACCGATTTTGGGACTTCCAAATGAACGTATTGCAAAAACAACCCACGGTTTCTTGCATAATTCCTGACGGATTTGGGAATTTGGTGCAAAATTTAAAATAGTGAAAGACGACGAAATCACGCTCATTGACCTTTTTGTAGATAGTTTTAAACTTTCTAATTTTGGCTTTACTTTCATTTTTATATGAAATTGATTACTATATATTAAGACTATATCTAAAAGTATTGGTTTTTCATTTTGGGGTTCTAACATCGGTTTTTAACGCTTTTTAAGGATTGTTTTATTTTAAGAATGAAGAATGCTTTTTTCTAGAAAGAATTTTAATTATAGTTTAAATCTTATATATTTACTTACTGATTAACTAAAATGAGTTCGTTTGAAGGTTTTTAGACGAACTGACGTTGTTTGATATTTTAAAAAAAAATAGAATTTAGTAAAAACAATAAATATAAAAATGAAAAAAATTTTAGCACTGATATTTTTAGGATTAAATCTAAATGCCAATTGCCAAACTATAGGAGTCGAAAAGACATTTTTTAGCATACAAACTGGACTTGCGGGAATTTGGGTAAATAACGAAACCAAACTTTCTAATAGTATTGCATTAAGAAGTGAAATTGGAATTGAACATGATTTTTTTGTTGACGACCAATATGATGGAGCTGGATTTATTTTACAACCAGTTTTGACTTTAGAACCTCGATATTATTACAATTTAGAGAAGAGAAAATCTAGAGGAAAAAAAACATCCAAAAACAGTGGTAATTATCTTTCTTTAAAAACAAGTTATCATCCAGATTGGTTTGTATTAAATTTAGATGAGAATATTACAAAAACTGCCGACTTATCTATAATCCCAACATGGGGAATTAAGCGTCAAATAGGATCCAATTTTACTTATGAAACAGGTTTTGGTTTTGGTTATAGAATAGTTTACTTAAAACCAAACTACTATAATGGCAGTTCACAGAATGTAGATGACGTATCTACAAATAGGAATCAATATACTCCTTATTTACATTTAAGAGTAGGATATACATTTTAATACATATAAAAACATCCCATAATAGCTGGGGTTTCGTTGCGTGCGTAGCACAAACAATGGAGCTCGGGTTGAACGTAACCGAGTACCTGCCGTCAACATTATGGAGTTATCGTAAAAATTTTAGAGGTATTTTCAAGAGGAATTTGTTCCTCTTTTTTTGTGAATGTTCTTGATTCTATGATGGCTGATAGCGATTTTATGGGTGTATATCCCCAAATATTCCACCACCGATGTGGGACTTCCAAACGGACGTTTGACAAAAACAACCCACGGTTTCCTCCATAATTCCTGACAGATTTGCTCGTATTAAGTAGGCAATTTAGCCTTGAGTTTTTAGCAATATTTGCCATAGCGATAGACAACGAAGTCCGGCTGATTGACCTTTTTGCGGATAGTTTAAAACTTTGTGATTTTGCAATTACTTTCGATTTTGTCGAAAATTGACTAAAATCTATTAAGACAATATCTAAAAGTATTGGCTTTGCATTTTTGAATTGTAAAAGCCTTTTTTATCGGATTGTTTTATTTTAAAATTGAAGAATACTTTTTTCCAGAAAGAATTTTAATTATAGTTTAAATCATATATATTTACTTAACAATCAACTATAATTAGTTCGTATCAATCCGAGCCGTCACGGAGCTGGGGTAACGGGTGCTAAATAAAAACAGCAGTTTATTGACAAATATATTTTAGCATTAAACAAATCCAAATGAATAAACTAGAAACACATACCATCTATTCCATAGGACATTCTACGCGTAGTCTGGATGAATTTTTGAATATGCTGCGCTCTTTTGATATTAAAATTCTTGCCGACATACGGAGTTTACCGGGCTCACGCAGGTTTCCACAATACAACATGGAAAACTTAAAAACATCCTTAGAAGAAACCGGCATACAATATATACACCTAGCCGATTTGGGAGGAAGAAGAAAGGTAAAAAAAGACTCAAAAAACAACCGTTGGAACAATGATTCTTTCAGAGGTTATGCCGATTATATGGAAACCGAAGAATTTGAAAATGCCATTGTGAAACTGGAACTTATCGCTTTAGAACAGCCCACGGCTTATATGTGCGCCGAGGCGGTTTGGTGGAGATGTCATCGTTCTATGGTTTCTGATTATTTAAAAGCAAAAGGTTGGGCGGTATTGCATATTATGGCAACAGGAAAAGTTCAGGAACATAAATACACTTCACCGGCAAGAATACTTGATGGCAATGTATTTTATTATGATGAAAATTAGATTTACATTTAAAAATCAGTTTATGGAAACAAAATTTAAAATAAGCGACAAAGTAAGCTGGAATTCCGAAGCGGGGAGAGTTTCAGGAACTATCATTAAAATACATACCAAAGATTTCGATTACAAAGGTTATACACACCACGCTACGGAAGATGAGCCTCAATATGAAATAAAAAGCAACAAGACGGATCACGTTGCAGCTCATAAGGGTTCTGCCCTTACTAAACTCTGAAAAAAATAATTAGAGAAACGAATTGAGAAAACAACGAATCGCACCTCCCCGAAACGTCAAACTGTCTAGATCGTTTAAAACTTCTTGATTTTGGCTATACTTTCTATTTTGTCGAAATTTGATCACAATCTATTACGAAAATATCTAAAAGTATTGGCATTCCATTTTTGGATTGTAAAAGCTATTTTTAACGCTTTTTACGGGTTGTTTTATTTCAATAATCATCAACTGACTTTTCTCAGAAAGAATTTTAATTGTAGTTTAAATCACATATATTTACTTACTGATTAACTGAAAAGAGTTCTTTTGAAGGTTTTTATACGAACTGACGTTAGTGGCAAGCGTAGTGGACGGGCAAAAGAAACGAATAATTATTGACTAAAAATGGAACGACAAATGGAACTTAAAACTATCACTTTAAATGTTGACAAGTCGAAAGAAATTTATAGTTCAGACAATTGTCAAATTTTATTGAAAACATACGATGAATACTATCAAAAAATTGGCTACAATTTACCTTGGGCTGGATACTTTGTAATAAAAGAAAACCAAATTCTTGGCTCTTGTGGTTTTACAGGACAACCAAAAGAAGGAAAAGTTGAAATCGCATATTGGACATTCAAGGAATACGAAGGGCAAGGAATTTCTTCTTTTTCCTGCAAAGAGCTTGTATCAATTTCGAAACAATTCGACCCGACAATAGTAATAACAGCTAAAACAGCACCTGAACAGAACGCTTCGACAAAAATTTTACAGAATAATGGATTTACATTTACCGAAATAGTACAAGATGAGGAGATTGGTGACGCCTGGTTGTGGACGCTTCTTAAAAAGTAAAAATGGAGCTTGCATTGACACAAAAAGTTGGAAGAACGAGAAGAACTTGGGTTGTAATTCACTATCAGCTTCAGTTTCGGCTCGACGTTAATAATTTAGCTTTAGTTCTTAACTTCAACTTTTAAAAAAATATGGGGCTTCAATTGTACGCTGACTTTTTTCAAATATCCCAACAACACCAAGCCCTGTTCGTTAGCGGTCGGGCTATGATCACCGTAGATTCTAACAAGCTAAACACAACAGAATGCTAAATAGAACTTTTACTCCTTTTCCAATTTTGACAACGGAGAGACTTACCCGTAGGCAACTGGTAACTAAGGATGAACAAGAAATTTTCATTCTGCGCTCTGATAGTCAAATAAACAAATATCTTGACAGACAAATAGCTGATACTATTGACGATGCAAGGACTTTTATTAATAAGGTTAATGCGAATATTAACACAAACGACTCCTTGTATTGGGCAATAACTTTTAGTGACAAAAACATAGTGGTTGGGACAGTTTGTCTTTTCAGCTTTTCAGATGAAAATAACAATTGTGAAATCGGCTATGAACTTTTGCGAAACTTTCAAGGACACGGAATAATGAAGGAGGCTGTAGAAAAAGTCATTGACTATGCATTCAATACAATTAAAGTTCAAAAAATTGAAGCAATCTTTCATAGAGATAATCAGAGTTCCATAAAGCTGTTAGAGAAATTCTCGTTCAGGGATTCAAATGAACCTGATCAGACGGATTCTGACTTAATATATTATCATTTAATAAATTCACTTGACAAACTTAAATAAAAAAACTCAACGGAAAAGCCCGAACTGCAAACAGCTATTACAACAGATGTAAGCACTTAGCTTAATGGGAAGTTTGGTTGTATTTGGGATGATTTGACAACGAAATCAGGCTCATTGACCTTCTTATAAATTGTTTACAACTTCTTGGTTTTGGATTTACTTTCGATTTTGTCGAAAATTGATTAAAACTTATTAAAACAATATCTAAAAGTATTGGCATTCCATTTTTGGATTGTAAAAGCTATTTTTAAAGCTTTTTACGGATTGTATTATATTAAGAATGAAGAATGCTTTTTTTTAGAAAGAATTTTAATTGTCTTTTAAATCATCTAAATTTACATACTGATTAACAACACGAGTTCGTTTGGAGGTTTTTAAACGAACTGACGTTACCTGTGGGCGTAAAAGCCGGTACGAAATTTAATAAAAAAATTAAATATGAAACAGCCCTTTTTTTTAATAATTCTAATCCTTGCTGTGTTTTCTTCCAAAGGGAATGCACAAGACAATTCTTTTTTTTTGAAAGGGGAAAAGTCACCAAATGTACATCACGTTGGTGATGTCTGGCTCAAAGAAATAAATAGCGCAGATACTATTTTCAACAGCAGTATTTCCATTGCGACATTTGGGATTAATGCAAGATTAGATTGGCACAAACATCCAGGCGGACAAATCCTTATGTTTACTGAAGGCGAAGGGTATTATCAAGAAAAAGGGAAACCCAAACAGACGGTACGTAAAGGCGAAATGATAAAATGCCTTCCTGAAGTGGAGCATTGGCACGGTGCGACCCCAAAAAATGGTGTAACTTATATTGCAAGTTCGCCAACTCAAAAAGGGAAGACAATTTGGTTGCAAAGAGTGACAGACGAAGACTATAATAGCAACCCTGATAATCCAACGAATTTAAAAACTGCAAGTCTAGAGCAAGAAGTTATTAATCTATCAAAAAAGAAATGGCTTTGGATGTCGGATAAAAATGTGGACTCATTAAATATTCTATTCAATGAAAAATCTGTTTTTGTTCACATGGGCGGAAGTTGGGGGAAAAAACAGGAAATTAATATCATTAAAAGCGGTAAAATTTGGTATAAGAATGCCAAAATTCAAGAAACATCAGTAGCAATTATTGGAAATACGGCTATTTTACTAAATAAAATCTTATTGACCGCAGTTGTTGCGGGCAACGAAGTAATCAATCCCTTTATGGTAACAGAAGTTTATATTCAGCAGGATAATAGCTGGACATTAAGTTCATTATCATTTACAAAATTGCTAACTCCATAACTCAAACAAAAAAAGGGCAGAACCTAACAGCTAATATTTCGTTGCGTGTGTAGTACCAGCAATGAAACTCCGGTTAAACGGAGCCGAGTACTTGCATTCAACACTATAGAGTTACCGTAAAGATTTTAGCAGTAAATTTGAGAGGATTTTGTCTCTCTTTTTTTGTGGAATGGTTTCAGTTTGATTTTTTTCGCATTTTCCTTCACTTTCGGAGATAAGTTGCCTGAGCCGTAAAATTAGTTTTTACAGGGAATGGCGTTTTGACTGCGGTTAAGAAACTACGCAACAGTTTCAAATCTACTATATCTGTATTCCAATTAAATAAAATTACGTAGTTTTAATGTTCTTAGACGAACTGACGCAAGCAATAATTTTAAGCAACACATTTCGAACATAGTAAATAAAGTATAATTATGAGTAAACAAATTCGAAGATATGCACTAAACATTTTGTTTGTATCGTTTAACATTTTGTCGTGCGCAAACACGGTTCCTGCGCAAAAGATTTTGAAATACACCGACCACGAGTCTGCCGATGAAATGCGAACAACGTTTTTGAGAGATGTTTTTTTTCCAGCAATTGAAAAAGAATCGAATGGTAGGTTAAAAATTGAAGCGCATTGGAATGGCGAACTTTCAACATCTTATGAGGCATTAAATACGGTAAGTGGTGGTAAAATTGCAGATATAGCGACAGTAGTGCCAGAATACTCAGCAAAAGAATTACCGCTGCACCAAATATTCAAAAGTTTTCTTGTAGGTCCTACCGGCAAAAAACAAGTTTCGTTTTTTCGTAAAGTATATGATGATGTGCCACAATTTTCGACCGAATTACAGAAAAATAACGTAGTTGACATTTTTCTTAGTACAGGCTATGGCGTTGGATTTTTTAGCAGAGACCCATTTAAAACATTAACCGACTTGAAAGGAACTAAGTGGCGAACCGCCAGCTTTTGGCATCGCGATTTTTTAAATAATTATGGTGCAAGTCCTGTAACTATTCCCTGGGGAACAGAGGTGTACAAAGCTTTGCAAGAAAAAACATTAGATGGAATTATGGTAAATATTGACGGTGGTTACAATTTAAAAGTTTATGAACAAGCACCCTACTTATTAGCTTCAAAAAAACTATGGTTAGGACATCTTTACCTGGTGGTAATGAACAAGGAAACTTGGAATAACTTAGCAAAGGAAGACCAGTTTGCCATTCAGCGTGCGGCAGAGATTTCATACAAATCTTTAGGAAAAGTGATGGATAAAAGCTTTAAAATCCAAATGAAAAAACTAAAAAAGGAAGGCGTAAAATAGAGAATTTTAAGAAATAAAGAGTTAAAAGATTTTGAAGTTGCTACAAAATTTCAAGAGGTGCAGGAACGTTGGACAAAGGAACAGAAAGCAAAAGGAATAGATAATGCGGCCATTGTTTTGAAAAAAGTAACAAGCATTTTCATTAACACCATGAAATAAAAATTTAGTTAATTCGATGCCTATAATCCTTGACCAATACAAGAGTAAAACAGGCATCAAAATGAACCAACTAAAAGAAACACGAATTGCAAATCCATGCTATCAAATTTTCAGACGAAATGTCGTTGGTGGTAATTTTAACAGATGAAACAATGCTAACAGATAATTTATTAAAACAAGTCAGCTTCATAAAAGAGATAGACAAGTTGAAATACATTCAACGTAAAACTAAATTGTTCAACAGCGACAGACACGAAAATGACGCAGAACACAGTTGGCATTTGGCAATGATGACAATTATATTAGCAGAACATTCAGACAAACCAATTGATATCCTTAAAGTTTTAAAAATGGTTTTAATTCACGACATCGTAGAAATTGATGCAGGTGACACTTTTATTTACGATACTGCAAAAAACCATACAAATACAGACGAAGAACGTATTGCTGCAAACCGAATATTTGGCCTTTTACCGGCCGAACAAGCAACAGAATTTATTGCAATTTGGACAGAATTTGAAGAAGATATAACTGATGAAGCAAAATTTGCAAAATCAATGGACAGATTTGAACCACTGCTACAAAACACTTCAAATAATGGTGGGACTTGGACAGAATTTAATGTTCCCTATCGAGAAGTTTACGATAAGAAAATAGCAATTAAAAAAGGATCGACATCAATTTGGAACTATGCCGAGAACGTACTTAACGAAAGTGTGGAAAAGGGAATTCTAATAAAAAAAGTTGACTGACCGAGAAGCAAAACTACCGCTAAAATTTTATTTAAGAAATTGACGGTTCAGTGGTTAAATACAGCTTCGTCCTTCGTATTAAGCTTAGTGCCGGCAGACAATCCTAATTTACGTAATTCCCACTGCTGAATTTTTTGGATTATTTACAAAATACATTTTCATCATTCCTCTATTTTTAACTTCAATTTCACCTCTATAATGACAATCAAAAGTGTCTTTAATTAATTCATACGTGTTTTTGGATACATTAATTTTCCCGGGCTCGGAATTCGATTCCATGCGAGATGCAATATTTACCGTATCACCCCAAATGTCATATGCAAATTTCTTAGTTCCAACTACTCCGGCTACAACCGGGCCGGAATTAATTCCGATGCGAATTTCAAAACGGGTATCATTTTGAGGATTGTTATTTTTTGAATCTTTAACAAATGTGGCAATTTCCAAAGCCGCATGCACCATTTTAAAAGCATGATCATTTGTTGAAAAAGGCAAACCTCCCGCGCACATATAACAATCACCCACTGTTTTGATTTTTTCTAAGTTATACTTTTCCATAATTTCATCAAACTTCGAAAAATAATAATCTACACTTTCAACCAATTTTTCTGGTGGTAGTTTTTCTGCATATTGTGTAAATCCTTCAAAATCGCTAAACAAAACGGTTACTGATTCAAATTTTTTGGCTCGTACTTTTCCGTTTTGTTTTAATTCAAGCGCTGTTTCCTCGGGGAGAATATTAAGCAATAAATGGTCTGACCGATTTTTTTCTTCTTCAATAATGACATTGGTTCTTTTTATGAATTTATAGCGCCTATAGACTCCGAAGGCAAGTAAAAAAACAAGTCCTGCTGAAACCGCGGATGAAATTGCCATAATCTGTCGATTTTTTTTTCCTTGGTTTAGCAAATCGACTTCAATCTGCTTCTGGGACACTTCATAATTAGTTCGTAAATCAGCCATTTGCTGAACTGATTTAAGGTTGGTGACACTGTCTCGGTAAGTAATGTAATTCCTATAATGCTTGAAGGATTCAACAGGATTCCCAGATATTTGATACAGCTCTGAAAGTTTAAGATTTGAATTACTAATTTGATCCTTTAACCCATATTTTTGAGCTAACTCAAGGCTTCTCTGCGCATAATTTAGCGCAACAGCTTGATTATTACGTCGTAAATAAATTGATGACATATAGGTCAGGTAATCTGAAATTGCATAATAATCCTTTAGTTCTTCCAGAATTTTAATCGCTTTACTTATATATTGCATGGCCAGAGCATCCTTTCCCTGCTCAGCATATACCATCCCAATATTTCCCATATTGTAGGCAGTACCTATTAAGTAATTGGCTTTCTTAAAAATTGCACCGGACTCTTTAAAATTCCTTAATGCTAAATCATATTTTTTATTTTTAAAATATTCGTCTCCAGCATTTAATAAAGCGGATGCTAACCCAACAGAATTATCCGTCTTTCTTAATATTTTGATTGCTTTATTGTAGTACATATAAGCGTTTTTGGAATTCCCCATAACCGAATAAACATCGGCAATAGAGCAATAAGCACTTCCTTGACCAGCACTATAGTTTGCTTTGCCTGCTGCAGCTTCACTTTTGAAAAAAGCATCTAAAGAACTATTCAAATCTCCTATAAGTCTGAGTTTATTTCCTTTTTGAAAATACCCTCTGTGCAAGTATAAATAGTTGTTTTCTAACTTTGACAGTACAATAAGTTCCTCCGCATATTGTAACGATAATCGGAGATTATTCACTTCATTAAAAGATAAATTCCGGAGTAATTCTAATTTTTCAGAATTTGCAATGTCCCCTCTCTGATAAATTTTCACAAGGCTGTCTGCTACTTTTTGCTCCTGAGCCAAAATACATAAGTGCACAAAAAAAACAAAAAGAGAGACTTTAAAAGAATATTTGAAACTCAATTCCATTAGGGATTAATGGCTAACTTTGGATCTATACTAAATGATTTGTGTAAATTACCAGAATTGTAAACACTAAAATTGATGGTGTAAATATCTAACTCGTTGATCAAATTAGGATCGTTTTTCACATTAGCAGATGCATTTCCAGATCTTCCACCTGTCCCATTTATAGTAGCATTGTCAAAAAAATTTACGTCATTGGACTTGGATTCGTAAACCAGACTGTCTATTGCCACTGAATATCCAGCGTCACTTGAAAAACCGACCCACCGAACATTATTATTGATAAATACATTTGATTTAAAATCCTCTAAAGTTCCATTTGAAGAACTTCCTGAATTATCATCTGATAAGGTGCAACAGCTATCAACTTGAGATTGTGATGGAGCACTCATACCATAAAGGGTCGCGGTTTGAACAGTTAATGTGATTACTACAGGCTTTGCCATGATTACGATACTTAGAGGTTAATAAATTCTTATTTAGAAAATTATTAATTTAAAAATGGCTGGGGACACCAAGAAATCAAAATATAAGCTAACTATCTAATTATTAGGTAAATATAATGTTTATTTTTAAAATAAAGTAGTATATTTAAAGGATTTTAATCCAAATTCATTCTCATGAATATTGACCACCAAACGATTGACTGGAAAGAAATATTTCATCCAAAAAATATTATTTTAAATTTAGTGGGCGTGGTATTCATCACATTGGCATTAAAGGGATTCATGATTCCTAATAAATTTTTAGATGGCGGTATTATCGGTATTTCGATACTTATTCATGAAATTACCCCGCTGCCATTTGGATTTCTTGTGCTGGGATTAAATTTACCTTTCCTGTTTTTAGGAAAGAGATTGTTAGGAAAAACATTTGCAATACAAAGTTTGATAACTTTTTTATTACTAGCCGCCAGTATGACTTTTATTCACATTGAAGCTGTTACAACAGATCGACTTTTAATTGCCTTATTTGGTGGTTGCCTGATAGGTATTGGGATGGGATTGTGCATTCGGAGCGGTTCCACTGCTGATGGTGTAGAAATTTTAGCTTTACTAACTACTCGAAAAATCGGGCTTAATGTATCCGAAGTTATTTTTGCAATGAATACCTTATTATTTTTGGCTGCAGCCTGGTCTTTTGGTATCGGCACAGCACTGTATTCTATTGTTACTTATTTTTCAGCTGTAAAATCATTGGATTATATAACGCACGGTCTAGAACAATATACTTCCTTAAATATTATTTCATCTAAAAGTGAAATGATTAAATCTTTAATTGTGAAAAAATTCGGAAAAGGAATCACCGTAATTAAAGGGGAACGAGGGTATTTACCAGACACTTTCGATTTAAAAACAGATTGTGACATAATCATCACTGTAGTAACACGCCTTGAATTGCTTAGAATCAAAGATGAGATCGAAAAATTAGATCCCAATGCTTTTATGTTTATCCAATACATCAAGGAAGCTAGTGGCGGAATTTTAAGAAACAAACAAAAACACTGATATTTAAAATCCATGAAACCATCTTACCAAGATGCTTTGATGGCATTTACACTATTTTTAAATTTAATTGTACCTGCAAATATGAAAAACTGGAATCTTTTGTATGCCAATGTTATGAATTGTTTAAAAACACAATTGTCTCCTTTTCTCTTTTATCACCATTGGAAACATACGCAACATGTTCAGGAAGCCGCAGAATATATTGCGCAACAAGAAAATATAACCGAAGACGATATTCTGCTCATTAAAACGGCCGCATTGTTTCATGACGCCGGTTTTATCAATGGCGTTAACGAAGGACATGAAGAAGAAAGCATTCGGCTAGCTGAAAAAAAATTGCCTGAATTTGGATATACCAAAAAAGAAATTGAAATTATTGCCGGTATGATTAGAGCCACTATTATACCACAACAACCAAAAACCAAATTAGAATGCATTCTAGCGGATGCCGATGTCGAATACTTAGGCACCAATCATTATACTAGAGTAGGAAATAAACTTTTTTTGGAATTGAAACATTATAATCCAAAACTCAGCATGGAAGAGTGGAACGACATGCAAATTAATTTTCTCCAATCGCACTTTTATCATACAGACTACTGCATCCAAAATCGAACTGCGGTCAAAGAAAAGAATCTAAAGCTACTGATTAAACAAAAAAAATTAGAGAACTGGTAAAATTGACTTCGTTTAGTAGCTACGCAAAGGCTGTATTTTAATTTTAAATACCTGTCTGAATATAAGTCGAAATGAATATTGTTATGCGTTGCAGAAGTTTTTTGCTGTTAAAACAGTGCTGATATTTGCTTGAAAACGTACGATTAGTTAGATTTGAATGCGATCCCAGATCCGCATTACGTCCCCAAAACTAATTTACAAGTTATCTCATGAAAAAAATATTCCTTTTTGCCCTACTCTACAGTTTTTTTAATACCCATGCACAGCAAAATTTAGTTCAATATGTAAAACCAATCATTGGAACCGAAAAAATGGGACATACTTATCCCGGTGCCACAGTTCCTTTTGGAGCCGTCCAATTAAGCCCGGAAACAGACACTATTTCCTATGAACTTAATGGAAAATACAATGGCGATGTTTACAAATATTGTGCAGGTTATAAATATGAAGATAAAACTATAGTAGGTTTTAGCCACACCCATTTAAGCGGAACGGGACATTCTGATCTTGGGGATTTTCTAATAATGCCAACACAAGGAAAATTGCAGTTGAACCCTGGAACCGCCACAAATCCAAAAAGTGGGTATCGCTCCGCATTTTCTCATGCTAACGAAAAAGCCGAAGCCGGTTATTATAAAGTCAAACTGGATGATGATGGCATTCTAGCTGAGATGACTGCTACAACGCGGGTTGGTATGCATCAATATACTTTTCCAAAATCGGACGAAAGTCATATCATTTTAGATTTAATGGCCGGAATTTATAATTACGATCAAAAAAACGTTTGGACATATGTGAGAG
This sequence comes from Flavobacterium cryophilum, assembly GCF_048286555.1. Lineage (NCBI taxonomy): Bacteria > Pseudomonadati > Bacteroidota > Flavobacteriia > Flavobacteriales > Flavobacteriaceae > Flavobacterium > Flavobacterium cryophilum. The sequence continues at coordinate 37,861 of NZ_JBLVPZ010000006.1, read as the reverse complement.
TTATTAATGATACTTTGATTACCGGATACAGACAAACAAATGGTTGGGCAAGAACCCGAACAGTTTATTTCGCGATGTCATTTTCAAAACCTTTTACTGAATACGGCCAAAAAAATTACGACTCTAAACAACCGTATAAAGGATTTTGGGGCAAGTTCGACCAAAGCAAAAATTTTCCAGAAATAGCCGGCCAAAAAATACGAATGTATTTTGATTTCAAAACAGAAGAAGCCGAAAAAATAAAAATAAAATTCTCTATATCCTCGGTCAGCCAAGAAAACGCGCTGCAAAATATGCAGGGGGAGATCAAAGATTGGGATTTCGAAAAAGTAAAAAACCAAGCACAAGCAATTTGGAATAAAGAGTTGAATAAAATCAACATCACTGCATCCGAAGCTACCAAAGTAAATTTTTACACTGCCATGTATCATACTTTCATAAATCCAACGACGTACACTGATATAAACGGACAGTATAAAGGGCTGGATCAAGGAATTCACCAAGCAGACGGCTTTACTAATTACAGTACTTTTTCACTTTGGGATACCTATCGGGCACTGCATCCGTTTTTCAATATAATACAACCCTCACGCAATAATGATATGGTAAAATCCATGTTGGCACATTACGATCAAAGTGCGCTGCACATGTTACCCATTTGGTCTCATTATTCGAATGATAACTGGTGTATGAGCGGTTATCACAGTGTTTCCGTGATTGCGGATGCGATTATAAAAGGAATTTACAATGGAGATGAAAATCAAGCTTTAGAAGCCTGTATCACAACAGCAAACCACCGCAATTATGAAGGCATTGGCAGCTATATAGATTTGGGTTATATTCCCGCTGAAAAAAGCGGCGTCTCCGTTTCAAATACTTTGGAATATGCGTATGACGATTGGTGTATTGCACAAATAGCCAAGAAATTAAACCGAACGGATGTATATAATGAATTTATAAAGCGCTCCGGAAACTGGAAAAACAATTTTGATAAAACAACAGGTTTTATGCGTCCAAAATTAGCTGACGGCACCTTCAAAAAAGAATTTGATGCATTGAGCACGCACGGACAAGGTTTCATAGAAGGCAATAGCTGGAATTACAGCTTTTTTGTACCACAAGATCCAAGCCAATTAGTAATGCAAATGGGCGGCAAAAAAACGTTTGCATCGCGCTTAGACAAGCTATTTTCAATGTATCTACCGGATTCCTTTTTTGCAGAAACCGAAGATATTACCAGAGAAGGAATTATAGGAGGTTACGTTCATGGCAATGAGCCAGCGCACCATGTGGCTTATTTTTATAATTGGACTGATGAACCATGGAAAACACAATCCCAAGTGCGTAAAATATTGAACATGCAATACAAACCCACTCCCGATGGTTTAGGAGGAAATGATGATTGCGGACAAATGAGTGCCTGGTATATTTTCTCGTCACTGGGATTTTATCCTGTATCACCCGGATCTGATGAATACAGTTTAGGATCGCCACTGGTAAATAATGCCACGCTGACGCTAGAAAATGGAAAAACATTTACGGTAGAAGCAGTGAACCAAAGTGACAAAAATGTTTATGTGAAAAAAGTGCTTTTGAACGGAAAACCTTTAAACAGTTTATTTATTAAACATGCCGATATTACCAATGGTTCAAAAATTACTTTTTATATGGCACCAAAGCCTACAAAGAACTAATCCTTTGGCACCGAATCAAAAAACACTGTCGGACTAAAAAACCAAAACTAGCGAAGTAACAATTGTAGTTACCGTATTTACATTACTATTAATGTTGTTTTTTTCTAGCGTAAAAGTACAAAACAAACTAAAAAAATCACTGCCAAAGTGGAATCTACCAAATTGCACTTTGGCAGTGATTTCCCTGTAACAACACTCTATCTTTTTGAAGATCTGATAACGCCTATCGTACAATTAGCGACAGATGGAACCGGTTTTTTTCAAGAATTTAATTTATAAAAATGGAATAATTTAAGGACTGGAATGTATGGAACATGGCAAAAGCGACAAATTCAGAAATAGAAGCATCAAAAGGCTGAATAAATGTCTATTTCTCCAACCATTTATTTGCAATGCTGTTCATTAGTAATTCCATCTAAAAGTATTATTTTGTCTTACTATCAGCCTGTTAAACTTTATTTCAAGAAAACGATTTCGTAAAAGGGAATGATTCCAGTTTAAATTTCCATTTAATTTTTAAAAACTAATAATTTTTATTAATTTTTATTTAATTTGCAAGTCAATTCAATATGCGAATAATGACTTCTATAACTAGACTTTTTGATTTTCCTTATTATCAACAAGATAAATATAACTCAATTCCAGATGCCTTAACAACGAAGCAAAATGGGGTTTGGATAAAAACTTCTACTCAGGAATATATTGCTAAAGCCAACGCTGTTTCCAGGGCACTCTTGAGAATGAACGTTCAAAAAGACGATAAAATTGCCATTATTTCTACCAATAATAGAACCGAATGGAATATCATGGATATTGGTGTGTTGCAAACTGGCGCGCAAACCGTTCCTATTTACCCAACCATTTCTGAAGATGACTACGAATATATTCTGAATCATTCCGGTGCCATATACTGTTTTGTCTCCGATGCGGAAGTGCTTCGAAAAGTGAATTTGATCAAAAATAAAGTTGCTACGCTCAAAGAAGTCTATTCGTTTAACGAAATAGAAGGTTGTAAAAACTGGAATGAATTATTGATCCTTGGTGTCGATACCGGCAATCAAAGTGAAGTTGAAATTCGTAAAAACAATGTAAAAACAGAAGATTTAGCGACTATAATTTATACTTCTGGAACCACGGGAAAACCAAAAGGAGTTATGCTTTCGCATCAAAACATTGTCTCAAACGTGTTAGACAGTGCCTCGAGAATTCCTTTTGAAGCTGGTAAAAGCCGTGCGCTAAGCTTCCTTCCGATCTGCCATATTTTTGAAAGAATGATTTTGTATTTATACCAATATTTCGGCGTTTCGATATATTTTGGTGAATCAATTGACAAAATTAGTGATAATTTAAAAGAAGTAAGACCAACGGTGATTACTGCCGTTCCAAGACTTTTAGAGAAAGTATACGATAAAATCTATGCCAAAGGAACGGAGTTAACCGGCATCAAAAAGAAATTGTTTTTTTGGGCAATAAATCTAGGACTAATCTATGAGCCTTACGGCAAAAATGGATTTTGGTATGAGTTTCAGCTTAAAATTGCCCGCAAACTTATTTTTAGCAAATGGAAAGAAGGTTTGGGTGGAAACCTTGATTTAATGGTTTCTGGTAGTGCCGCTTTACAACCTAGATTAGCCAGAATTTTTGCTGCTGCTGAAATTCCGGTGATGGAAGGATATGGTTTGACTGAAACGTCACCTGTAATCGCTGTTAATGACATGAGAAAACATGGTTTCAAAGTAGGAACTGTGGGTAAAGTAATTGATAATGTCGAAGTGCTAATTGCTGAAGATGGCGAAATTCTGTGCAAAGGACCAAACGTAATGATGGGCTATTATAAAGATGAAAAATTGACCAATGAAGTAGTTACTAACGGCTATTTTCACACTGGCGATATTGGAATTTTTGACGAAGAAGGATTCTTGAAAATTACCGATCGCAAGAAAGAAATGTTCAAAACCTCGGGAGGGAAATATATTGCGCCACAGTTAATCGAAAATACAATGAAACAATCTCGTTTTATTGAACAAATAATGGTAATTGGCGACGGTCAAAAAATGCCGGCAGCCTTTATTCAGCCGAGTTTTGATTTTGTTAAAGAATGGGCGCATATTCACCGTATTGATATTGGAAATAGCAATGAAGAAATCGTAATAAACGAAAAAGTGATTGCAAGGATTCAGGAAGAAATAGACAGCTTAAATGAAAAATTTGGAAATTGGGAGAAAATAAAACGTTTTGAATTAACGCCTGACGTTTGGTCTATCGAAGGCGGACAATTGACTCCTACTCTAAAACTGAAACGAAAAATAGTAATGGAAAAATACATTGATTTATTCCAGAAAATCTACAGCCAGCCTTAGATAAAACCGCTTCAGCACCAAACTAAACGTCTAAATTTAATCTGTTGTAAGCGTGTCCTATTTTTTTTAAAATCAGGATATATTTGTACGTTCATTTTTGAATATCACTTCACAATTCCGGCTTTATAGGTTGTGATTGCCCGGTCTCTGGCCATTGCGTGCACTACCATTGGTTCGCCGTAACCTAAATCGAATTCTTTGATCCATTTTCGGATGTAGAGTCCTTTTTCATCGAATTTTTTTTGTTGAATCTCGGGATTAAAAACACGGAAATAAGGTGCTGCATCACAGCCCGTTCCTGCGGCCCATTGCCAATTGCCAACATTAGAGGACAATTCGTAATCCAATAGTTTTTGTGCAAAATAAGCTTCTCCCCACTGCCACTGAATCAATAAATGTTTGCAAAGAAAACTTGCTACCACCATGCGCACTCTGTTGTGCATGTATCCGGTTTCATTGAGCTGACGCATTCCGGCATCAACCATAGGATAGCCCGTTGTTCCCGAACACCAGCGCTTAAAATCGTCTTCGTTATTGCGCCACTGAATCCCATCATACGCTGATTTGAAGTTTTGAGTAACTACTTTTGGAAAACTGAATAAGATTTGCATAAAGAATTCTCTCCAAATGAGTTCACTCAAAAAGACATCATTTTTATGAAATGCCCAATTTACCAGTTTACGGACGCTTACTGTTCCAAAACGTAAATGAGGTGAAAGATAGGAGGTTTTGTCTATTGCCGGAAAATTTTGTATATCTTGATAATCTGCAATATATTTTAGATTGTGCGGCTTTACTTTTATCGGACTTTCTTCGAAACCTATTTGTTCCAAAAAGGGAAAAACAAAGTCACATTTATAGAAATTAGAAAACATATCCGTGGCATCGTATTCGGGAACCGGAGCCATTGCTTTGTATTTTTCTAACCATTTATTTTTAAAAGGGGTGTACACGGTATATGGCAATCCATCGGCTTTTGTAATTTCCTTTTCTTCGAAAATAACCTGGTCTTTGAACGAAAAGGAGTTAATTTTGTTTGCTTCCAGTACATCACAAATAGCTCTATCTCTTACTATGGCGTAGGGTTCGTAATCCTTGTTGAAGAAAACTTCTTTGACGTCGAATTCCTCTAAAAGCACTTGCCAAACGTCGAGGGTTTTTCCTTTTTTTACCAAAAGTGAACTTCCTATTTCCTGTAATTGTGTATTTATTTTCGAAAGTGAGTCGTAAATAAAACTTACTCTGGCATCGTTTTTTGGTAAAGTATCTAAAATAGAATCATCAAAGATAAACACTGGAATAACTGGATATTGAGATTTCAGAGCCTGATATAATCCAACATTATCTTCCAGACGTAAATCACGCCTGAACCAAAAAATAGATACTTCTTGTTTACTCATTACTTTGCATTAAACATTTCGTCTACTTTAGCTACACGATAAGCAAAAATAGATTTCAACTTATTTTTAACTACTAACGTATTCATAATTTGGCCCAAAAAACCAAGCGGCAATCCGTAATGCACCACATCCGTCATCTTGGTTCCGTTTGGTGTGGCTTCGAAGAAATGTTTGTGATGCCAAAAACTGTATGGACCAAAACGCTGTTCGTCTATAAAATAACTATTTTCTTGTACTTGGGTTATTACAGTCATCCACGACAAAGTAATTCCAAAAAGCGGCGTTACTTTATATTGAATGATTTGCCCTGGATACATAGATTTATGGTCGAAATCCGTGATTTGAAAACCCATTCCTTCCGGTGTGATTTTCTGAAGATTTTTTGGATTTGAAAAAAAACTCCAGCATTCTTCTAAAGTGGCATTAACGTTCTGAACGGTTTCTTGTTTGTATATTTTCATGATTGTCTTTTAAAGATAAATACCGTCATGGAACACTGGTCTCGCGTGAGGGATAGTAGTGGAGCTCTTTTTATAACTGGCATTTTAGACAGAGATAAAAAAGCGGGAACGGATAGCCCGACCCGTTTTTTCAGCGGGTCACGCCCCAATTAAACTTTATATTTTGTAATATTTTAAAGGTACAAATAACATTCCGAAACATTCACCATGTTCCTTACCAAGATGTTTATGATGGATTTTGTGTGCTTTTCTCAATCCTATTAAATATTTATTATTTGTATTTTTAAACCACTTGAAACGTTGATGAATCAACACATCGTGAATCATGAAATAACAGAATCCGTAAAATGTGATTCCGAGTCCAATGAAAAACAAATAGTTCATTCCGCCTTGCACGCCAAAGTAGAAAAGAACGATGCTGGGAAGGGCAAAAATCACGAAGAAAATATCGTTTCGTTCGAAAATATTAGCGTATTTAGGTTGGTGATGATCCGCATGAAAATACCACATCAAACCGTGCATAATGTACTTGTGTGTTAGCCAAGTGACACATTCCATAAACAGGAAAACACCAAAAAAGATTAAAAAGGAAATCATTATTCTTTTATTTAATTAAAAATACACTTTTTTAAAACAGACGGCAATTTAAACTAACTTCAATTTATAAGTTACAAAAGATTGCGCCAACAGACCTGCTTTGGTATAGTTAGAAACTCGAATTCTAGCATTACCAATTTCATGGCAAGGCGTATTTTCTAATTTTTTTAGTAGTTTTTTGTAATATACAAAAGCAGTGTATACGCCAAACTTAGCTTCGATTGGCAACTTGACAATTCCTTGATACGCTATTTTAAAATCTTCTTTGATTTCGCTAATAATTGCCGTTTTAGCTTTTTCATCGAATGAATTTAAATCGACTCCAGGAAAATAATTGCGGTTTAACACCAAATTATCGTCTTTTAAATCTCTCAAAAAATTAACTTTTTGGAAAGCCGAACCCAAACGCATTGCTTCGCTTTTCAACTGATTGTACCTTTCAAAATCGCCTGCGACAAACACCTTAAGACACATCAACCCAACCACATCAGCAGAACCATAAATGTAATCATCATATTCGGCTTTGCTGTTGTAATCCGATTTTATGAGATCCAATTTCATACTTTTCAAGAAAGCTTGAATTAAATCGTCGGAGATATTGTATTCTTTTACCGTAAGCTGAAAAGAGTTTAAGATTGGATTTAAACTTATTCCTCTTTCAATTGTCTTGTAATACTCCGCTTCAAACTCCGTGATTAAGCCTTCTTTATCAAAACCGTGAAATGAATCTACAATTTCATCCGCAAAACGAACAAATCCATAAATACTATAAATGGCATCTCTTATACTAGGAGACAACATGTACACTGCCATAGAGAAGGAGGTGCTATAGTTTTTTGTAACTAACTTGCTACATTTAAAAGATACATCATCAAATAATTGCTTCATAATTATTGCGCTGAAAATTGCTTGTTAATTAATTCTGATACTAATTTCCCCGAAATTAATGCTGGTGGAACGCCTGGTCCCGGAACGGTCAATTGACCTGTGAAATATAAATTCTTTACTTTTTTACTTTTCAATTTGGGTCGTAAAAATGCGGTTTGCAATAACGTGTTTGCCATTCCGTACGCATTTCCTTTATAAGAATTGTATTCTGAAACAAAATCATTTTTACAAAACGATTTTTTTACTACAATATTATTTTTTACGCTTTGCTGTGTCAAAACTTCAAAACGATCTATTATTTTGTCAAAATATTCTTCTCTTAAAGCCTCATTATCATTGATTCCCGGAGCTAAAGGTACTAAGAAAAACCCAGATTCCATCCCTTCAGGAGCGGCAGTTTTGTCTGTCACAGATGGAAAATTAGCATAAAACAGCGGTTCTTTTGGCCACTGTGGATCATCATAAATATCCTTGGCATGCTGATAAAAATCAACATCAAAAAACAATGCATGATGCGAAATGTTTTCTATTTTTTTATTAAAACCAACATAAAACAATAATGACGAAGGAGCAAAAACCCGGCTCTCCCAATATTTTTCAGAATAGGCACGATGTTCCAGATCCAGTAATGTTTCGGTATGATGGTAATCAGCACCGCTCAAAATCAAATCTGAGGCAATCGTTTCGCCATTAACTATTAATCCTCTAGCTGTTTTATTGCTTACAATTATCTTTTCGATAGTAGCATTTGTCTGGAATTTAACTCCTAGTTCAATCGCCAAACTTTCTATGGCACGGACTACATCAAACATTCCTGTTTTAGGATGCCAGGTTCCAAGACCAAAATCAGCAAAGTTCATGAAACTATAAAACGATGGTGTATCGGACGGTTTTGCACCAAGAAACAAAACTGGAAATTCTAAAATTTGAATTAATCGTTCATTTTTAAATTTCTTACGAACATCTCTGCTGATGTTACTAAAAAACTTCCCAACTTTTTTAGCTGTCTCCACAGTTATTAACTCCAATGGAGAAACCCCTGGACGGTACACTAAATCTTTTATGGCGATATCATAATTACTTTTGGCTTCAGCCATAAAATCATTTAATAGCGCTCCGCTACCTTTTTCGATTTCCTCAAAAGCAAAAATAATATCCGTTAAATTATCTGCAATTGTAATAAAATCATTGATACCATAATACACTCGGTACGCTGGTGACAGCTTTATTAACTCGTAGTAATCTGTTGTTTTCTTTCCAAAATCAGCAAAAAATCGCTCAAACACATCTGGCATCCAGTACCAACTTGGTCCCATGTCAAAAGTGAAACCATCAATTTCTACTTGTCGTGCTCTTCCGCCAATTGTTGCATTTTTTTCATAAACGGTAACATCATGTCCACTTTGTGCTAAATAACAGGAGGCTGCAAGCGAAGAAAACCCGGAACCTATAATTGTAATTTTTTTTATTTCTCTCATTTGTTTAGCAAATATACAAAAAGTTTAAACAAAAAAATTAAATTTCATTCACTAATTCAGAAATAGAATTGAAAATTGATATTTTATCAGAAAGTCCTTCTTTGTTAATAAACGAAACCAAACGTCCTGTATACCATAACTCCGTATTCTCATCTAATAACTCCTCAGCCATTTTTTGAATGTATTCGTCCAAAATATCCCTTTCCGGTTGCACCGTGAAATACGAAACAAAAACAATAGCGTCAAAATGCTTTTTTAAATCTTTTAAATTATTAATCGGCATGCTTTCCCCTAAATAGATAGTTTTGTAGCCAAGTAACAAAATTTCATAGTTTATATACATCAATCCCAGTTCATGAATTTCATTCATAGGCAAGGAAAGGACAAAGACTTTATCTTTTTTAGTTTGCTTTAATACTTGAATTTTTTCGGTATTGATTAGCAATTTTTGCTTGATCAAATACGTTATAAAATGCTCGTGGGCTGGCGTTATTGTATCAGATTGCCACAGCAATCCCAGCTCGTTCATTAGTGGTATAAAAACTTGATGAAATATTTCCTTGAATGATTTTTCAGCAATCAACCAATTGTATGTATTAAAAAATAAATCTTGGTCAAAATTCATCATCGCCATCTTAAACTCACTAATAGCATGGCTTTTGGCGGTCTTATTGGAAATTATTTCGCGTACGAGAGAAGGTAATTTGTCTGGAGGATAGGTCGCAATTTTAGATATCTTGTATCCATATTCGTGTAGCAAAGTAATATTCAGCAGCTTTTGCAAACTGGCCAAATCGTACAACCGAATGTTAGTATCCGTACGCATTGGTTGAAGAATATCGTATCTTTTCTCCCATATTCGTATCGTATGCGCTTTGATGCCTGAAAGATTTTCGAGATCTTTGATACTAAATACGTTTTTAACATTGTTCATCGTTTATCAAAATTTAATAAACAAATGTAAAATATTAAATTAACATTCTGTTCAAAATAATTTAAAAACAATGGTTCCTATAATAAATCTACATTGTTGAAAACATTTAATTTATCCAAATTTAGAATTGTTCTTGAATTATCATCGCTTCGGGTATACATCGGCTCAAATTTAGCGCCATAAATAACCTCATCAAAGGTATAGGAAGTCCGAATGGCAACTGTATTACTAAACATATCATCGAAGGTTTTAATAAAAACAAGTATTTCACCATTGGTGTTTTTAAAATCGGCTGCCGTAAATTTATAAAGAGGACTATCTTCTGTAATGGGATGCACTAAAGTCCAACTTAAAGTCAGTGCGTTAATCTTATCCAATTCTAATTCAAGGGCATAAAATTTATTGGTTCTCTTCCCGTTTTCGGTGACGCTCATACCCAGTGTCATCTTGGCTTCAGCATCGGTAAAATTTGTGTTTTTAAAAGGAGTGGTTCTAATCATTAAACCAGTAATCTCTCCATACGGGGCAATTACCGCATTATAAGAAAACTTTAAAAAAGCGGTAGGTTTACTAAATCGACCAAAAAACAAACCCGTTGCAATGGCAAAACTCAGCAGACCCATTAGCGCTTCAGCAGCAGAAAGGGCGCTGGTCAAAAAACCAGAAGGACTTATATGCCCATAACCAACTGTCGTAAAAGTTTGGGCACTGAAAAAATAAGCTTGTCCAAATTTGACTAATTCACTTTCCGAACTGGAAATCCCGTTCAAAAATTCAATTCCAATTCCATAATAAACAGATGCAAATATGAAATTAATCGTCACATAAAACGAGAGAATGATAAGTAAAAATTTCCATATTGACATATCAATCATAGTGTGATACCAACTGATACGACGCAAAAAAGGCATTCCCCGTTTCTCAACATTCGCTGTACCATTTTTATTGACGAAACGTCCTCCATAACTGTTGGCGTTAGTTCCGAAACCAGTATTCTTGTCGGCTTTCGCGTTGGCATTAATTGAATTCAAAGGAAGAATTTTTAAAATTATTTGGAAGTAAATTTAGTTAAAATACATCTTAAAAAAAAGGCGTTTCTTCACGTTCGGTACAATTTAAAATAAAACTGAAAAATAATTGAGAAATCTTCCACGCTCAATTTTAACTTTAAACAGAAACTTTAAAAAACACAATATTTACACAATTTATTGAAAACATACGCTTTATATTATTTTTTATTAAATTGATTAAACTACCCGTTAACTATAGCGAAATGCTAAAAGATAGCACTGAAACAAAAAAATTAGAGGCAAATAAATTTATAGTATGCCCAAAGTTCCGTTTCATCGTGGAATTTTTACTGTTTTTTTTTTCTAAATTAGTTGAATAAAAACAACTGCTATGAAAAAACTAACCAAAGAAGATATCAGTCAGGAAGTATTTGACTTATACGATGATTATGCCCATAATAAAATTGAAAGAAGACAATTCGTCGAGAAACTATCTTTGTTCGCGGTAGGAACGCTTACGCTTCCGTCACTTCTTAGCTTTATGACACCTAATTACGTTGATTCTATTTTGATAAAACCCGATGATCCAAGGTTGAAATCAGAATTTATCACGTACGATTCTCCTAAAGGCGGAGGCAAGATAAAGGGACTTTTATCCCAACCTACGGAAACTAGAAAGAAACTCCCGGGAATCATTATTGTACATGAAAACCGTGGACTGAATCCGTATATTGAAGATGTAGGACGAAGAGCAGCTGTGGAAGGATTTATTACTTTGGCACCGGATGCCTTATCACCACTGGGCGGTTATCCCGGAAATGATGATGCAGGAAGAGAATTACAAAAAAAACGAACCCGTGAAGAAATGCTCGAAGATTTCATTGCAGCCTACAAATACCTAAAATCGCACAAAGATTGTAATGAACATATTGGCGTGGTAGGATTTTGTTTTGGTGGTTGGATTGCCAATATGATGGCGGTAAAAATACCAAAACTATGTGCCGCAGTTCCGTATTACGGCGGACAACCCACTGCCGAAGAAGCCGAAAAAATAAAAACACCCATCATGGCACACTATGCTAGTTTAGACACTCGCGTAAATGAAGGTTGGCCCGCTTTTGAAGCCATTCTCCAAAAGAATAAAGTAGAACATGTCGCATATTTCTATGAAGGGGTGAATCATGGTTTTCATAACAATACCACTCCACGTTACGATGAAAAAGCCGCTACTTTATCGTGGACACGAACGATTGATTTTTTTAAGGAAAAATTGAAGAAGAAATAATTTCAAACTACAACTGTTTAGAAAGTCCCGTGATTGGGGCCTTCATTCTCCGAAGAAGGGTACCCAGCTGGCGCAAGCTTCCCGTTCGTCTCTATAACCACTAAATCAAACCGCACATAACAATTCAACCTCACACTAATTAAGTCTCAAAATATAATTCGCAAGTAAAACGGCATTATCCCTGTAACGGTTTTTAATAGCCTACCTTACAAAAAAAATTAATGTCTATAGAACACAAAGTTCGATTGGTAGAGGAATTATTTGGCCGTCTGGAAAATGAAGTTACGGTGTTCCAATCAGAAACTCATTTACAGTGTCGCACCGGTTGTGGCAAGTGTTGTTCCACTCCGGACATCAATGCTTCACCTTTGGAGTTTTTACCGTGGGCATTGTATTTATTTTTAAACGGTAAAGCCGAGGAAATGTTAGTCGAGTTAAACAACAAATCCGATAGTAATTGCCATTTATACCGACCGACTATTCTTGACAGAAACATGGGAAGTTGCAGCAACTATCGCTATCGCGGATTAATTTGCAGGCTTTTTGGGTATGCCGCCAGTAGAGACAAATATGGAAAACTGCGATTAGCCACTTGCAAAATAATCAAGGAAGGACAACAAGAAAACTACAAAACGGCAGAAGAAGCCATTAGCGAAGGACTCTACGTACCTGTTTTTACTGATTATTACATGCAACTCTCACATATTGACAACAGACTAGCCACTACCATACTTCCTATAAATGATGCGTTAAAAACTGCCATCGAAGAAGTTTTGCACTATTATGCGTACAGACCGTTTCCAAGCGAACTCAAAAACATCGATTAAAACACTAAATACATTCCATAAAAAAGCATCAAACGGGGCTTTTTGAATATATAAACTCAAGCTTATTTACTCAAATACATTTTTCTTCTGGAGTACAATTCGTAGAACTGATCGTCTTTCAAGTCATTAATTTCGCAGCTCTTTCTACCTGAATAAAAATGACAATACCAATGCGCCATGCTTATTGGAATACTTATTAAGAATGGTAACTGAAAAATGCGAAATTATATGAGTGGTAAGTTTCATGAAAAGTCAACCATAATAAATGTACTTGTTTTTTTATTCCAATTATTGAAAAATTAATTTATATAAAAATTAATTATATTTTCATAATTCACAGATAATTACCTCGACCATTAATGTTTAGCTACATTTGAGAACTAATCCTTATTTAAACAAAAGGTAAAAATTCAACCCCAATTAAACAATTATTTTATGATCAAGAAACAAATTCTCGCATTTTTATTTATTGCGCTATCAATTGTAAGCTGTAGTAAAGACGAACCGACATCGACACCAGCAATTGCATTTGCACAGGCAGAAGGAAAAGCTGTAAATGGAGAATACACTATGACAGGAACAATTACTTCTTCGGTAGCCTTATTAAAGGTTATTCTTACGAAAGAAGGGAGTGCAACATCATTTATTGTTGATGACACAACAGCAAAAAATAAAAACAACTATCCTTACTCTTACTTAATTACTGGTATTACCAAGGACACTTACATTATGATTGATGTCTATGATCAAAACAACACAAAAACCTCTACGAGATTTTTAATTAGAGTTTAGTAATACTATTAATAACCAAAAAGCTCATTTTTACATTTGGGCTTTTTTTATCTTTAAATTTCAAAGGTGGTACGTACAAATATATTATACTACCAAGTGGTCCTTTGAAAAAACACACACCCACAAAAAAAGCCCCGAAATTTCGGGGCTTTTTCAATATATAAACTCAAGCTTATTTACTCAAATACATTTTTCTTCTGGAGTACAATTCGTAGAACTGATCGTCTTTCAAATCATCAATAAACAAGATGCTTTCTCCTGTTGATTTCATTTCTGGTCCTAATGCTTTGTTTACATTATGGAATTTACTGAAAGAGAAAACCGGTTTTTTGATGGCATATCCTTTTAATTGTGGGTTGAAAGTGAAGTCAGTTACTTTATTGTGACCTAACATTACTTTAGTCGCACAGTTCACATAAGGTTCTCCGTATGCTTTCGCAATAAATGGAACCGTACGAGACGCTCTAGGATTTGCTTCGATGATGTAAACGATATCGTCTTTTATCGCAAACTGAATGTTGATTAAACCAACGGTTCTCAAAGCCAACGCCTAAGTTAAACGGTGGTAAAGTAGCGTTACTATCACCAGAGTGTACTCCACAAGGTTCAATGTGCTCCATAATTCCTATGATGTATACATTCTCGCCATCGCAAATCGCATCAGCTTCGGCTTCAATTGCGCCATCCAAATAATGGTCTAAAATCCCGATCCTTCGGGAGAACTGATGTTGGCAGTAATTGCAAAAAAAAAATCGGAATCTATATTTATTACGTCCTAAATTCGTATTTCTGTACGTATAAATATTTTACGTTATGGATACTAAACTCACATTGAAGCTTGATCAAGAGATAATTGAAAAAGTGAAACATTATGCGTCTGAAAAAAAATTAAGCTTATCTTGAATTATAGAAAATCACCTTAATTCTTTGACTTCAGATAAAACAAATAATGACATACAAATTTCACCGTATGTAAAAAGTCTTTCTTTAGGAATTAGCATTCCAGCTGATTACGATTACAAAAAAGAGCATGCTGAATATTTAGAACAAAAATACAAATGAGCAGAATTTTTTTAGATACCAACGTAATATTAGATTTATTGGGAGAAAGAATTCCTTTTTTTGATTCAATAGCTAAGGTTGCTACCTTAGCAGATCAAAAAAAAATTACCCTAATTGTTTCTCCTCTTTCATTTACGACAATAGATTACGTTTTAAATAAATATGAAATATCAGAATCTATTTTGAATAAACTTCGAAAGTTTAAAATAATCTGTGAGGTTTGTGAGGTTAATGAAGAAACAATAGACAAAGCGTTAAATTTGAGTTTTAAAAATTTTCCAAATGCTGTCCAATATTTTACTGCTTGACAATCTAACTGCTCAATAATTATAACTAGAAACGGAAAAGACTTTAAGCAATCTACAATTTCAATTATGACAGCTGAGGAATATTTATGTAGTATTATATAAACCGACTACTGCCAACAGCTAGAGTTCGTTGCGTCTATAGCACCAACAATAAAACTCTTGCTGTTGTGCGTAATCGAAACATGAAATCAAACAAATGAATCCTGAATTAAATTTATTACTAACAAGAGAAGGTTAAGATATGAGCGACGACCTTAATGCTCCTAATAAACGGTTAAGAAACTAGGATACAAAATAAAGTCCCAAATAGAATCGCTATGCGACACATTTCTTAGTAAACGAAACGGATTTACGTTATATTCGGGAATTATTAGAGCGCAATAGTAGAAAAACTCACAGCCAATGAAGTACCAAAAGCATTCAGCAAATAAAAAGTCATTTTGATGATTTGTAATAAAAGATTATCTATACATTTGGAAAGACTAGGCTATTCAATAGCGATTACAGACAGGCTGCCAATACTTATAAATCCTTTACGATTTTAAACTTTTCAATTTTTAAAAATAAACCTTATGAAATCCAAACAAATTCTTCTTTTGATATTATTTATTTCCACTTCGCTTTTTGCGCAAAGCACAGCACCACAATTAGATAAAATTAAGCAGCAAGATCTAAAAGATGATTTATATGAACTGGCGGGTGACGCCTTTCGGGGACGAAGAGGAGGAGAACTTGGCGAAATGCGAGCTTCTGTTTGGGTGGCTCAAAAGGCCCGTGAAGCTGGCCTTAAACCTGCAGGCGAAGATGGAACCTACTTCCAATTCTTTAATCTGAAACGCAGCCGTGTGGCCAATAGTAGTGCTGTTAGTGTAAATGGTAAAACACTTGATCTTTGGAAAGAGATTTGGCCAACTAATTTGGTTGACACTACCCTAGAAGGCTCTGTAGTTTGGTTGGACAAAATACCGGATAATACTGTCGATCTGAAAGGCAAAATTGTAGCTATGAATATTATGCCTCCAACCCCCATTATTCAAGACTGGGTGAGCCTCTGGCAATATCGTTATACCGCTTCTGCCATGAACCAGCAGGGAAAAGAACTCCTCAGCCGCGGTGTTACTGCTATCATTTTTATTGCTGATGATACTGTAGAATCACTTATTTCGTTTACGGGATTTCATTATCAAGAAGGAAGTTATGGAATTGAAGGTGCCAAATCCTCTACTGCAGCTACGGTACCAATTATATTGGCAAGTAAACAGTTAAAGAATATATTTTCTAAACAAGGCACTTATTTGAAAACTAATTTGAAGGTAGAGAATTTTGACTATCCTTCTATTAATGTTGTTGCAAAGGTTGATGGAACTGATCCTAAACTGAAAGAGGAATATGTTTTATTCAGCGGTCACCAGGACCATGACGGAGTAGGACCTGCTGTTAACGGTGATCCTATCTGGAACGGTGCTGATGATAATGCATCAGTAACGGTAGCGATGCTTGCAATAGGGAGTGCGTGGAGTACACAACCCGCTAAGCGATCGGCTTTATTTGTGTGGCACGGATCCGAGGAAAGAGGCTTATTGGGTTCTCGCTATTTTGTTAGCCATCCCACCGTTAAACTGCCCTCCATAGTTGCTGTTTTAAATGGCGATATGATAGGACGCAATGCATCTGATTCTGCGGCGCTATTAGGCGTAACAGAACCTCATCTTAATTCTTCTGACCTTGTAGCTATCACTTTAGCAGCTAATAAAAGTATTGCCAACTTCAAAGTAGATACTTCTTGGGATGCTGCAGATCACCCAGAGAATTGGTACTTCCGAAGCGATCATCTTCCCTATGCTCAAGCTAATGTTCCAGCAATATTTTTTACCACCCTATTACACCCTGACTACCATACTCCTTTCGATAGCCCAGATAAAATTGACTATCTAAAACTGACTAAGATGACAAAGTGGATCTACGAAACCGGATGGAGAATTGCTGAAAGTGCCAAACGTCCTGCTTTAACTATTGAAATAAAAAAGTAAAAAATAACTAACTATTATGTTCTTAATAGACAAGCCATTTGTTTCCGATTTTCTTATCAAAACAATAAAAGATAATAATTATAAAATAATCGCAACCAAAGTAGCAAAAGAATTGGTAAAAGATGATTCTTTGGCATGGATAGAGGAAGAGGAAGCAATCGCTTTACTAAAAAATAATCCAGAAATTTCTCTTTATAGCAATTCAGAGAACGCATTAGCTTGGATCGATCAATACTATGGAGAAAGTGAATTATCAAGTCAATTACAAGTTTTAAAAAATAAAGTAAAGTTTAGAGAACTTATAAAAGAGTTGTTTCCCGACTTTTATTTCAAGCAAATAAGTATTGAAGAAATCCAACGATTGTCCGATGATGAAATTCGGTTCCCTTTTGTAATTAAACCTGCTGTTGGTTTCTTTAGCATAGGAGTTCATATAGTAGAAAATGAGAAAGACTGGATAAAAGCTAAAAGTGAGTTACAACCTGATAAACTTAAAAGTATATTTCCTGAAAATGTATTAAACACAAGTAATTTTATTATTGAAGAATTTATTCGTGGAGAAGAATATGCAATCGATTATTATTACGACAATAATGGAGATGCTGTTTTGTTAAACGTTTTACACCACCTCTTTTCATCCGGAACAGACACAAGTGATCGGGTTTATTCAACATCCAAAGCAATCATTGAAAAGTATAAAATTGATCTTGAATATTTTTTAAGTAAAATTGGTAAAGAGTTACATTTAAAAAATTTCCCGGCTCATGCAGAAGTCCGCATAGATGAAAATGGGAAAATAATCCCCATCGAAGTAAACCCTTTACGCTTTGGTGGATTTTGCACCACGGCCGACCTTCTAGGAGTAACTTTAGGATTTAATGAATACAAATGCTTTTATGAAAACAAAAAACCAGACTGGGATACTATATTTAAAGGAAAAGAGAATAAAACATTTAGTGTTATTATTTTGGATAATAATTCGGGAATAATCCCTTCGGATATTTTAGGATTTAACTATTCAGATCTTGCTAAAGATTTTGAAAAACCGATAGTAATTAGAGAATTAGATATAAATAAATATCCTGTTTTTGGATTTGCTTTTATTGAAAGTGCTGCCAGTAATAAAAAGGAATTAAATGATATTCTAACCTCTGATTTAAGAAAATATATAGTATCGAAATAAGGAAAATTTTAAAGTGAACATGCTGACTTAGCCATCATAGAGAGTTAAGAAATAATCTTAATTTTAATCTATGAAACAAGTGCGCAAAATTTACGAAAAAGCTTTCAAAGAAAAAGCTGTCCAAAGCTAGACTTGGTTGCGTGGCACAATAAAAGCATCTGCACTATTTTACCTTTCAGCAAATTCCACAAAAAAAAGCCCCAAACGGGGCTTTTTCAATATCAATAATTCAAGTTTTTACTTACTCAAATACATTTTTCTTCTAGAGTACAATTCGTAGAATTGATCGTCTTTCAAGTCATCAATAAACAAGATGCTTTCTCCTGTTGATTTCATTTCTGGTCCTAATGCTTTGTTCACATTATGGAATTTGCTGAAAGAGAAAACCGGCTGCTTGATGGCATATCCTTTCAACTGTGGGTTGAAAGTAAAATCAGTTACTTTATTGTGACCTAACATCACTTTGGTTGCATAATTAACATACGGTTCTCCGTATGCTTTTGCAATAAATGGAACCGTACGAGACGCTCTAGGATTCGCTTCAATGATATAAACGATATCGTCTTTTATTGCAAACTGAATGTTGATTAAACCAACCGTTCTCAAAGCCAACGCAATATTCTTGGTGTGATCTTTTATTTGTTGCATTACGAATTCACCCAAATTAAATGGTGGCAAAGTGGCGTTACTATCACCAGAGTGTACTCCGCAAGGTTCGATGTGCTCCATAATTCCTATGATATACACATTCTCGCCATCGCAAATCGCATCAGCCTCTGCTTCTATCGCGCCATCCAAATAATGGTCTAAAAGCAATTTATTTCCCGGAATCGTTTTCAATAAATTGATTACGTGCTCTTCTAATTCTTGTTTGTTGATTACAATTTTCATTCCTTGACCACCCAAAACATACGAAGGACGAATCAATAATGGAAAGTCTAAAGTGTCAGCCAAAGCTGCAGCATCATCAGCTGTTTCTGCAATTCCAAATTGCGGGAAAGGAATTTTTAAATCGGTTAAAAGCTCAGAAAAACGTCCTCTGTCTTCGGCTAAATCCAAAGCGTCAAAGCTCGTTCCTATAATTTTAATACCGTATTTAGATAGTTTTTCTGCTAATTTAAGAGCCGTTTGACCTCCTAATTGCACGATTACCCCTTCTGGTTTTTCATGTTGGATAATATCGTAGATGTGCTCCCAGAAAACGGGTTCAAAATACAATTTATCGGCCGTATCAAAATCAGTCGAAACTGTTTCTGGATTACAGTTGATCATGATGGTTTCATAACCACATTCTTTGGCAGCAAGCACCCCGTGAACACAAGAATAATCAAACTCGATTCCTTGTCCAATTCTATTTGGGCCTGACCCAAGAACGATTATTTTCTTTTTGTCAGTAACAATACTTTCGTTGTCCACGTAACGGGTTCCGTCCGCTTTTTCTATTTCGGCTTCAAAAGTCGAGTAATAGTAAGGCGTTTTTGCTTTGAACTCTGCTGCGCAAGTATCTACTAATTTAAACACACGATTGATGTTCATTGTAGTACGTAAGGTGTGCACTTGGCTTTCCAAGCAACCTACCATATGCGCGATTTGTCTGTCGGCAAAACCTTTTTGTTTCGCTTCCAATAACAATTCTCTTGGCAAAGAATCAACTTTATAATTTGAAATTTCTTTTTCTAACGTATAAAGCTCTTCGTATTGTTTCAAGAACCACATATCAATTTTAGTGATTTCATGAATACGGCTCAATGGAATTCCCATCGCGATAGCATCATAAATCACAAAAACACGATCCCAACTTGCAAAAGTCAGTTTCTCGATAATCTGTTCGTAGTTAGTGTATCCTTTTCCGTCAGCACCCAAACCATTTCTTTTGATTTCTAAGGATTGAGTCGCTTTGTGTAACGCTTCTTGGAACGAACGTCCAATTCCCATAACCTCACCAACAGATTTCATTTGAAGTCCCAAAGTTCGGTCAGCTCCCTCAAATTTATCAAAGTTCCAACGAGGAATTTTTACAATCACATAATCCAAAGTTGGTTCGAATAAAGCCGAAGTCGATTTGGTAATTTGATTTTGCAATTCGTCTAAGTTGTAACCCAAAGCTAGTTTGGAAGCAATTTTAGCAATAGGATACCCCGTTGCTTTTGATGCCAAAGCAGAGGAACGAGACACACGAGGATTGATTTCGATCGCTACAATGTCTTCTTTATCGTCTGGCGAAACGGCAAACTGCACGTTACAACCTCCAGCAAAATTTCCAATGCTTCTCATCATCAAGATTGCATAATCACGCATTCTTTGAAAAGTCGTGTCAGACAAAGTCATTGCAGGCGCAACAGTGATGGAATCTCCGGTGTGAATTCCCATTGGATCCATATTTTCGATCGAGCAAATAATCACAACATTGTCATTTTTATCTCTCAAAAGTTCTAATTCATATTCTTTCCAACCCATTAAAGCCTTGTCAATCAAGACTTCGTGAATAGGAGATGCTTCTAAACCTCTAGTTAAGAGTTCATTAAAATCTTCCTTTTTATAAACAATAGCTGCTCCTGTTCCGCCTAAAGTAAAGGAAGGACGAATTACTAATGGGAAACCAAATTCCTGAGCAATTTCTTTTCCTCTTAAATAGGAAGTACATATTTCGGCAGGTGCAGATGGCACACCGATTCTTTTAAGCAGTTGTTTAAACTGTTCTCTATCTTCGGTAATATTGATAGCATTAACATCAACACCAATTAATTTTACGCCAAAATCCTGCCAAATCCCTTTTTCATCGGCTTCTAAACAGAGATTTAAAGCCGTTTGTCCTCCCATTGTAGGTAAGACTGCATCAATCTGAGGATGTTCTTTTAAAATTTGAATAATTGATTTTGTCGTTAAGGGCAATAAATAAATATGATCTGCCATTGAAGGATCAGTCATAATTGTTGCCGGATTCGAATTGATCAGAATAACTTCAATTCCTTCTTCACGAATAGAACGTGCAGATTGTGATCCCGCATAATCAAATTCGCATGCTTGACCAATAACAATAGGACCTGAACCTATTATTAAAACTGATTTTATGGATGTGTCTTTTGGCATTATATTGTAATTATTGTGTTGTGTAGTTATTTTTTTCAAAGATCAAAGTTACGCTACTTTAAACCCCGTACCTGTACTCTTATTTTTCTTTAACGTTTAGGTATAAAAAAAGGCGATACTAAAAAAAGTAACGCCTTATTTATGTTTATAGAAACATTATTTTTTGTGTCTTGGTTCGCAAGAAACAGTCAATTTATGTCTTCCTTTAGCTCTTCTACGCGCAAGAACTTTTCTTCCATTTGCAGAAGCCATTCTGTCCATAAATCCGTGCTTATTTCTTCTTTTTCTTTTCGATGGTTGAAACGTTCTTTTGCTCATTGCTTTGTATCTTTAAAATCTTATTTATATGTCTTCCTGTTTTTGAATAACTGTTATTCTAAAACCGAGTGCAAATATACAAAGACTTTTTTTTCTCACAAGTAGTTTTGTAAAAATATTTTCAATTCATTTTACTATATTTGTGATCTTAAAATAATCACACTATGTTTCACAAAAATATTAAACTTATTATCGCCGGACTAATTATCATTACTGGCATTTGGCAATTCACTGAAAGCAATATCGGTAATGGAATTTTCCTTATATTATTGAGTGCAATTCCTATTTTCCTTTACTTTAAAAACGAATTCATCTTATTAGCCTTCTTAAAACTTAGAAAACAAGATTTTGAAGGTGCCAAAAAATGGTTGGCTTACATTAAAAACCCAGAAACAGCTTTGGTACAAAAACAACAAGGCTATTTTAATTACTTGCACGGAATCATGCTTTCGCAGACAAATATTAATCAGGCCGAGAAATATTTCAAGAAAGCCATTGAACTAGGATTATCAATGGATATGGATTTGGCTGTTGCCAAATTAAACTTAGCCGGAGTCGCCATGACACGTCGTCGTAAGCTTGAAGCGACTTCCTTACTGAACGAAGCTAAAAAACTAGACAAACAGAATATGTTGAAAGAGCAGATTGTCATGATGAAAGAACAAATGAAAAAAATATAATTTTTTTATACGTATTGAAAAAGGGCCAAATGATACACATTTGACCCTTTTTTTTGTCTGGAATAAGTCCAATTTCACGATTTTCTATTTTCTTATACTATTGATTAGTTCATTATAGTCCAATTGTTTTTTGTCATATCGAGCGCAGTCGAGATGTCATAATGGTTCTAGACTGCGCTCGATATGACAATTTGACCCTTTTTTTTGTCCGCAATAAGTCAAATTTCACGATTTTTCTATTTTCTTATACTATTGATTAGTTCATTATAGTCCAATTGTTTTTTGTCATATCCAGCGCAGTCGAGATGTTATAATGGTTCTCGACTGCACTCGATATGACAATTGGACTATTTTATAATAACGAATGGTATTACATGATTGTCTGTAACTAATACCAATCAAATCTCAAACAAACGCTTTTAAAAAATCAGCCACAGATTCACAGATTGAAATTAGATTATTGGCAACCAAAAATACCTATTTATTACAAAGTTTTATAAACCAGTTCCACTTCTAAAAATCAAATTATAAAATAGTTAGTATCCTTTTAACGGAATTTCGATTTGATATTTCTTACCGGTATCGTTTATTAATTTAGTTTCCCGGAGCCAAGGATTGTGAATTTTCAAAATTTTATAATTAATGCCTTCGCTTTTAGCAAAAACAGCCAGATCGGTAATAGAGCTGTCAATTTCAATTTTTCGAGTTGGCAAAGCTGCATATAAATCTTCGGAAGCAATGGTAAAACCATATTTTACGGGATTCTTCATAATCTCTTTTAGGGCTAAAATTCTAAAAACATAGCGAGACGTTTCTTCGGTAAGCAGCAAATCATAGTAATTTGACACTTTTTGAATTTCAATTTGTTTATTCACACCCGTCATACCCCCGTTATAAGAGGCTGCCGCCAAAGTCCAACTTCCAAATTTCCCTTTGGCACTTAAAAAATAACTGCAAGCAGCCTGCGTTGACTTTTCTAAATCATAACGCTGATCCACATTTTCATTGACCTCCATTCCTCGTTCCTTGGCCGTTTCCGGCATGAATTGCCAAATCCCTCTTGCTCCTGCTGGCGAAACCACATTCACTAATCCACTTTCTATAACGGCCAAATATTTAAAATCATCCGGAATACCGTTCTTTTTTAAAATGGGCTCAATTACAGGAAAAGCACGATTCGCTCTTTTTATAGCCAATATAGTGGAAGCATGCAAATTTGCATTTACCAGTAACTCCCTATCCAAACGCTCTTTAACATCTGTTATTTTCAATGGCGTTTCTTCGCCTGCAAAATCCAATTTTACGGGAAAATCAACTGCGATTTCTTTTGTTCCCTCTTGTACTTCTCTCGGATTACTAGCGGCAAAAATAAACACACTACTCGCAAAAATCACAGTAAGGATTATGGCAACTTTATTAATCGATTTCATCTTTTCTTTTTTATGCCTTTCATAATATCTACAAAAGTGCGTTTACTTTTTTTCTGTTTCCAAAATAATACCCGGTAAATTTTCATTCAGCCATTTGTACTTGTTCAAAATCATAATATGCGTTCCTCCTTTTACAACGACACAATTCTTGATATATTTTATAGGAAACACATCATCCATATCTCCATGAATGTGGATTACATTTTCATCTACAACGGTTCTGTTCCATAAAATCACCTGCTCCACCGCCCAATTTAAATAACCAATATCCCGAACCGAAAGAAATTTTTCGTAAAGCTTGAGCCTTTGATTTACTTTTTCGCCAAAAGAAAACTTAGCAAGGCTTTCAATATTTGCAATCAGCGTCATGGGAATTAATTTGTAGGCCTTGGTGGTTTTAGCAATTTTCAATCTTCTTGGAAATTCAGCATTGCTTTTGACACTTGAAATGATAATGACTTTTCGAGCTTTAACATACTTAGCCATTTCTTGTACTAGAATTCCTCCGAACGAAACTCCGATTAAAACCGGATTTTTATGCTTAATTTTTTTAGTGATCCGCATCGCATACTCCGTCAAAGATTCATTATTAATAGGGATCTCCCATTCCAGTAAGAATATTTCAAACATTTCTTCGGGAAGCGCAAATCGCTCAAAAATGGCAGTACTCGACGCCAAACCTGGCATTAAATAAACTGGGATTTTACTCATAAGTGTTTTAACTATTTTATAACAAAATTCAGTTTTTTTATAGCGAATTTTGTATAAAATTAATTTTTTAATTCAAACACTATCTACATTTCACTTTATATTACCAATAATTTATGACTTCACAATTATTTGAATCAAATACCAGAGGCACGGCTGATTTCGGATGGCTTAAAGCCAATTTCTCTTTTTCTTTCGGAAATTTTTTCAATCCAGAACGCCTTCAATTTGGAATGTTACGCGTTTTAAATGACGATACCATTGCGGGCGGAACGGGTTTTGGCACGCATAGCCACGCTAATATGGAAATCATCACTATTCCACTCGAAGGCGGGCTAAAACATCGCGACAGTATGGGAAATGAAGGTATAATAGGTTTTGGAGAAGTACAAGTAATGAGTGCCGGATCAGGAATAGAGCATTCTGAAATGAATGCCAGCCAGAACGAGGACGCAAAAACACTGCAGCTATGGGTTTTTCCTGATACTGAAAACGTAACTCCAAGATATGACCAGAAATCATTTGATATTGAAAATCAAATCAATACCTTTGTAAACATTGTTTCGCCAAATGATAATAACGATGGAAATGCACTTTGGGTTTACCAAAAAACCTTTTTTTACTTAGGAATTTTCGACAGCAATACCTCCGTTACCTATGAGGTTAAAATCCCTAAAAATGGTGTTTATTTATTTTTGATTGAAGGCGAAATAGTAGTGAATAATCAAACTTTGAAGGCAAGAGATGCCATGGGAATTACAAATTTTGATCAGTTTGAGATCAAAATCAGTACCAAATCAAAAATACTATTGGTAGAAGTGCCAATGAATTAGAATCAACTATCAATATGGAAATTAAAGACAATACTTTTTCAAGACAATTTGAAACCGAAGTACAAGAAGGATTGGTTTCTGTTGAATATTCATTTCAGGAGAGAAAAATATTTTTGACAAAAATTAAAACCCCCGAATCTTTTGATGACGAAGAATTTATTTCTAATTTCCTAAAAAACATCATGAAAATTTCGATTGAACGAAAATTAAAAGTTGTTCCTATTCTCCCTAAAATAGTGGTTTTTTTTAAAAAAAATCCTATTTACAAAGAATTACTTCCTCCCGGAATACGATTATAAAAAAGAGTGAATCATTAAAACACAGCCTTTTTAATCACATCCACTTCCTTGCGGCTGTTGAGACGATAAAAATTAAGCTGTTAGAGGGATACCCTATTTGATGAAGGAATAATTACATAAAAAAAGGCTGTCCGTAAAAGACAGCCTTTTCTTTGAATATAGATCGCCTACATATTTCTTCTATACTGTCCTCCCACTTCAAATAAAGCCGAAGTAATTTGTCCCAAAGAACAAACCTTTGTCGCTTCCATTAAGTGTTCAAATAAATTTTCGTTTTTAATGGCTGCGTCCTGTAGCGTATTTAAATGTTCCGTCACTAAATCCTGATTGGATTGGTGTAAATGGTGCAGCATATCAATTTGATATTGTTTTTCTTCTTCGGTAGCACGAATTACTTCTGCCGGAATTACCGTTGGAGAACCTTTCGAACTCAAAAAGGTATTCACACCAATAATTGGAAATTCTCCAGTATGCTTCAAAGTTTCATAATACAAACTTTCTTCCTGAATTTTAGAACGTTGGTACATCGTTTCCATCGCACCAAGAACGCCACCACGCTCGGTAATACGGTCGAATTCCAGTAAAACTGCTGCTTCCACTAAATCTGTTAGCTCTTCAATAATGAAAGCACCTTGAATTGGATTTTCGTTTTTGGCAAGACCTAATTCTTTATTGATAATCAACTGAATCGCCATTGCACGTCGTACGGATTCTTCCGTAGGCGTTGTAATTGCTTCATCATACGCATTGGTATGCAAGGAATTACAGTTGTCATAAATGGCATACAACGCTTGTAAAGTAGTACGAATATCATTGAAATCAATTTCTTGGGCGTGCAAAGAACGTCCTGAAGTTTGAATGTGATACTTTAACATTTGGGCGCGTTCGTTCGCTCCGTATTTGTTTTTCATGGCTTTCGCCCAAATTTTACGTGCCACACGACCGATAACCGCATATTCCGGATCAACTCCGTTCGAAAAGAAGAACGATAAGTTGGGTCCAAAATCATTGATGTTCATTCCACGACTCAAATAATATTCCACATAAGTGAAACCATTAGAAAGCGTAAACGCCAATTGCGTAATCGGATTTGCTCCTGCTTCGGCAATGTGATAGCCCGAGATAGAAACTGAATAGAAGTTTCTAACGTTCTTGGTAATGAAATATTCCTGTACGTCACCCATTAATCGTAAAGCAAATTCAGTAGAGAAAATACACGTATTTTGTGCCTGATCTTCTTTCAAAATATCTGCTTGAACGGTTCCACGAACTTGAGACAACGTTCTTGCTTTAATATCATTATAAACATCCACATGCAAAACCTGATCTCCGGTAACGCCCAAAAGCATCAACCCTAAACCGTTATTTCCTTCAGGCATATCGCCTTGATAATGTGGTCTTTCGACTCCTTTAGCTGCATAAATTTTGTTGATTTTTGCCTCAACTTCTTTTTCAATACCGTTATCTTTAATGTAAAACTCACATTGTTGGTCAATAGCCGCATTCATGAAAAAGCCTAACAACATCGGAGCTGGTCCATTAATGGTCATACTTACTGATGTCATGGCATGCACTAAATCGAAACCAGAATATAATTTCTTAGCATCATCCAAACAACAAATAGAAACTCCGGCATTACCTATTTTTCCATAAATATCAGGACGTACATGTGGATCATTTCCATATAAAGTCACACTGTCAAAAGCCGTTGACAATCGTTTTGCAGGCAATCCCGCACTTACATAATGAAAACGTTTGTTGGTTCTTTCCGGTCCGCCTTCTCCGGCAAACATACGAGAAGGATCTTCGCCTTCGCGTTTGAAAGGATACAGTCCTGCCGTAAAAGGAAATTCTCCAGGAACATTTTCCTGCAGACACCAACGTAAAATATCACCCCAAGCTTTGTACTTTGGTAATGCTATTTTTGGAATTTGAGAATGTGAAAGGGACTCCGTATGCGTAGCCATTTTAATTTCCCTGTCACGAACTTTGAACGTGTAAACTGGGTTTTTGTACTTGTTTACTTTCTCGTCCCAAGTCAAAATGATTTCCCAATTGTAAGGATCCAAATCCATTTTTACTTTATCAAATTGATTCAGTAAGAGATTTAAAAATATTTTGTCCTCAGCGGCACCCGATTTTTCAGATTCTAAAGCCGTTGGTAAAACTGAATCGTCATTAATTCCTGTTTTATTTACTTCTGGTACTTTTTTAGTTACCGATTCAATCGTTTTGAAAATCCCGTACAATTTCTGAGCCACTTGTTCTTGGCTAACGGCCGTAACATCATATTTACGGTTGCTCTCGGCAATTTCAGACAAGTAACGCGTTCTATGTGGTGGAATAACAAATATCTTCTCGCTCATTTCACGAGTAATTTGAAACGTAGATTTTAAATCAGAATTTGTTTTTTCATGAACTTTATCCATAATCGCTTTGTACAGCGTATTCATTCCCGGATCGTTGAACTGCGAAGCAATGGTGCCAAAAACCGGAAGCGTATCTAAATTAGCATCCCAAAGATTGTGGTTGCGTTGGTATTGTTTTTTCACGTCTCTCAAGGCATCTAGAGAACCGCGTTTGTCGAATTTGTTTATCGCTACCAAGTCAGCAAAATCAAGCATGTCGATTTTTTCCAATTGGGTTGCCGCTCCAAATTCTGGTGTCATAACATATAAAGAAACATCGGAATGGTCCATAATTTCGGTGTCGGATTGCCCGATTCCCGAAGTTTCCAGGATGATGATGTCATAATTTGCCGCTTTAATCACTTGAATTGCATCGGCAACATATTTAGACAAAGCCAAATTCGATTGCCGTGTAGCCAAAGAACGCATATAAACTCTAGGGTTATTGATAGCGTTCATTCGGATTCTATCGCCCAGCAATGCACCGCCTGTTTTGCGTTTTGATGGATCTACAGATATTAAACCAATTGTTTTTTCTGGAAAATCGATTAGAAAACGACGCACTAATTCATCCACCAAAGATGATTTTCCTGCTCCACCAGTACCTGTGATTCCAAGAACTGGAGTTTTACAATCCAAGTTCTTTTTTTGGATGGCTTCCAAAGTTTCAGCCGCTATTTCGGGGAAATTCTCTGCTGATGAAATGATACGGGCAATTGCTTTTGGATTTTTTTCTTCCAAATGATCGATTTCATCGGTGAGTTTATCTCCCACCGGGTAATCGGATTGTTGTACTAAATCATTTATCATCCCTTGTAATCCCATGGCACGACCGTCATCCGGCGCATAAATTCTGGTGATTCCGTAGGCTTGCAATTCCGCTATTTCAGAAGGCAGAATTACACCACCACCACCACCAAATATTTTGATTTGCCCTGCTCCCTTTTCTTGAAGCAAGTCATACATGTATTTGAAATATTCGTTGTGACCTCCCTGATACGAGGTTATTGCAATTGCATTGGCATCTTCTTGTATTGCAGTATTGACTACCTCTTCAACGCTGCGGTCGTGTCCTAAATGGATAACCTCAACACCTGTAGATTGAATAATCCTACGCATAATATTGATTGCGGCATCGTGACCGTCAAAAAGAGCTGCGGCGGTTACAATTCTTACTTTATTGTTAGGGATATACGGTATTTGTTGTTCCATTTTATGAATATGATAATTTAAGCCTGCAATTTACAATTTTATTTTAAAAATTATTTGATGTTGCTCCTCGTTGTTAATAAATTAAGAAAGAATTTTGTTATTTAGCCCCGATTGAAGCGGCATCCCTCGCTTTTTTGGCGAGGATACAGCGGAAAGCGGGACAAATCCTGATTGATACGATTAAAGTTTGTGCTCCAAAAGAATAGTTGGCTTTGTTTTTGAATAAAGAGTATTTTTACAAAAGCCAAATGGCCAAAAGACGAAGTAAACTAATAAAATAATTACGATGAAGAAAATTTTAATTTTAGCGGTAGCAATTTCGCTTTCGAGTTGTGCCGAAATGCAACAAGTTTTGAATCAATTTCCGCAAACACAAGGAATTGGCGGTGTTGATATTGCTGGTGGTTTAAGAGAAGCTCTTAATAATGGGATTTCGAAACAAGTAACAAAACTCACAGCTACCGATGGCTTCTACAGAAATGAAGCGGTAAAAATTCTATTGCCGGAAGAATTGCGGAAAGTGGATGCGGGATTACGAAGAATTGGACTGAGTTCATTGGCTGACGAAGGATTAAAAGTATTGAATCGTGCCGCTGAAGATGCGGTAAAGGAAGCGACGCCAATATTTGTTGACGCCGTTAGAAACATGACTTTTATGGATGCCAAATCAATTTTGATGGGAAATGAAAGTTCAGCGACTACTTATTTACAAAATAGCACTTCGACTGCATTGTACGGAAAATTTAATCCAGTTATTAAAAATTCGTTTACTAAAGTGGGTGCTGATGTTGTTTGGTCAAAAATCATCACTAGATACAACAGTATTCCTTTAATAAACAAAGTAAATCCTGATTTGACTGATTATGTAACGAATCAAGCAATGAACGGCGTTTTTAAGATGGTTGCTATTGAAGAAAAAAATATCAGAACGAATTTAAGTGCCAGAACTTCTGTTTTATTGCAAAAGGTTTTTGCGATGCAGGATAAAATATAAATTAAATAGTGGCTGTTTTTTTTTAAACATAAAACAGCCATATCTCACTTTTCTATAAAAACAACTACGTTTAGTTTTAAAAAACACTAGTCCCAATTAAAAAGCTAAGCTGAAAGAGACACCGAAGATGCAAAAAATTACCATACTCATTCATTGCAACGACCAAAAAGGAATCATTGCTGCCGTGACCAATTTTATTTTAAAAATTGAAGGCAATATAATTTATATTGACCAACATGTTGATTTAGAACAAAATGAGTTTTTTATGCGTTTAGAATGTGAATTGACCAATGTTGAAATAGGTTTAGCAGTGATAGAAAATGATTTTCATCACACGATAGCCCAAGATTTTAACATGTCATGGGAGCTTTACACCAAAGATCAAAAACCAAAAATGGCACTGTTTGTGTCGAAATACGACCATTGTTTATTTGATATTTTGGGCCGTTACAGTGCGGGGGAATTAAATGTGGAAATTCCGCTTATTGTGAGCAATCACGAGAATTTAAGATCTATTGCGGAACGTTTTAATATTCCTTTTTACATCATTCCTTTTACCAAGGAAAATAAAGAGGAAGGCGAACAACAACAGATTGAGTTACTACAAAAACACGACATTGACTTTATCGTACTGGCGCGTTACATGCAAATCATTACCCCAAATTTGATTGCATTGTATAAAAATAAAATAATAAATATCCATCATTCCTTTCTTCCGGCTTTCCCGGGAGCCAAGCCATATCATTCGGCTTTTAAAAGAGGCGTAAAAATTATTGGTGCTACGAGCCATTATGTCACGCAAGAGCTGGATGAAGGACCAATTATTGAGCAGGATATCACTCGTGTTTCGCATATTAATTCTGTCGAAGATTTTATTATGAAAGGACGAGACTTGGAACGTATTGTTTTGGCTAGAGCCATAAAACTCCATTCAGAACGAAAAACAATGGTTTTTAGTAATAAAACGGTTGTGTTTTCTTAAAATGCGTATTCCCTCTCGTAAATTGGATCTAGCGTTATAGAACACTCTGTAATACATAGTAGTTGACGGCATGAATATCGCTAATGAAATAAAGTAAAAAAACTTAACTTATGTACAACAAAGTAATAACAAAATCTTAACAGCAAAACGCCTTCTTATGGGTGATCTTTGCAGAGTAATAAACTGGTTATTTATTATTTTGGTTTTGGTTAGTTAAAGAATTGCCTGCATTTATAATGCAGGCATTTTTTTTATTTAGCCGTATCCATAAAAGAAAGAACCGCATCATTGAAAGCATTGGGTTGCTCTACATTGACTACATGCCCACATTTTTCTATTACAAATAGTTTTGATGATTTATAATGATTCTCCACTACTTTCCGCACCGATGGCAAAAACATATAATCCTCTTCGCCCATCACATACAGCGTAGGAATATTCAGTTCGACCTGTCGGAACCATTTAAGAACCGGATTTATCTCGGCAGTAAGTTTAAACCATTTGATAAATTCTTTTTGGTATAATTTTTTAGCCTCATTGATAAAAAGCAGACGAGATTGTTTGTGACTTTTTTTGGGCATAATCACAAAGGCAAAAAACTTATATAAAACCAAATAAGGCAATAGATATTTAAACAAATTTCCCACTTTCATTAATACTTGGGAACGGAAATTCATTTTCAGTATTGCACCACCAAGAATCATGCTTTGCACGCGTTCCGGATACATTTCAGCCAATTGCCTAATGAGGATGGTACCCAACGAAATCCCGACGAAATGTGATTTTTTGATTTTAAGAAAATCTAATACTTCCAGAATATCATTGGCCAAAGCCGAAAAAGTATATTTTTGTTTGAAAGCCGTTTTTAAAGTGGTTTTTGATTCCCCATGACCCCGCAAATCCAGCAACAAAACATTGTACTGTTTTTTAAAATCCCGAATTTGTTTAAACCATATTGACGAACTTCCACCGGCACCGTGAACAAATGTTACCCATTGATCGGTGTTTTTATTTTCGTAAATGGTATAATTAATCACTTGTTTTTTTTGTAAAAATATGATTTTAATTTTAAATCCCAATCTTAACGAAAAATAATGATTGTTTTATGATAGTATACCGTAAATTTGCAAAAAAATTACACCCATGAAAGGATTATTGAAAGAGAAAAGTGAAATAGAAAAATTTAAAAGAGACTACCAAATGTTCTCCGAACTAAATTTAAACTTAGAAAAAACTACTGTTACGGCTAACATTACAACAGAAGAATCAATTATGGAAGAATGCGAATTATAATTTTTGATGCATTTTTTTAAAATAGTCAAACGCTTTTAACAGCCTGCTTCCGTACCAAGAAAACATTTCCCCATCAACAAACACCGTTTTTGCATGGTGCGTGTGCCTTCCTATTTCGAATGCATCTTCTTCTTTGAAAGGATACGGCTCTGAGGAAAGGAAAACCAAATCCGGATCGCCTTCTAAACGCATTTTTTTGAGTTCAATTTCCGGGTAACGCCCCAAAGTTTCGGGATTTTTATCGTAGCTATTTTCAAAATGATTCAGCTTCAGTAATTCATTGATGAAATTATCTGAACCAGCGACCATAAATGGGTTTTTCCAAATGAAATACGCTACTTTTTTCACAGGTATATCTTTAACGAAATTTTTAAAATCGCTCAAGGCAAAAGCCAATTTGTCATTCCATTTCTGGGCTTCGGTTCTGCAATTGAAGAGTTGACCAAAATCAGTAATCATTTGAAAATTGTCTTCAATGGTAATGATATCGGTCACCCAAACCGGACAAATTTTACGCAACTCTTCCACAATTTCAGCTGTGTTTTCCTCTTTATTACAAATGATGATATCCGGTTGCAGCAATCTGATTTTCTCATAATGTACTTTCTTGGTGCCACCTACGATTTTCTTCGTTGATTTAAAATGATACGGATGAACACAGAATTTTGTAATTCCTATAATTCGGTCTTCTAAACCTAAATCATACAGCAATTCCGTTTGTGAAGGAACCAATGAGATAATGCGTTTTGGCGACGTTTCGAATGAATGGGAAGTTCCGAGTTGATCGATTAAAGTTTTTTGTTTCAATTTTAATGTTTAATGTTGAGTAAATCTAATCAAAAATTACATTTTTAAACCAGTAAGAAATTTAGAAAAATTAAGGCTTAAAAAGTTTTAACGGTAAAGTTTTCGATTCAAATCTTAGCGCAAGCGAAATAAAACTTAATTTCTTAATGGTTTAAAATGAAGTATGATTGAATTCAAAATATTTTATAAAAACCCAAAACCTTTAAACGTTAAACTTCAAACTCATAATTTCTGCCATTTCCTGTTGCATTTTCAATGCTTCGGCTCTTGCTTTTTCAACAAAGTCGGTTCCATTGGAGGCATAAATAATGTCACGGGAAGAATTAATCAGCAATCCTATGTTGGCATTCATTCCGTATTTACAAACTTCAGACAAACTTCCGCCCTGTGCGCCTACTCCGGGAACAAGCAAGAAACTATCCGGAACGATTTTACGAATTTCAGTAAAATATTCAGCTTTAGTAGCGCCTACAACATACATCAGGTTTTCACTGTTTTTCCATGTTTTGGATGTTTCTAATACGTGTTTGTACAATTCGGTCCCATCTACTTTTAACGTCTGGAAATCATACGCGCCTTCATTGGAAGTCAAAGCCAGCATAATGGTATGTTTATTTTCGAAAGCTAAAAACGGCTCCACCGAATCCTTTCCCATATAAGGAGCAACGGTAACACTATCAAAATTCAAATCTTCAAAAAAAGCTTTGGCATACATCGCTGACGTATTTCCTATATCACCTCGTTTTGCATCCGCAATCGTGAAGATTTCCGGATAATTTTCATTAATGTACTGGATTGTTTTTTGCAACGACATCCATCCTTTTAAACCATTCGCTTCATAAAAAGCAATATTGGGTTTGTAAGCCACCGTTAAATCATGGGTAGCATCAATTATCGCTTTATTGAATTCGAAAATAGGATCTTCTAATTCTAATAAATGTTTTGGAATTTTATTCAAATCAACATCGAGTCCCACAACTAGGAATGATTTCTTTTGTTGAATTTGGTCAATAAGTTGTTGTGTAGTCATTTTTAGGATATTGGGTATTGGGTTTTAGGTGTTGGTTTAGGAATTAAACCTTGGAATCAACATACTTTTTCAAGGATTGAATTCTTTTTTGAATTACATTAAGCTGGGAAATAATTTCTAAGTGTAAAATTCCATCCACAAAACCAATCTCTTTAGCTATTTCAATTTGAGTCTCTAATTCAAAGGCCGAACCTAAACTTATCTGTAAAAATCTAGAAAAATCTTTTTGAGAAGTTCTGGAACAACCTTCGGCTATGTTCGAAGGAATTGAAACTGCACATCTATTTATTTGAGAAACCAGTCCAAATTTTTCTTCTTTGGGGAAAGAGCCCGTAACGATATAAATTTTTTTAACAAATAAAACAGAACTCTGCCAAACTTCTAAATCCCTAAAGTTTCTCATATATTTTAGTTTTACAAAAATCCACACCAAGACCCATTCCCCAAAACCTAGCACCCATTAAAAAACTTCGCTGGCTTCTTTCAGTTTTTCCATGTTGTTGACTAACGCCAACTCATCTACAATTTTCTGAATATCACCATTCATGATATTTCCTAAATCGTACAACGTCAATCCTACGCGGTGGTCCGTTACACGACCTTGCGCGTAATTATAAGTACGGATTTTTGCCGAACGGTCACCAGAACTTACTTGAGATGTACGTGTTGTAGCATCTTCTGCTTGTTTTTTGGCCAATTCCTGTTCGTACAAACGAGAACGCAAAACGCCAAATGCCTTGTCTTTATTTTTATGTTGTGATTTTTGATCCTGACATTGCGCCACTAATCCGGTTGGAATGTGCGTCAAACGAACCGCTGATTTGGTTGTATTTACTGATTGTCCGCCTGGTCCTGACGAACAGAAAAAATCCACACGTACATCATTCATATCAATTTGTACATCAAATTCCTCTGCTTCCGGCAATACCATTACAGTTGCTGCCGAGGTATGAACACGTCCTTGCGTTTCCGTTTGCGGTACACGTTGCACACGGTGAACACCCGCTTCAAACTTCAAGGTTCCGTACACATCTTCGCCGGTAACTTCAAAAATAACCTCTTTGAAACCACCCGAAGTTCCTTCATTCATATCCACCACAGATGTTCTCCAACCTCTGTTTTCACAGTATTTCGTGTACATACGGAACAAATCCCCTGCAAAAATACTCGCTTCATCCCCACCCGTTCCAGCACGAATTTCCACCATGACATTTTTAGCATCTTCGGGATCCTTAGGAATCAGCATAAATTTGATTTCTTCCTCCAGTTCCGGCAATCTATCCTTGGCTTCTTCCAGTTGCATTTTGGCCATTTCGGTCATATCTGCATCACTGTTATCGGCAATTATTTCGTTTGCTTCTTCGATATTTGCCATCAAAATAACGTATTCATCGCGCTTTTCAGCCAAAGCTTTTAAACTTTTGTACTCTTGATTCAATTGCACATAACGCTTCTGATCTGAGATTACATCCGGTTGAATAATCAAATCCGAAATCTCATCGAAACGTTGTTTTACTATTTGAAGTCTATCTAACATTTTCTTAGTCCTTTATTTAGAGTGCAAAATTACGAAAAAAGTATTCAGTTTGCAAGGTTCGTTTTTTGCTAGTACCGTTCCATTAAAAATTTTCAAATTGAAAGCCATCATTGCAGCCAGAAGTACTTGAACGGAAACTTTAAAACAATTAAATAGTTAAATTAATTAAACTTTTTCAGGAGCTATTTCCTGCTGTCATTCCAATCTTTATTGATAAAACTTGCTTTGCGTTTTATCAAAAAAGGATTTTCCCTTCCATCAGGGCTAGGGCATTCGTGTCAAAAAAAGACAATCTTTACAATTTCCCTAAAAATCTCTGAATCAAAAGGAGTTAGTTTTTGATAGAAATTTAAACTTGATATATTTTATCAGTATTTTCGGTAGAAATTTATATATTTGAAAATAAATATATTCTGATCACTATCAGATGTATCTCTTTAAGTTTGGGATGATAGTTCTTATTTTATCAGACCTATAAACAAGTTGGCAGTAATTTTACCCAAATGACGGAAAATCAACATATATTTAAATAAAAGAACCTTGAAATATTATGCAAAAATTAGACTTTGTAAAAAACCTTGAAATTATTATCGAAAATTTAAAATCAGTAGAGATACTACATCATTTTGAGACTGGTTTTGATAATCCAAATCAAGCTTATAAATATGACAGCATAATTCCATTATTGTTTTCTTCAAAAAGCAACTATGAGAAAATAAAAAATGAAGATAATATTTTTAAAATTCTAGAAATATTCAACTGTGAAGAAATGTATTCTGACTTGAATTTAACGGCCTTAACAAGAAGTCTAACTCATTCACAAGCAGGAAGTGTCTTTGGACATGCAAATAATTTATCTCTATATAATTTTCATAACACATTAGTAAAAACATATAAATTATCTAAAGAATTATTGCTAAATGATCTACTAAATGAAACATATGAAGAATCGTTAGAAGAAGGTGTAAACATTTTTCAAATTGTAATTGAAGAAGAGTCTCTAGAAACTTTTAAATATATAAAAATATTAACTTGTTTAACAGAACTTATTGAGACAATAAATAAAATAAATAAAGCTGAAAGTCAAAAATCTGAAATTATCTTATTAGATAGTGGTAGCGATACCAACATAGGAATAAAAACAGGAATTGAAACTGCTAAATCATTATTCTTAATTTTTAAAGAAGTTTGGGATTTCGCAACCAATCATAGACAATATAAAAATGAGCAAAATAATAAAGCACTACTTGAAAGCTTATCAATAAGAGCAGAAATACTAAAAAAAGTTGAAGAAGGAATTATTAGTGAATCTGAAGGGACCGAATATGTTCATCTAATAAAAACAAGAACTGATGACTTAATTGGTATGAAAGTTATGCCTAAATTAATAGTAATAGAAAATAATAAGATTGAAAATAAAAAATTGCTTAAAGAAATGCAAGGAATAAGATTATTATCAAACGGAGAATAAAAACTACTGCCAACCGCCATTTTGAGCTAGCTGGAATTTAGTGGAATTACCATTTCGCATCAAGTTTGTCGTTAAACCGAAAATTAAGCGGTTACGAACTTCCAGCCATCTCAAAGTGGCAAAACGTCAGGCTGTGAAAAAACCTCATTTAGTCGCTATTTTGGCTTAAAATCATCCTCATAAACATCACTACAATCGTTCTGCTACAAGCTCTTTTTTAGGCAGCAAATTGTAGCTCATTTTTAATAATGTCTTTACAAAGCCTAAAATAGTTCGTAATAAAGACAATACAAGCTTTTGCTTTGTAGGGTGTGTTCCAGTTCTTGATTTTGGCAATTAAATCGGGTACACCAAGAATATTTATCGTGCGTTTGATGTTGTAGACAAGCATAATTAAACTATGCTCCCCATTTACTTTTTCGAGGCCCGTCAAATTGGTGTGATTGTAGCCCCATTGTCT
>NZ_JBLVPZ010000005.1:0-230764 GCF_048286555.1 Flavobacterium cryophilum | reverse complement strand
AACAGAAAAAGAAGGCATTCCGCCTTAGATTACAAAACAATAGAAGAATTCTGGAAACAGAAAAATAATTTTAAAAATGTTGCTTAACTAATACTGCGGGTTTTATTTGCATATCCAGTACTGCAATTTGTCATTACTAATATTGTTACAAAACATTCTGATATTCCTCAATCTTAACTACTATCACCTACCCTCCTCATTTATTGATTAGAAGTAAAAGGGTAAATTTTATTAAAATAAAAACATTTCGGATAATATAATTTAATACTGCACACTACCATAAAAGTGTGTTCGTTTAAAACAACAGGGGTAACTTTTTTATTAAAGTTAGACCCTTTTTTATTATTATTTTTTTAGGATCTGTAGGAAAGTTTTTTCATCACAATATTCCTGCTATAATGTTTTTTTTAATAACCTTTTTTTATTTATTCCTAACTTTCTGAATAAAAAAATTAGATAGCCTAACACGTCCTAAATTCGCATTACGAATTAACTTACTGATTATCAACCACAAACACAAGACCGCAAATTTAAAACAAGTGAATTTTGCAACATACATTTTTAATTATGTAACAGAAATCGGCGATAACAAAACCATCTTTGTTGAACAAAATATTTAAACCCCCTAAAATCAAAAAAATGAGAACTAAAAATCTACTATTAACCTTTGCAATACTATTTATTGCATTAATTTCTGGTTGCGCCGAAGATGATTTCGTAGAAACAGATGGCGTATGTCCTATGGTTGTAACTACCTTTCCAGTAAATGGAGCTACAAACGTTCCTCTTGATCAATTAATTAGCGTTACTTTTAATGAAGAAATGAATGCTGCGACAATAAATCAGTCTTCATTTACATTAAAAAATGGTACGTCAGAAATAACAGGTGCAGTTTCATACTCCGGTACAACAGCAATCTTTACGCCATCGGCTTTGCTAAAACCTAACACAACTTACAGTGCTAGAATAACACGAACAGTAACAGATCTTACAGGTAATGCATTGCAAACAGAAACTAATTGGACTTTTAGTACTGGTTTGACAATTACTCCTATGGTTACATCTACGGATCCAGCCAATGACGCCACTAATGTGTTTTTAAACAAAGTCGTAAGTGCAAACTTCAATATGGCAATGAAGTCTTCAACTATCACTACAAATTCGTATACAGTGAAACAAGGAACTACAGCTATTGCAGGAACTGTAACTTATAGCGGAACTACAGCTATTTTTACTTCTACACAACCTTTAACTCCAAATACGGTTTACACAGCAACAATTGCAAAATCAGTAACAAATTTAGACAACACCACATTAGTAAGTGATTATGTATGGAAATTTACAACAGGTGCTTTAGTAGCCCCAACTGTAACTTCTACAGATCCTATAAACAATTCAACAGGAATTAGCCTTACTAAAACGATTACTGCCAACTTTAGTATGGTCATGGATCGTACAACCATTATACCAAACTTTACCTTGAAACAAGGTACAACAATCATTGCTGGAGCAGTAACATATTCAGGGTCTACTGCCTCGTTCAAGCCTACTAATGCTTTATTAGAAGGTAAAATTTATACTGCTACCATTACAACTGGTGCAAAAAATGCTATCGGAACACCTTTAGCGAATGACTACGTATGGAACTTTACCACATTGGTTTTAAATACTCCCGCTCCAACCACAGGTTTATTCTTCGGAGTATTTGGTGGAAATGCAGGAATTACAAATCAAGGACTTAACACTAGGATTAATAATGGAGGAATAGGAACAACAGCTGCGTCCACATTAGTAACAGGGTTCACTGATAAATTGGCTACGCCTAACGATCCTTACACCGTTACAACACTTAATGAAGGACTAGTATTTGGTGGAATTTATACTGCTGCACCAATGCCAGGAAATGCTTTAAAAGCGCAAAAAGCACTTGAAGGATTAAATGAAGCAAGAGCGTTATGGAACAGTATTTCTCCAGCTGCAAAACCAGGTGGAAGTGATCAGGGATCCGGTGAGCTAGGTGGACTAACTTTAGCAGCAGGCGTTTATAAATCAGCCAGTGGTACATATAAAATCACAAACGGAGATTTGACTTTATCTGGAAGTGCAACTGATGTTTGGATTTTCCAAGCAGAATCTTCATTAACAGTAGGTTCACCAGCAGCTACCAGAAATGTTAAATTAACAGGTGGTGCCTTGGCTAAAAATGTATATTGGTACGTAGGTAGCCAAGCAGTTATTAACTACGCCGGTGGTGGTGTTATGACAGGAAATATACTCGCAGAAGAAGGTGTTACGTTATCTTCTCCAGGTAGTAGCACAACTTTACCAGGACAGGAAACAGTATTAAACGGAAGAGCAATTTCATTAATCTCTTCAGTAACTATGGTAAATACCATTATTAATATTCCTGCAAACTAAGCAATTAATATAAAATTTAAATATCCCGTCTTTGGGCGGGATTCATTTAAATAACATTCTAATAATAAATTATACCAAAATGATATCAAAAAATATTTATAAAGAGACATTGTTTATTTCATTGTCTCCTGCTAAACTAACCGTCAAAGGAGCTGCAATCATTGCTTTATCATGGTTAAGTTTACAAACAACGGTTCAAGCGCAAGAAGCTCAAGTAACAAAATATGCAAAACCTTCTTGGTACTTTGGACTTGGTGGTGGAGCTAATTTTAATTTTTACCGTGGTTCAACCAATCAGTTGAATGCTGGTTTTACACCACCTGCTACTTTTCACGATGGAGATGGTGTTGGGCTTTTTATTGCGCCACTTTTAGAATACCGTCCTGCTGATTCCAGATGGGGTGTAATGCTACAAGCGGGATATGATAGCCGTAAAGGTTCTTTTGATCAAGTGCTTACTGATTGTGACTGCCCTGCAGATTTATCTACTGATCTTAGTTATATCACTGTGGAACCAAGCGTACGTTTTGCTCCATTCAAATCTAATTTTTACTTGTATGGTGGTCCACGTTTGGCTTTCAACTTGGATAAATCATTTAACTATCAATTAGGCGTTAATCCGGCATTTCCTGATCAAAGCCCTTCTCCTGAAGTAACAGGTGAATTTAGTGAAATTGAAAAAACTATTTTGTCAATGCAAATTGGTGCTGGTTATGATATTCCGCTTTCTTCAGATAGTAACAAAACACAATTTGTATTGTCTCCTTTTGTTTCTTTCCAACCTTATTTTGGTCAAAATCCACGTGCAACAGAAACTTGGAATATAACTACTATAAGAGCAGGAGTTGCACTTAAATTTGGACAAGGAAAAAACATCCAACAGGCTACTGATATGGTTAATGACCGTGAGGTTGATTTCTCTGTAAATTCTCCTAGTAATGTTCCCGGAGAAAGTAGAATGACTGAAGTGTTCCCTCTTAGAAACTATGTTTTCTTTAATGAAGGATCAACAGAAATTCCAAATCGTTATGTTCTTTTGACAAAAAATCAAGTAAAAGACTTTAAAGAAGATCAATTAGAAACATTTGCTCCAAAAAATTTATCAGATCGTTCTAAACGTCAAATGACTGTTTATTATAATGTGTTGAACATCCTTGGAGATCGTATGCAAAAAAATCCTACTGCCACAATTACTTTGGTAGGTTCATCAAATAATGGCAATACAGATGGTCTTATTATGGCAGAATCTGTTAAAACATATTTGGTAAATGTATTTGCAATAAATCCAACTAGAATTACCACTAAAGGTCAAAACAAACCAAACATTCCATCAGAACAACCAGGCGGAACATTAGAATTAGTTTTGTTACGTGAGGGAGATCGTAGAGTTTCTATCGAAAGTAATTCTGCTGATTTATTGATGGAATTTCAAAGTGGTCCTAATGCGCCATTGAAACCTGTTCAAATTATGGCTTCACAAGAAGCGCCTTTGGAAAGCTACCTTACCTTTAATAATAAAGGAGCAAATGAGGCATTATCTTCTTGGTCATTACAAATAACAGATGAGCAAGGAAAAGTGCAGTCTTTTGGACCTTACGTTCAAGATGAGGTTAGCATTCCTGGAAAAACAATTTTAGGAAGTCGTCCAGAAGGAGATTACAAAGTAAAAATGATTGGACAAACTAAAAGTGGTAAAATTATTGAGAAAGAAACTCCGGTTCACATGGTGCTTTGGACTCCTGCAAAAACAGAAGAAGGTTTGAGATATAGTATCATCTACGAATTTAATACTTCTAAAGCAATTTCATTGTATGAAAAATATCTTACCGAAGTAGTTTCACCTAATATTCCT
Source organism: Flavobacterium cryophilum (assembly GCF_048286555.1). NCBI lineage: Bacteria > Pseudomonadati > Bacteroidota > Flavobacteriia > Flavobacteriales > Flavobacteriaceae > Flavobacterium > Flavobacterium cryophilum. Next base: position 226,494 of record NZ_JBLVPZ010000005.1, on the reverse strand, counting down.
GCTGGAGCAACCGTAATTATCAAAGGTCACACCGATATTATTGGTGAAGAAGTGCACAATCAAGAATTGTCTTTAGCTCGTGCAAATGATGTGAAAAATATCCTTCAAAGCAGCTTAGCTAAAGCAGGCAGAAACGATGTTAAATTTGATGTGTCAGGTAATGGCGAAAATGAAAATAATTCTCCATTTGAAAATAAAACACCGGAAGAACGTTTTTACAATCGTACCGTAATAATTGATATTATTCCTGCCGTTAAATAAACCAATACAATATAATACCATTTAATGCTTTACTAAAGAGGATAGACACTTAAAACAGTCTATCCTCTTTTTTTTGTATAAATTGAAAAACATTCTTGAAGATACGCTGATGGGAATCAATCCGGAATTATTCAAAGTTTTTTTACAATGTCGAATATATTTTATATTCCTTTTTTAAAACCGAACTTTTAGCAAAAAAATTATTATTTTTACTAATTACTGTATGAAGACATGACCCCAAACGAAAAAACCATCATTAAGTTCTATACTGCTTTTGCCAACGCCGATGCTTCAACTATGTGTGAATGCTATCATTCTAAAATTGAGTTTCGTGACCCTGCTTTTGGATTATTAAAAGACAAGGATGTTTGCCAAATGTGGAAAATGCTCATTAAAAAAAGCAAAGGAAATATAAAAATTGAGTTCTCAGATGTAAAAGCCGATGAATATATTGGTTCTGCGCAATGGATTGCTACCTACAATTTTAGTGAAACGAATAGAAAAGTAGTAAATGTAATTCGAGCGCAATTTCAGTTTAAAGATGGGTTAATAAAAAAACACACTGATGATTTCGACATCTGGAATTGGTCCAAACAAGCTTTCGGAATTACAGGATATTTATTCGGTTGGACTGGATTTTTTCAGAAAAAAATACAAAAACAAGCACGGCTTTCATTAAAGAAATACATAGAAACTAAAAATGCTACTTGAATGTTTAAAAACACGATTCAACCGAGATTTAAATCAAAACCGTAATTGAGTCGTATTAAAATGAAATTGATGTTTGGAAAATCCATAAAGAAATAGTTGATGCAACATATGAAAACAGTAGTACATAAAAAACTAAATGAATTACAAGCCACTGCTATTTGCGGAAATGACATCAGTTCATCGTGTCTTTATGTATCTGCGCTTACCATTATGTATGCGGGCCAGTATGCTTGGATTTCGTTACTTTTTGTAGCAGTAGTCCTTTTTCTATTCAGAAAAATATATGGGGAAGTAGTTGGCGCTATTCCACTAAACGGTGGCGCGTATAACGTATTATTAAACACTTCGTCCAAAAGGATCGCATCGCTGGCAGCTACATTAACCGTTTTGTCTTATATGGCTACAGCGGTAATCTCAGCATCTGAAGGCATGCATTATCTCCATGGAATTGCACCAGGAATTGACATCACAATAGCTACAGTAATTGTTTTAGTGGCTTTTACCGGCTTGGCAATTTTAGGAATTGGAGAATCCGCTATTGTTGCTGTCTTTATATTCCTAATTCATTTAATCACACTTAGCGTATTGGTATTCGCATCTGGCTGGTTTCTTATTAATCATGGTTTACAAACTTTTCATATCAATTGGAATCTTCCAGTTACTTCAGGTGGGATTGTTAGAGCGCTTTTCTTAGGTTTTTCTGCAGCTATGTTAGGGATTTCGGGTTTTGAAAGTTCTGCTAATTTTGTTGAAGAACAAGAACACGGTGTGTTTCCAAAAACACTTCGTAATATGTGGGCTATAGTGAGTTTTTTCAACCCTTTATTAGCATTACTACTAATTTGCATCATTCCACTGGCTGAAGTCGGAGAACATAGAGAATCCTTACTTGCCTTTTTGGGACAAACAACTGGCGGATCGTGGCTTGCTTATCTTATTTCCATCGACGCTGTTTTAGTATTATGTGGCGCTGTATTAACTTCCTTTGTTGGGGTTTCCGGCTTGCTAAATCGAATGACTCTAGACAGAATACTACCCAATTACTTTTTAAAACAAAATAGACGAGGCTCTAATTACAGAATTATTATCAGTTTTCTAATATTATGTATTTCTGTATTATTTGTTACAGGCGGTCAACTTGTAGCGCTTGCAGGCGTTTACACGTTCTCGTTTCTGGCCGTAATGGGATTATTTGGTATCGGAAATTTATTACTGAAATTTAAACGAAAAAAACTGCCTAGACCGGAAAGAGCTCGTGGAATTTCGGTAGTTATTGCCGTATCATTAGTAATTGCTGCTTTTGTAGGAAATGTTCAATTAAATGTTGATTCCTTTTATACTTTCATCAAATACCTAAGTCCTGCATTGCTTTTTATTGCTATCATGTTAAACAGATCTTTTTTAATTCAGTTATCAATTGATGCCTTAGAATATTTTTCCAAACCTTTACGAAGATTCGTCGTATTCAGTAATCGTTATCTGGTACAAATGAATAAAAAAATTCACTCGCAGGAATTTGTTTTTTTTACAAAAGGAGATAATGTGGCAATTTTAAATAAGGTTATGCAATATGTAGAAAATAACGAAACGACAAAGAAATTAAAAATTGTTAATGTAAAGCGTGAAGGTGAAAATAATGATTTACTCATAATTGACCTAAAAGTTCTGGACCGTGCTTATCCTGATATTGACATTGAATTTATTGAATTAGAAGGTACTTTCGGCCCCGAAATCATTGACGAATTATCAAAAAAATGGAATATTCCAAAAAATTTCATGTTCATTGGTTCTCCTGGTAATCGTTTCTCTTACAGAGTTTCTGAATTAGGCGGAGTTAGGTTAATTATGTAATAATTTGTTTTCTTACAAAAAATAATTACTAACTTAAATAACTATAATTCAGACAAATAGGTGAGTTACTTTTAATCCGCTATCTTTGTTACACCATGAAAACGTCATTTTTTATTTTCAAAAAATATGATATTAATCAAAAATTTGAAAAAATAAATTTGAAATAACGGTGATAATACCTGTTTGTATGTTACAATCTAAGACATCCATTCCTTTTCAATCCACTAGGAGATTTTCTGTTTTAGAAATTCTGCAGTTAATTGTATTGGCCTCTTTAGTACTACACTTTGGCAAAACATTATTTATTCCGTTAAGCTTTTCACTACTTATCAGCTTTATTCTGTATCCCATCTGTAAATGGATGGAAACAAAAGGTGTACATGAAGGAATTGCAATTGTAATTTCTATTTTAGGAGTAACACTTTTGGTGGGAGCTGTCATATATCTATTGTTCGTGCAGCTTTCTGACTTTCTTCAAGAATGGCAATCGTTGCGAACCAAACTAACCGACACGATAAATCAATTGAGTATTTTTATTTCGGAACGATTTGACATTAGTTTGAAAAAACAAACCGAATTTATCAAAATTACGCTCAGCAATTCCGGTTCCCAAGCTTTTTCAATACTAAGAAACACCGTCTATTCGCTGTCTGAATCTGTATTTTTTTTATTTATGCTTCCTGTATTCTCCGCATTAATACTTTTCCATCGCCAAATGTTATCGAATGCCTTATATGAACTTTTTCCTCCCGAAAGAAAAAAAACTATTCATGAAATTCTCGTTGAAACCATTCATGCGTATTACAATTTTATCAAAGGAATGGTACTGGTATATTTAATAGTTGGACTATTAAACAGTATCGGTCTATTAATTATTGGAGTTCCACACCCCTTTTTATTCGGTTTTATAGCCTCAATCCTGACTTTTATTCCTTATGTAGGCATCATAATTTCCTCACTTTTGCCCATTGCAGTTTCTTGGATAACGTACAATTCGATTTGGTATCCGTTAGCCGTTATTACCGTTTTTTCTATTGTTCAAGCACTTGAAGCCTACATTATATTTCCTTTTGCTGTTGGAAGCCGTTTAAAAATAAATACACTTGTCATCATTATTGTGATAATTGTTGGAGGTATTGTGTGGGGTGCTGCAGGAATGATCCTGTTTATTCCCTTCTTAAGTATTATAAAATTGATTGCGGACCGTACACCAAGCTTAAAGTCGTTATCTGTTTTACTGGGAGATGGTGAACAAAAGAAAACTTCAAAATAATCTATTTAAACAGGTCAAAATCAAAGGCCCAGTCCAACTCTTTTTTATACCATAATTGTCCTTGTGAAACTTCCAACGGACAGTCAAAATTATTTATATAAAGCGCGCCGGTTCCTAATCCCTGAAACATCAAATTGTGTTGTAAAAACGTCCATTGTGCAATGGCATTCAATCCAATATTACTCTCCAAAGCGGAGGTAATCCACCACCGTATTTTATGCTTTTCAGCCAATGAAATCCATTCTTGCGTGCCTCGAAAACCACCTATAAAACTAGGTTTCAAAATAATGTATTGTGGCTTGATTTTCACCAATAACTGCTCTTTTTCTATCAAATTAAACACACCAATAAGCTCTTCATCCAAAGCAATTGGAAAAGGAGTTACTTTACACAGCTCTGCCATACTGTCAGTATGATTTTTTAGTATCGGCTGTTCAATGCTATGTAGTTTAAATTCAGATAATTGTATTAATTTATCTAAAGCTAAAGTTGTATCAAAAGCACCATTCGCATCAACCCTAATTTCGACTTGTTCCGGAGTAAAATGTTGCCGAATAAAACGTAATAATTGCAGTTCTTTATCGAAATTTATTGCTCCAATTTTAAGTTTGATGCATCGAAAACCTTGTGATAATTTTTCCTCGATTTGTTGCTTCATAAACGACTCCTCGCCCATCCAAACCAAACCGTTTATTAAGATGGATTTTGTACCGTTTATAAAGTCAGATGGAAAGAGCAAAAAAGGAGTTTCACTCTCCAAAGATTGGAACGCCATTTCCACTCCAAACTGTATCGAAGGAAACTCCAATAACGCTTCCCAAAGTTGGTCTTTTCCAAGGTGAATATTGTCACAAGTCCATTGCAATTTATCTTCGTAATCCGGACGATCGTCAATACTTAATCCGCGAAGAATTCCGCACTCTCCTATTCCTTTTTTACCGTCCTGTTCCAAGACAATAAACCAAGTTTCTTTTTCGGTCATAACGCCACGGGAAGTTCCTGATGGTCGCTTGAAATCCAGAATGTATTTGTGATTTGTTGCTTTCAAGAAAAATACGAGTTAAATGATTTTCTAAAAATTTTGATTATAAGCTTTATTTTTGCAACTAAACATAATAATTTTTAATGAAATTTACTAATAGCTTGACTGTTATTTCTTTTTCGCAATTAATCGTAATATTGTATGAATTGTAGCTAAGTAATAATAAAACATCCAGCTATACCAAATCGCTTTATCATAATCAACTTTTTGTTTAGAATTATGGTGTCTAATTCCAAAATTATTTGCGATATTAAACAAATCGCTCTCGTCTTTTGAATCTAAAACTTCTTTTATTTCAGGTTTTAAATATTCTAAAACATCTGCTAATTGACGAAGTGCATCTTTTCTATCATCTAATGTTGATTTGTGACGCCTAAACTTTAAAACTGCTAAATCAATTTTTTTATTTATATTATCAACATCCGTTGAAGGGATTTCTGCTTGTAATAACGGTAAAATATTGGAATCCGGAAGACTTAAAATCTCACCAGCATCTGAAATTTCAAATCCATCTTGAAAATCTCGCAATAATTTCGCGATATAATTTTTGACCTCCTTTATCATCAAAAGTATAATAGTGGTATCCACAATTATTAAAATTATGAAAATCTCCAGATAATGGTTTTGAACAATGATCGTACATAAATTCAATCATATCAAATAAGTCATCTTCTGAATATTCTTCTATTTTATTTTGAATTGGCCAAAGTCCTTCTTTTCTAATACTTAAAAAAATTTGAGAGTCTATATCAAATCCTAATTCACCTTTAACTTCGCCTTGATCAACACAGTAATAACCAAAATATTTTTGAAAAAAACCATCTTCATATAATTTATCAAAACTTATTATAAAAAGTTTCTTTAGAACCTTCAAAGTAATTTCAGGCGTTTCTGTAACTTTGCCTGTTCTCGTTGAATAATAATCTCTACGCTTCATTTTTTTAATTTTAGAGTTTTACAAAAAGGCTTTAGCCTTCTTCCCAACTTAAATTATCTATCAATCAACTTCAAAACTCTATCAAAATCATTGGAAGTTATTCCCGCTTTCTTGAAGGCAGCGAAATCTTGTTTTACTTTTTGAGTCCAACTCAAACTATCCGTTACATTTTGCGACTGATACTCTTTATAAATCGCTTTTGCATCCGCATAATTATCATTCAATAAATAGGCATGCGCTAAATTGAGTTGTATCAATAACTCTGTACGGTCTAGCTTCTCACCTTCTTTCAAAAATTTAATCGCTTTTCCGTATTGCTTTGTCAAAAGATAACTATTTCCTATCGCATTGTAATCTAAAGCGGTTCCTTTTCCGTCATTGATTATCGTTGTAAGTTTCTGGATCGCTTCGCCTTGCTTTCCTTGTTTTGTCAGTACAGTGGCTTGCATACGCAAATCATTATAAACACTTTTAGAAAGACTGCTTTCACCAAAACAACTAGTGCCAAAATCTTTGAACGCTTTGGCACGCTCTACAGCTAATAATTTCTGGAATTCCTTATGTTTGTACTTGGATTGAATTTTATCAAGAATACAAACACAAAAATCATCTGAATTAGTCATTTTTTGGGCCAAATTAGAGGTCTTGCAATGATCGATGATTGCTTTTCTGTTTTCAAGCGTCCAGCCACGGCTCAGTTTGTTATCGACCCACGGCACCACTTCGAGAATAATTTTTTGATTCATGATCCAGTTTTTGCTTTCGAAACCAAACCATAAATTCCCCATAAATGATTGCATACAAGGTGATTTCTCTGAAAGTCGCTTGGCATCTTTACTAACCGGAGTATCTTGTACCAAACACGCGTCATCCGTTTTGCCATTTTCTTTATATTTTGTAGCTAAGTCGGCGCTAGAAAAAACTGCATAATTGCATTTGTCATCTCCAGAGATTTTAGATAGGATAAAAACCGCTCCTGCTGAACCTTGACTGATTCCCGTTGGGTCCGGAATGGCTTTTAAAACCGAAACCAAACTACCCGCCATTTGCTGATTTTTATCTAAAAGCGTTATTCTATAGACGACTTCAGTTGTTCCTTCAGGAAAATCTTGGGTTTTTATAATGATTCTGTCTCTGGCGGAAACTGAAATTTCTTCAGTTGTAGCGCGCGCTTTATCCCAATACCCGTCTTTTTGAGAGAAAACAGATTGAAATGAAATAATTGTCAATACTATTAAAACTATTTTTTGAATGTTCATTTTCTTGATTAACGTTTTTTTAGCCCAGATAGCAGTGAAAATCCTTCATTTTTATAGAAGTTCAGTGAATTTCATTTGCAACGAATAGCTGGATTAGCTCCAAATAAAATTATAATTCGATAAAATCCCCTATTTTCAGTAGCATTAAATCTTTTCCTTTATCAAAGAATTTGCGAATGGATTCTTCATGATCGATTTCGATGTAACCAAAAGTGTCGTAATGATAGCCTAAAATTTTATCGCAATCCAAGAAATCAGAAGCTAGGATAGCATCCTCGACATCCATGGTAAAATTATCCCCTATTGGCAAAATTGCTAAGTCGAGTTTGGTGCGCATAGGAATAAGTTTCATATCCATTGTCAGCGCCGTATCCCCAGAAATATAGATGTTTTTATGTTCCCCTTCAATGACAAAACCGCCCGGATTTCCTCCGTAACTGCCGTCAGGAAAAGAACTGGAATGAATGGAATTTACGTATTTCAGTTTTCCAAAATCGAAATTCCAGCTTCCGCCGTGATTCATGGGATGCGATTGAAACCCTTTTGCGCCATAATAACCTGCAATTTCAGCATTGGAAACAATTACCGCTTTGGTTCTTTTGGCAATTGCCTCGACATCCAAAATATGATCTCCGTGCGCATGAGTAACTAAAATATAATCCGCTTTTAAAGTAGCAATGTCAATATGCGCAGCCTTTGGATTAGCCGAAATATAAGGATCTACTAATATGTGTTTGCCTCCAATTTCTATCCCTATTGACGCGTGACCGTAAAATGTTATTTTCATTTGAATCGAATTTTAAATTAGACTAGTTTGGGTTTAATAATTATTAACGATCAAATCCGAAAAGAAGAAAATCATGCACAATGCCAGCAACACAGAAAGTGCAAAAGTACTGAGTGCTAGTTTTTTTAATTCAGGATCTAATTCCTTAGGGTTCTTGTTTTTATAGACAGTAACTAAATGCTTACTTAAAGGAATATACGCCAATAAAAATAAGTATTGATCAAAGTGAAAATCGTCTATAATTGCAAAAATCAACACCAAAACCATTGCCGATATAATCAAAGTATAATGATATATTTTTGCTTTAGCTCCGCCAATTTTTACGACAATTGTATTTTTATTAGATTTTCTATCTGAAGCTTCGTCTCTCATATTATTCAAATTCAAAACACCAACGCTTAGTAAACCAATAGCAATAGCCGGTAAAACCAATTCGAAATCCAATTGTTTGGAATACAAAAAATTCACTCCTAAAGTACTTACCAAACCAAAAAACACAAAGACAAATACATCCCCAAATCCACGGTAGCCATAAGCGGTATTCCCCACCGTATAACGTATCGCAGACACAATTGAGAGAATTCCCAACACTAAATAAAACAAGGAATACCATAAATTAGTGTCGGTAAAGGCATAATAAATCAACAACATCGCAGACAGCAATGTCAATGCAGATGTGATTATAATGGCGCGTTTCATAGCTTGCGGAGTAATTAAACCGCTTTGTATAGCACGTTTTGGACCTACTCGATCCGCATTGTCCGTTCCTTTCAAGCCGTCGCCGTAATCATTAGCAAAATTAGAAAGTATTTGCAATCCTAATGTTGTCAATATTGCAAAACCAAACAATCGCCAGTTAAAGACTTCTGTTGGCGTTAATATAGTGTCTGTTGGGTGCGCTAAAGCATACATGCTTCCCACTATTATTCCAGAAACCGATAAGGGTAATGTACGTAATCGCGCGGCTTCAATCCAATGTTTCATGTTTTTTTATTTAAAAATTTTAACTATTTATTTGGTTCAATGCTTATTTGATAATTCGGTTAAACGATTAAACAAATACTCAAATAACCTCTTTGAACTACATCCAATTGCTATCGGAAGTTTCTATTTCGTACAACCAAAGGTTGACTTGTTGTTTTAGTATTGAATAATTCCCTAACTGAAAAGCTATATTTCCTCCCGCGGTATGCAATGTTATCGAACCTATGTTCACCTTTTTATGCCAAAAAAGCTGTGACGTTGTAATCGCTTGTATTTTACTGGGTTCAATAATATCATTACTCACATCCCAAGCCCCACTTTGCTTTATTATAAAATTATCGTGGATAAATAGTCGGTTATTTATAAATTTAAAATATTGGATTAATCCAACAATACCCACGTAAATCGGCACTACATAACTGTATTCGAAAAATACAGGTTCAAGCCAATGACCAATCCCCAAAAATCCCAACAAAGGTAATCCTATTGAAAGAAAAACAGAAAAAACAAGTTTACGAAAATTAGGTTGAAGCATTAATCCTTTTTCTGGAATTTTATGAAACAATAGTTTCAATATCGAATCTCTCTCGGTCTCACTGCATCCCGGAATTTCTATTACTGATTTTCGTTCGTCCTCTTCTCCGCCGGTTGCTTGTTTAATTTTTAATTCCAGAATTCCCATTTTCTTTTGGAAATAATTTCTGGTAACCGTCGTAATTTGAACTTTTTCAGGTTTAATGATGGTGCTTTTCGTATTTAACAACCCAAAAGACAATAGCAAAGACCCTTTTTGTCGGGTTATTTGATAATCATAATATTTAAAAACTATTCGGATTACATTAATAACTAGAACAATCCCAAACAAAAACGCGATCGATATTAAAATAGTTTGCAATACTAAATTTTTATCTATGTAGGACCCTACTTTCTCCTTGTAAGCATAGCTTTCGTCTCCAAAATTTTGAAAATTTTCGTAAATCGTACTAAAGAAAATCACCAATAAAGCGATACTTCTTCCATAATTAGACGTAACGCCAACTTTTAACAAACTCACAAAGCTGATTTTGATAAAAGGACGTGCCGCTTCAACTAGGTTTTGTCCGGTTTCCTCTAATGAAGTTTTTTCGGTTCCAAATTCACTCTTTTTTTCTTCATTTTCCAACAAACGAAATTTCAACTCCAAAGCTAATTCATGTGAAATTGCTTTTATGGCTCCCTCTTTTTTATTGCTTCCAGCTGTATCTACATCCAGTTCATAAACTCCAATTAACTTTTGAATAAAAGACTGATTGATATTTACTTGTTGAATTTTACGTAACTGAATTGCAGTTTTGGTTTTATTGAAAACGCCATCTGTAATTATAAATTCCTCGTTTTCAGAATCCAAAAAGAAAGTAAAATTCAGATATTTTAAATAGGAAACGACTCCAATACTTATAAAGACGGCAATCGTCCCAAGGGTAAGATACAATTTATTAATCTCTTCAAACTTGAAAATCCAAATCACAATCATAGGCCACAACGCTCTGGCATACTGCTGAAGCGTATAAAAAAACATCACCAAAATTCCTATTGAAGATTGCCGCTGTGGCTGACTAAAATCGGCTCCCATTACAATTGCTTTTGTATTTTACCCATCAACAATTGTTTGATATTTTCGGCTTGTTCTTTCTCGATTCCGGGAATTTCAATATCACTGGAACTTCCGCCGGCAGTAAAAATTTCTATTTTGGCCAGACCAAAATAACGTGAAATTAATCCTTCATGCAACGCCACATGTTGCACTCTGTTATAAGGAATTACGATAGTGTTTGTAGCAATAATTCCGTGTTTGAAAAGCACATCATGTTCCCGGAATGCAAATCCTTTTTTCTTGAATCCAATAATAGAAAACACAACTAACAAAATCGAAAATACAGGAATTAAAACCCCCAAAATCAGCCAGACTCTTCCCGAAAACAATTCGGGTTTAAACATGGAAAGTAGTATAGGGACTAGAACTACTATTACAATAATTCTAACTAAACTGATCAAAACTACTGTAATGTATTTGGGATGCAAATTCGTGAATGTGACTTCCTCAAATTTTGGAAGTTGGCTGGTATCAATCGTTTCGTTTGTGAAATTTTCCATTTATAAAATTTATTTTAGGGTAAGTTTAAAGTTCCTTTTCAAAACAACTTTAAACTTAAAATATCAAACTTTTTTCCCTGTTTGAGACTGAACACTAAAAACTGAACACTGATTACTCCATTACGGCAACCACTTTTTCTCAAAATTCGGTTTTCTTTTCTCCAGGAATGCGTTTCTGCCTTCTTTAGCTTCTTCGGTCATATACGCAAGCCTTGTGGCTTCACCTGCAAAAACCTGTTGTCCCACCATTCCATCATCAGTAAGATTCATGGCGAATTTTAGCATTTTAATAGCCATCGGAGATTTTTGTAAAATTTCCTGTGCCCATTCATAAGCCGTATCTTCTAATTCAGCATGCGGAATTACCGCATTGACCATTCCCATATCCATAGCATCTTGAGCCGAATAATTGCGTCCCAAAAAGAAAATTTCGCGTGCTTTTTTCTGTCCGACCATTTTAGCTAAATACGCTGAACCGTATCCACCGTCAAAACTGGTTACATCGGCATCAGTTTGTTTAAAAATAGCGTGCTCTTTACTTGCTAAAGTCAAGTCGCAAACCACATGCAAACTATGTCCGCCACCTACAGCCCAACCGGGAACTACAGCAATAACTACTTTTGGCATAAATCGGATTAAACGCTGCACTTCCAAGATGTTCAAACGGTGCTGTCCGTCATCGCCTACATATCCTTGATGTCCACGAGCGTTTTGATCGCCGCCGCTACAAAAAGAATACACACCATCTTTAGACGACGGCCCTTCGGCGGAAAGTAAAACCACACCAATAGAGGTATCTTCCTGCGCATCATAAAATGCATTATACAATTCGGCAGTTGTTTTTGGACGGAACGCATTGCGTACATCCGGCCTGTTGAAAGCAATTCTGGCAACGCCATTGCATTTCTTATAAGTGATATCTTCGTATTCTTTGGCAGTAATCCAATCCATTACAATTGATTTAAATTATTTTAGTGTAAAAATAAATCATTTTTTACAGTTTATCTATTCTATTTAGACAAGCTTATGGTAATCTTTCTCTGATTAAAGGCTTTAAAAAGTTAAAAAACAGTTGAAAAATTGTATTTTAACAGTATACAATTTAAATAATTTTTAATTTTAGTTCAAGCTAATCAGAGGGATACAAAATATCTATCATCTTTGATTATGGATTCTTAACTGATTTATTAACTTAAAAAAAGAATGTATTGAATGCAATTAAAATTATTGTCGCTCCTTTTTCTACGGTAATAACTTATAAAAATATTTTTAAAGCCCCCGATAAAGGAGCAAATGTTACCAATATTTGCCCCAGCAAAAAAAAATAAAATAACACCTACGGTTAAACTAAAGATTTATTTTCCTTGTTCTTGCGGAAGTGAGGCATTAATAAAAAATTGTTTTAGAAAATTATCTTCCAATATATAGAAAACCAACGGCCTTATCGTTACATTATTTCTTAACTTGTAAGCAAGTGATTGTACATTTAAAGACAAATTATTCTTTAAAGTAATTTACGCTTAAGTTAATAATTTTAAAATAGTATAGAGCATACTATTGTTCCTGTTAGGTAGATAAATATACTTTAAAAGTAAAATCAAATTAGTGCTGCTAGAATTTAATACTCTAGAACAGCATTAAAAAGAGAAAGACTAACCGTTTTCGATTAGTCTTTCTTTTTTTTTATTCCTTAACCAAGTAAATTCCGTCTTCCTTGATTTCAATTAATTTCTCTCGGTACAGAGCGCCAATGGCTTTCTTAAAGGTTTTTTTACTCATTTTCAAAACCGTTTTAATATCTTCCGGATGTGAATTATCAGTCAAACGCAAGAAACCCCTACTAGCCCTTAATTCGTCGAGAATTTTTTCTGCATTCGGTTCGATACTTTGATATCCCTGCACCTGCAATGCCACGTCAATTTTATTATCAGGACGAATCGTTTTAATGTATCCTCGCATGCGGTCTCCCGTTCGAATCGCGTCATCATAAACTTCATCTTTGTACATCAAACCTTTGTACTGCTCGTTTATGATTACGTTAATTCCTAATTCAGTGATATGAGAAACAATTAAATCTACCTCTTCACCCTTTTCAACCGTAAGGTGGTCATTTTTTAAAAATTGATTTAATTTACTGGAAGCGACTAAACGATTGGTTTTCTCGTCCATATAAAGGTACACCAGGTAGCGTTTCCCTTTTTCCATAGGACGCGCCTGCTCTTTAAACGGAACCAAAATATCTTTTTCCATTCCCCAATCCATAAAAGCACCAATCTGATTGGTATAATTCACACGTAAAAGCGCAAATTCATTCAATAATATATACGGCTCTAATGTCGTGGAAACGGGTCTTTCCTCGTGGTCTAAATATACAAAAACAATTAACTCCTCGCCTATTTCAAATTCGTTTGGTACGTATTTGTTAGGCAGCAGAATATCATGAATTCCTTCAGGATCTTCTGCTGGATTTCCCAGAAACAAACCCACTTTGGTGTCGCGTAAAATGGTAAGCGTATTGTATTTTCCTATTTCAATCATTTTCTTTCAATTTCTAAAGCGCAAATGTACGAAGTTTGAAAATAGTAAATTAAGAAACCGTCCACAAAAATATAAAGCCCAAATCAGACCATTATTTTCTTTTTTTGGAGCATAACTTTCCGTTCGTTCGTCACGAGTTGTCCCGCTGTACGCAGTATCTTTCCAGTCCTGAACTTGTTTCAGGATCCTGCAACAAGTTCAGGACTGGAAAGGATACTTGCTCCCATCGCGGCTAGATTAGGACGTTTTGTTTATTTAATTTAGCATAATCAAAGTTCAAAATTTCAATCCTTTCAATCCCTTTAAATCTGAAATGTCTTTCTTTCCCCTCTCTCTTAAAGCATTTAGCTTTGATATATTTATTTTTTTTAGAATCTGAATTTTCATCAATTAATCGATGATCAAGAAACTCACATTCAGAAATTGTTCTTGTAGATAAAATACCTTTTTTTGACTTGTATTTTATTCTGAATATTTTATTTGATTTTTTTTGAGTTTCAATTTCTTCCTTAAGAAACTGTTTTACTTTTTTTGCTGACTCCAAATTACCATAATAAGGAGCGTAATCTTCAGAATATAAGTCTAGAGGTTTTACTTTTTCAGATTTAAAATCCAATAACTTTAAAGTTTCATTCTTGTTTGTCAAAAAATCATAATATTCTAACTGATAATAACAATGATTGAAACTAATTTTAAGCGGTTGTCCAATTGTATTTCCATTATTATATGTTGTCAACTTAGGATTGTTAAATCTTATGAATTTATTCTCTTTTATAAAAAGTTGAATTTCATCAATTAATTCTAAATCATCATCTATAACTAAATCTAAAGATTCGGGTGTAAAAAACTCTTCTGAAAAGGCATGTGTCAAAGGATTAAACCATCTGCATTTAAGTAAAATTTTAGCAAATACTCTTTTTTTAGCTCCAGTTTTCTTATCAAAATTAGATTCCTTTAGTTCATTAACTCTTTGATAACCAATAATAACCATAACTGGCGGCAAAAAACTCAAACATGCAGTAATTTTATTATTACTCTTATCTGAATAACTGTCATAACTAAAACTAGATTTTTTTTTTCCTAATTCAATCTCCCAAGATTTTAGAATAACATTTTTACTAATAAGTCCATTTATATCACTTTCTTTATTTAATAAAATAATGTTTTCTAAAGACAAACTTTGCTCTTCCTCATTACTGTTTGTGTCATTTATCTTTTTAATTTGATCTATTAAAAACCAATTACTTTCGTACTTATGTGTTTTATTAGAATAAAAAACGCATTTTATTTTACTTGTATTTGATTCCTGAACACCCGATTTTTCATCAAAATCAAGTGTTTTTTTATAATCATTATACACTTCTGTAACGACCATTAATGGTGGAGTCATCGTTGCATCTGCTGTAATAAGTATTTTATTATTTGTAGAATAATAAGGATGATTTTTTAATGTGACTATTTCTCCAAGTGCAAAACTTTCCATAAACTATTTTTTTTTAGCCAATATAATAAAAAAATACTTACATTTGAAAGCCTTGTGAGATAAGCTGAAATTTACATTTGGATAGGACTATAAATTTCTAAAGTTTTTATGACTTTTGAAATTACTAAATGAAATTTATTTTATTTAGGAAGTGGATTTATCAATTCAGTTGCCTTTACCAGCAATTGGGAGAATTCCACGCAAGATACGAATAATTCTATTGAGAGCAATACTGTTGCTGAGATGTTTATCATTTGTCTTCTATTTACAAAAAACACAATGACTCATTAATTGGGTACTGGTCCGACTCGCAAGAGAAGTATGTAAAAACGAAATCACTATTGCTAGAGCAAAACACCACAAGGCATTTTTTATTATGAATTCTACAAATAAAGAAACCACAATTCCGATTTGGATAAAAGCAAAAGGGTACTTACATCTTACACCAAATATAAACGTTATCGGTAGTTGGCGTGAAATCAAATCTAAAATTGAAAACCCAAAGTTCATCGAAAAATATGCATTTTATCCACTTATTCATTCCATAATAAAAGAAAGAAAATACAAAAAAATTGACACCAAAAAGTTTGAGAAAAAGAACGATAAAATTCGTTCTCATAAATTAAAAAGCATAAAAACAGGAAAAACAGAAAGTGCTGCAAAAAACAGACCTTTACACTACGCCTCTCATTTCGACGCCCTGATTTACGCATATTATGCTTCACTACTTCAAAAAAAATATGAAGAAAAATTAGGCTCCTACTTTGGACTTTCAGAATGTGTTACAGCTTACAGAAAACTAAAAATCAATCCAAATTTGCCTGATGATGCAAAAGGAAATGGAAAAAGCACAATTCATTTTGCAAAAGAAATTTTTGATACGATTACTGAAAGGTCAAAAAAGGAAAATATCGCTGCTTTAGCATTTGATATTAAAAGTTTTTTTCCATCACTTGATCATAAAAGGCTAAAACTTATTTGGGAAACTATTATTGATGTTGAAGAACTGCCAAAACATCATCTTAATGTCTTTAAAGCATGTACTAAATTTAGTTACGTACTATTAGATGATTTAAGAATTTATCAAAAAAATAAAGGAAAAAAAGCAGGATTTGACGAAAAAAAATTGTCTCTTATCAGAAAAACAAAAGGTTTTAAATGTTTTTTTGAATCAAACCAAGATTTTAGAAATCATATAAAGTCAGGAAAACTAAAAATACATAAATTTCCATTTAGAAATAAAGAAACAAAAGAAATAATGGGTATTCCTCAAGGATTACCCATTAGTGCAATTTTGGCAAATATGTATCTCTACTATTTCGATTTAAGCATTCTTGAAAACTTAGTAAATAATAAAAATTGTTATTACCGTAGGTATTCCGATGATATCATTGTAGTTTGTAAAGTTGAACAAATAAATGAAGTAAAAGAATTTGTAGAATTACAAATGAAAGAAAATATAGTAGAAATTAGTATAGAAAAAACAGAAACTTTCATTTTTAAAAATATTGAATTTAATAAAGCTAAAGAAATAAGATTAACATCTATAAAAATAAATTCTGATGGTACAGAAACATTACAAAGCCCATTAACATACTTAGGATTTGAATTTAGAGGATACAATACTTTAATAAAGTCTACTAATATTGCTAAGTTTTATAGAAGAATTAAAAGCATAATACGTAGAAGATCTAGAAGAGCAATATTAGGAATTCAAAAAGATCCTTTTCAACAAAAAGCAATCTATATCAATCAAATAAAAAAATTATTCAAAACTATTCCGAAGAAAAAAGATAGTGATAATGAAAACTCACAGTTAATTCGTTCAAGAAAAATATTAGTACCTAATCATAAGGGAGAATTTAACTTTGAAGAAGGTCGGACAAGTCCTAAGAAACAGAGCAATTATTTTTCTTATTTAAAAAGAGCTTCAAAAATTATGAATGAAGATAAAATCGAAAAGCAATTAAGGAAATCTAAGCATATTTTACATAGTTCTATTGCTAAGTATTTAAATAAATAGCGTTTTTTTCAAAATAACTAATCCTTTAAAATCTAGACTTACACAAGAATAAACAAATCCTAAAATCCAATTTCCCCACAATTTCCTTTTCTTTTTTACTAACTTTGAAAAAACTAAAAAATCCTATTAATGAAACCAGCCTTAATTTTCTCTTTATTCCTACTACTATTCATTTCCCACACCAATTACGCACAAACCACAGTCGACGACCCAGAAATAAAAAAAATGGTAGCCGAGGTAAAATCGGAAAACATGGAAGCTACAGTTCGCAAACTCGTGTCTTTTGGAACCCGACATACCTTAAGCGACACTAAAAGTAACACACGCGGCATTGGAGCGGCGCAACGCTGGGTAAAATCAGAATTTGATAAATATTCTTTGGCATCAGGCGGAAGACTAACTTCTGTAATTGATTTTTTCACCATAAAAGCCGATGGAAGACGCATCGCTACTGACAGCCAGTTGGGCAATGTGATGGCAACTTTAAAAGGAACCGATCCTACAGATGATCGTGTATTAATTATAAGCGGCCATTTAGATTCCCGTGCTTCCGATGTTATGGATTCTAAATCAGATGCGCCAGGTGCTAATGATGATGCTTCAGGAGTAGCCGCGATGATGGAACTTGCCCGAATAATGAGCCAGAGAGAATTCCCTTTTACACTGATTTTTGTAGCTGTAGTTGGTGAAGAGCAAGGATTGTACGGAGCCAAACATTTAGCCGATGTTGCCAAAGACGGAAAATGGAATGTTATTGCCATGATCAATAATGATATGATTGGAAACAGCTTATCCAGCGGTACTTTACTAAGAGACAACACTAAAGTTCGTGTTTTCAGTGAAACAATTCCATTTTTAGAAACGGAAGCCGAATCAAAAATGCGTAAATCGACCAATCGTGATAATGACAGTCCATCCAGGCAATTAGCCCGATATATCAAAACGGTTACTAACCAATATGTAGAGCAACTGGACATTAATTTGGTGTATCGCAACGACCGTTTCTTGCGTGGTGGCGACCATACTCCTTTTAGTCAAAATGGGTTTACCGCCATTCGTTTTTGTGAAATGAATGAAAACTACGATCACCAACATCAAAACGTGAGAAAAGAAAATAACATCCAGTACGGTGATCTTGCTGAATTTATGGACTTTGAATACATGAAGAAAGTAACGTGTTCTAACTTGGCTACGTTCAGCAATTTGGCTTGGGCTCCAAAAGCACCAACAAACGTGGGAATTGAAGTAAAGGACCTGACTAATTTTTCTACTTTAGTTTGGACTGCTCCTGAAGGAAAATCGGTATACGGCTATAACATTGTGATCAGAGAAACGGCATCGCAACATTGGGAAAAAACAATTTTTGTAAAAGATACTAAAGCTGAAATTCCGTATTCTAAAGATAACTTTTTCTTCGCTGTTCAAGCCGTTGATGCATTAGGACATTCCAGTTTACCGGTTTTCCCTATTCCAATTCGTTAAACAATAAGAAGATTTTTAACCATTAAAGTAATTTTCATAGTTATGTTTTTATTAATGAATCTTACTTACTTGATGGTTCAACATAACATTAAACAAAAAAGCGTTTGCCTGAGCAAACGCTTTTTTTATGAGAACCATTTATAAATTAAGTATAGATCCTAAACATCAATGAACCGAAAATAATTAAATCAACTCTTTAAAATATTGCAGTAAAATGCTGTCATTTTTTAAGGTTGGTGTGAAAATTTCCAAAATACTTGGTTTTTCATTTTGACTATACAGAACGGCCAAACTTGTTGCTAAACTAGTTTCATCACTGGCGATACTATATTCAAATCCATACATTTTTGCCAAATGTTCTGCTGTTAAACAATGGGAAGTTTCAAAAAATGTATTAAAAACAGGCGTTTCTTCATGTCCGGGTAAAATTCTAAAAATTCCGCCGCCACCGTTATTGATTAGAATAATCTTGAAGTTTTTTGGAGTATAATTGTTCCATAACGCATTGCTGTCATACAAAAATCCAATGTCTCCCGTTATGAAAACGGTTTGTTTTTGATTGGCGACAGCAGCACCAATAGCAGTAGAAGTACTTCCATCGATTCCGCTGGTTCCGCGATTGCAATACACTTCAATTGAAGGATCAACAGCTATTAATTGCGCATACCGAATTGCGGAACTATTACTGATTTGTAATTGACTGTTTTTTGGTAAACACTGAATCACTTTTTCGAAAACTTTAAAATCCGAAAACGGAATTTTGTCTAAATAAATATTACTTTTTAGCTTTCGCAACGCTTTCACAGCTTCTAATTGCTGAAAATAATTGCTTTCTATTGCGTTTGTAAGTGGCAAGAAAGTATCAAAAAACACATTTGGATCTACTTCGAAATGTTTGGTCAAAGCACCAAAAGTGTCGTACGCTCGCAAAGAATCAATATGCCAATGGTGTTTGGGTTTGTATTTTCTTAAAAATGCTTTGATTCGTTTTGAAACGACCATTCCGCCAAAAGTGACTAAAATTTCCGGCCTAAAATTTTCAAAATCGGCATTCGTAAAAGGCGTAATTATCGTGTCGATTGTATTGATAAAAGTATCATGATGCAAATTAGAAGTTGTTTCGGTCAACACAACAACCGACTTGTCTTTGGCGAAAGCCTCAATCATTTTTTCGTTAATGGCATTTGGTTCATTCACTCCAACCAAAATCATTTTTTTTATGGAATTGTTCCAAATCGTTACAAATTCAGAAATGTCTTCGATGGAAATCGGCTGCGTCACATTTGCGGAAGCGACAATATTTACAGTAACGGATAGCTCCGAAACGGTTTCATACAACGGCTCTTCAAATGGCGCATTGATGTGAACAGGACCTTTTTGAGTGATAGCCGTATTGATGGCTTCGTTGATTTTTAAATCATTTTCGATCGAAACATCCTCATGCAAATTAGCGTTGTATACCGAATGGTTTTCGAACACATTTTCTTGCCGAATCGTTTGGCCGTCACCAATATCGATTTTGCTTTGCGGTCGATCCGCTGAAATCACTATTAAAGGAATCTGACTGTAAAATGCTTCTGCAAAAGCCGGATAATAATTCAATAACGCAGAACCGGAAGTACACACCAAAGCCACTGGTTGTTTGGTTTGTTGTGCAATTCCCAATGCAAAAAAACCAGCTGCACGTTCATCGGCAATACTGTAACACTGAAAGGCAGGATTATTCACAAAACCTATTGTTAGCGGTGCATTTCTAGAACCTGGAGAAATAATTATGGTGGTGATTCCTTTGGCCAGACAAATTTCAATAATGCTTTGTGCTAAAGGTATTTTGGGGTAAATCATTGTTTTAGTTTCAAAGAAACAAAGATACAAAGTTGTAAAGGTTTTTCTCTAATCTTAAATAGTTTTCTTAAATTTGAAGCAAAATATATTCTTTATGGAAATCAAAATAAGACCGGCTGTTTTTACCGATTTAGATACAATATTGGAAATCATCAATCACCAAATATTGAACAGTACTTCGATTTATGATTATGAGCCACGAGATTTTGAAACCCATAAATTGTGGTTTGAAGATAAACTAGCCCATGATCTACCTGTAATTGTTGCTGAAACTGAAAATGGCACGATTGGATACGCTACTTATGGAACTTTTCGTCATAAAATAGGCTACCGTTTTACGGTCGAACATTCTGTTTATGTAGCCGAAGAGTTTTTAGGAAAAGGGGTTGGTAAATTATTGTTGGCGGAACTTATCCAATTGGCAAAAAAACAAAAATACCATACTATGATTGGCGTTATTGACTCCGAAAATAAAGGCAGTATTGCTTTTC
This sequence comes from Flavobacterium cryophilum, assembly GCF_048286555.1. Taxonomy (NCBI): domain Bacteria; kingdom Pseudomonadati; phylum Bacteroidota; class Flavobacteriia; order Flavobacteriales; family Flavobacteriaceae; genus Flavobacterium; species Flavobacterium cryophilum. The sequence continues at coordinate 205,394 of NZ_JBLVPZ010000005.1, read as the reverse complement.
ATAAAAAATATGGTTTTGAAACCGTTGGCGTTATTAAAGAATCTGGTTATAAATTTGATCGCTGGCTGAGTTCGGTTTTTATGCAATTGATTTTAGAATAATTGAATTTATATCACAATTTGATTCGTTTTCTACTATGTTTGACTTTAAAAAATTTAAGCTTTTAAGGCTTGAGACTTTATAGTATATTTGCACAACTAAAAATTTCATGGACTATACCTTACTATCATCGCCTTTACAAGGATTTACTGACTTTCGTTTTAGAAATGCCCAAAACAAAATTTTTGGAGGAATTGATACGTTTTACTCGCCTTACATTCGATTGAATGGAAAGATGGTTATCAAACCATCGTATGAACGAGACCTGCTTCCTGAAAACAATCTTGATTTAGAGGTAATTCCACAAGTTATCACCAACGATGCCGATGAATTTTTATTTGTGGCCAAGTATGTTCGGGAATTGGGTTATAAAGAGTTAAACTGGAATTTAGGATGTCCTTATCCTATGGTGACCAAATCTGGAATGGGTTCTGGTCTTATCGCTAATCCCGAAAAAATTAACAACATACTTCACAGAGCACACTCTGAATCTGACATTGTCGTGTCTATGAAGATGCGTTTGGGTTATGAAAATAGTGAAGAAATTCTGGATGTTTTGCCTATTTTAGATACCTATCCTATAAAAAATATTGCGATTCATGCTCGCATTGGAAAGCAATTGTATAAAGGTGGCGTAAATCTGGATGCGTTCCAGCATTGTGTAGACAACACAAAACATAAACTGTATTACAACGGCGACATTACGTCCGTGGCTAAATTTCATGAAATGCAGCAACGATTTCCATGCATTGATCACTGGATGATTGGTAGAGGATTAATTTCGGATCCTTTTTTACCCGGTATGATAAAAAACAATACCACAGAATATCCTGCAAACAAATTGGAGTTATTCAGTAATTTTCACGATACTTTGTATGCTATTTATAGTGAATCCCTTTCTGGATCAACTCATATTTTATTGAAAATGTACCATTTATGGGAATATTTTTCGGCTACGTTCTCGAATCCGCACAAGGTTTTGAAAAAAATAAAAAAAGCGCAAAGTATTCGGAATTATGAAGCAGCTGTTGCAGAAATTTTCAAAAACGAAAAGTTTTAAAGAAAAAAAAACCATTAAGAAATTAAGAAAAATTAAGCTCTGATTCTTAATGTAACTTAATTTCTTAATGGTTAAATTTTTTGAATATATTATATACTTATTCAAATCGCAAAAAAAATGAGATTCTCATTTGACTGAAAATCTCATTTAATGTATTTAATTTCGAAAAAATTATCGAATTAACTGTATTAATTATGCTTTGATCCAGTTCAATACTTCTGGATCTGTTACTAATGTTCTTGGAGCAATTACTTTTTCTAATTCTCCTTTTTCATTAATTAAGTATTTTTGAAAATTCCATTCCACAGCTGAATCTTGTAATCCATTTTTTGATTTTTGAGTCAAAAACTGATAAATAGCAGCCATATCATCGCCTTTTACAGAAACTTTGTCCATCATTGGAAAGGTCACTCCGTAATTTAATTGACAAAAAGTAGCAATTTCTTCATTTGTTCCCGGTTCTTGTGAAGCAAAATTATTAGCCGGGAAACCTACAATCACCAATCCTTTGTATTTGTATTCTTTATATATAGCTTCCAGATCTTTGTATTGCGGTGTCAATCCACATTTTGAAGCTGTATTTACTATCATGATTTTTTTTCCTTTCAAAGAAGCAAAATCGAAACTTTTTCCTGATAAATCTTCTACTTTGAACTGATAAATCGTTTCTTTAATTATTGTCGGAGTACTCATATTGTTTTCAGATTTTTTAGGTTGCGCCTGATTTTGGCAGCTAAATAAGATTAAAGCAAATGTGGCAATAAATACTAGATTTTTCATATTTAAAATTTTTTATAAAAATAAACAATTATAGGACTCCTTAAAATTTATTTTCGTTAAACAGACGTTAAAAACAAAGAAGCCTGACATTATGAAAATGCCAGACTTCCAAACAAATAAACAACAAATCTTTATGCGGTATTAAAAAGTATAAGTAATTTTTCCTTTCATAAAAAAAGGTGTTCCCGGAGTAAAATGAATCTCTTCTATACTTTCTGGTTCATTTTGCAACCTAGATTCAGTGGCGAACTGGGTTTCATTCCATTCCGTATCAAAAATATTCTCGACTGCTAGTCCGAAATTGATATTTTTATATTGATAATTAACATTTACATCCGAGATAAAATAGCCTTTGGCCACAATAGAATTATCTTCATTTGCGGGACGACTTTTTAAATATCGAGACCGAATTCCTCCTGAAAAACCATTCACTTTTTGAAAACTCAATCCAGCGGTTGTGGTCAAATCCGGGGCTAGTGGAATGTAATCCTGACCTTGTGGTTCATCAATACTTCTGGCATACGTATAATTTGCATCAGCATCAAAATACAACCAATCGTTCAATTGATAACGCAATCCAAGCTCTACTCCCATGCGTTTTGATTTTCCGCTTGGCTCAATGATTCCGGCATCACCCACGTAAACGAATTCCTGTTCTAAAAATAAATACCACAGGGATGAATTCACAATTAATTTAGGAAATGGTTTCCAGATGGTACCAACATCCGCACCAATAGCCGTTGGTAAAATTTGTTTGCCACCGTTTTGAACGACAACGCGGGCATCATTCGAATGAAATCCCATACCAGATTTTATAAAAAACTGTAAATTGTTATTTTGCGAATAAATGAAATTCAATTTTGGAGAAAACTTAATTTTCGATTCGGATTGCGTTTTGTAATTCGCAATCAATTTATCTTGGTAATTGAATTTGAAATAATCCAGTCGAATGGCGGGATTAATCATTAATTTTCCAAAATTAAATTCTGAATTCAAATACGAAAACAAATTAGATTCATCAATATCCCCTAACTTTATATTTTCTAAAACCGTTTTTCTATTTAAAGTATGCGAAAGCTCTGTATCTTTTGTGGCATCAGCACGAAAACCTCCACCAAATTGTACCAAAACATCCACATCATTTAATTTTATTTTCTTATTCAACTCCGCATTCATTCCATAAATATTTCGGTTCTCTTTCTGTTTAATTTGGTCCCCGTTGACAGGATCTTCCAAAAAGAAAGTAAAATTAGAATACAGTTCAAATTGATAATTCGAATAAAAAGCATTTGCTTTCAAAAATGTATTTTCATCTATGGGTTTGCTCAAACTCGCATTGAAGTTCGTTCTTGAAATATTTCCGCCTTCAGTATCATCAACAGAACCAAATCTGGTAATCGTCCCATTGTCAATTAGACGTTGCGGAATTTGTCCTGAAGCATCCCATTTGCTGGAAAATCGAGAGGCTAAGATTGAAAATTTGCTGTTGTCAGCTAAAATAGTTGAATATTTTCCCAGTATATTAATGCGGTTAAAATTCTGCGGCGAATTAAAGGGACCATCTGTTACAATATATTCGGTTGCAAGGTAGGCACTTTGCGTTTTTTGGTTGCCCAAAAGATTAAAAAGCCCTACCGTCCTCAGGGTGTTGAATTGTCCGATTTCAAGACCAATAGTACTTTTTTCAATTTTATCTTTAGTTTGGAAAGCAACGTATCCTGCCGTTGCAAAATCCCCCTTATTGGCATAATACGTTCCTTTACCAAAATCTATTTTCTCTACCGTTTCCGGAATTACAAAATGCAAATCGGCATAACCCTGACCGTGAGCATGAGAAACCATATTTACAGGCATTCCATCTACTGAAATGGCGATATCAGTTCCATGATCAATATCAAAACCTCTAAGGAATATTTGTTCCGCTTTTCCTCCACCGGCATGCTGCCCGATGAATAATCCGGGTACTTTTCGCAAAATTTCCTGTGACGAATTAACTGGCGTTGTTTGCAAATCTATTTTAGAAATAACATTCATTGCCGACAGTTTCGGTTGGATTACTATCTCATTTAATCTAAAAATATCATCTTCTAGAATAATTATGTCATCGGTAGAAAAAATAGTGAAATTTGACTTTTTGTATCCCAGCGCCGTTATCTTTATAACATCTCCCAGAACTGTTTTATCCAAACTAAACAATCCAAATTCATTCGTATGGGCGTGACTTTCAGAACTTGTATTCACTAAGTAGGCGTTTTCAACAGGATTTCCATCGCTATCCACTACTTTTCCTTTTTGGATTTGGCCATAGGAAGAAAACCCAAAAAGGGTAATTATCGTTAAAATAATAGATTTCATACCCTACAATTGATTTACCTTTTTGTCAAAATTTGGTCCTAATTCATACAAACTCGAAAGCAATTCTTCCTTAATAGATTTTGTTTTTAAAGCTAAATTATTCGATTTATAAATCATTGCCAAGTGGTATTGTACCTTTGGTTCGAAGGATTTTCCTTCCACATGATTCTGGGCGATTTCTAACGCTTTTTTATTTTCGCCTACATTTAAGTACGACCAGGCCAATAAATCATAGGAATCAGCAGTGGGTCTGTGCGCTACTTCAATTTTGGAAATTTCTAATGCTTTTAAAGCCGTTTGTTTATCGTCGGCGTAAATCAAAACATTGTATTTGTTATACATTGCGCCATAATTATTTTTCTCCATCATCGAAAAATAAGCGTTTCTGTTTTTTATTTCATTGGATTTATCTCCTTTGAATTGAGCAATTTGAGATTTCAACAGGTAAAAATCAGGTGTATTATGAGTTAACGCGATAGCATCAATAATTCTATTTGCCTCGTTTATATTTCGTTCTTTAGAGAATACGATCCAAGCAATTCCTTTCAAAGCATAGGAATAATTAGGATCAATTGCTAATGTTTTTAGAAAACTGTCATACGATTCCTGAATTCTTCCGGCATGACCATAAAAATCTCCCAGATTAGAATAGGACCAAATTTTAAGTCCTTTATTATCTTCTTTTTCAGCAATATCTCTCGCTTTTTCCATGAAAGTTATAGCGGTATTTAAATCGCCTTTGTGATCATTCCATTTTGCTAAGCGAATCAAATAATCAAAACTATTCATGTCTCTAATGGCATTCAAATTTTTTACCGCTTCAGGATAATTTCCCAATTCCATTTGAACGTCGAACAGTAGTTTTTGAGTTTCTTTTTTTCCCTCGCCTATTGCTAATGCTTTATTGGCTAGTACTAACGCTTCTTTGAAACGGTGTTGCGAAATATAATTTCTTGCCAAAGATCGAATTGTGGAAACTCTGGAATAATCGTAAGCTTCGTTTGATTTTGTCAATAATTCTTCCGTTTTGTATAGGTTTTTAACAGCTCCTGTATATTCAAAAAGCATGTTATAATTTGATGCTAATTGACTTAAATAACTAATTTGATTTGGCGCAGCATCAAATTTTTTCTGCCAAAAATCAATTTCTTTATTTGCGAAAGTCAATGATTTATTGTCTTTTAAAGTCAAATATTTATTGTAGTCTTCTTTATTTGTAATTTGTTCTGATTTCGTCTCGCAACCGAATATGAATAGGGTTGTGAAAACTAAAAATGTTATTGTTTTTAAAGTTTTCATACTCTAATTGTTTTGTTTGTTTGTTTGTTTGTTTGTTTGTTTGTTTGTTTAATAAAAAAAACAGAGCGAAAATTTTTGCAAGCGCTCTGTTTTTTTTTGAAATTTTACCAAGCAGTAGCTAAGTAAGGGAAAGTTGTGCCAAATGATTTATCATTAGCATTTACATTATCTTTAGTAAGAGCTGGGTTAGAAGCACCTGCCGAACCACCAAAAATCAATAATAATTCGACATCAATTACGTCATCGGCTAAAGCTCTTCCCGTCAAAACATTTTTTCCATCAAAGAAAGTTGTTGTAGCAGTTTTTGATACATTTAGTACATCCGTAGACAAAAGACCAGTAAGCTGCGCTGCTGTTTGTCCTAACGCGTTTGTGGTAAAGCCTGGATTTAGAGCTAATAATCTAGATTGAAAAATAGATTGGTATTTAGCTCCCATTGCGGAAGGAACGGCAGCATTAAAATCATCTTTCGGTTGTCCTGAAGCAATGAATACAGTATTAATTGCCGGTCTTGCCATTTGATCTTGCTGAACGTAAGTTCCTGAGAAATCAAGGCTTACATTTGCATCACCGTTTGAATCTTCATTATCACAACTTACTGAAACAACTGCAGCTACTAGTGCGATTGTTATAATTTTGAATTTATTTGTTTTACTCATGATCTTTGTATTTAAGTTTTTTGGAAATCGTGAATTTTCGATTTCATGTTTATACTTTTTTAAATAAAATTAATTATTGTTTTTTCTTAGTTTCAGCCCAAACATTTATTGTACTTGATGCACCTAACATTGTTTTTGGAACTTCTACTATAATAGACATTACATTAGTTCCTGCAAAGGTATCTGTACCTGGATTTTTAAATCCTGTAGCCGTTCCGCCAATGATTGCTTTAAATTGACCTAAATCAAAGAAGAAAGGATCATCTCTTGGTCCTGCAAAAAATTTCATTCCGTTTTGCTCAGCAGTTACAGCAGTCGCACCATAAGAAGATATTGCAACATTTCCTGAAGCAGCAGCTGTTTTAATTGTACTAGAGGTACCTGGAGTTCCTGGAGCAACTGGTCCAAAGAAATACATCTTACCGTCTCTTTTAATTGCTTGAATCACTAAATCTTCAACATTGTCACCTGTGTTATCAATATTGATTTCAACCATTACATTTTCTTTAAATGTAGCTGCTCCAGTTGCGTTAGGGCTTAGCAATCCTTGTGTGTTTACTGCTAATACTAAGTTGCTGGTATTTTGACCCTGAAATGCGTACACATCAGTAATATCTCCTGCATCGCCAGTTAATGTTGCCGGAGCATCTATGTGATCCGCCGCTACTAATATTAAGCCCGAAATCGCCACTAGCGATAGACCTAAAATCATTTTTGTTTTTTTCATTTTGTTATGAATTAAAAGTTATGTCAGCATTTACGGGATTGTTTTTCTTTTGGTTTTGAAAATCTTAATAAAAAATCAATTAAATTTTCAAACATTTGAAAATCAATTATTTAATTACTTAAATAAAACACAACTATTTTTGTTTTGATTTTTTTATTATCTAGATCTTTATAAAATCAATTATTTGTAGATAAGAATGTATAAGTTTGTAATAGTAAAATAGAAAATATGAGTCAAGAAGAGTTATTAGTATTAATTTATAAGAAAGACGAAAGAGCCTTTACACATCTATATGATATGTATTCCAAAAGTCTATTTTCGGTTATAAATGTTCTCGTAAAAAACAGAGAAGAAGCAGAAGACGTGCTCCAGGAAGTATTTGTAAAAATCTGGAAGAATATAGATTCCTACCATGAGAGCAAAGGAAGATTCTATACTTGGATTCTAAATATTGCCAGAAATACTTCTATAGATAAACTGCGTTCAAAAAACTTTAATAACAGTCAAAAAAACCTTTCTACAGATAATTTCGTAAATCACTTTGAAGACAGTTCTAAACTGGGTGACAAAATGGATACTATTGGACTGCAAGAGTTTGTAAAAAGACTAAAACCGAAATGTATTCAAATAATAGACTTACTGTTTTTTAAAGGGTATACCCAACAAGAAGCATCGGAGGAATTGGCAATTCCTTTGGGAACGGTAAAAACACAAAATAGAACTTGTATTAATGATCTAAGAAATTATTTGAAAGTATAATGGAAACAAGAGAATATATTGAATCAGGAATTCTGGAGCTCTATGTTTACGGTTTACTAAGTGAACCCGAAAATGAAGCAGTTACCAACATGGCAAAAAACAATCCGGAAATCAACACGGAAATTATCGCTATTGAAAAAGCAATTGTCGCTTTGTCATCCAGCTTTTCGCCGTTTCATTCTGTGGCTAATTATGAAAAAATTAAAGCTAAACTAGAACTTAAACATGCTAAAGTAATCGAATTAGAGCCTACAAGCAATTGGTCGCAATATATTGGTTGGGCAGCAGCTGTATTGTTGTTAGTGGGAATTGGCTACCAATACAATCAATTGGATCAAACCAATTCGCAGGTCGCCAATAGTGAAATTGAGAAAGCTAAATTAGAGAAAGAGTTTAATGTTTTAAAATTACAAAATACGGCAAACGAAACTAGTTTAGCGGTTGTACGAGATACTAAAAATACGGTAGTTGCACTGGGTGGTCAGGCCGTAGCGCCGGAATCTTTTGCAAAAGTATATTGGAATCAAGATAGTAAAGCAGTCTACATTGATGCCGCAGGTTTACCAGAACCGCCTACAGGAATGGTGTACCAAGTTTGGGCATTAAAATTAAACCCGCTGACTCCAACAAGTATTGGATTACTAGAAGACTTTAATGTAAATGAACAAAAATTATTTGCAATGAGTAATGCTAATGAAGCAGAAGCTTTTGGAATTACACTTGAACCAACAGGGGGAAGTTTAACTCCTACCATGGAACAATTATATACGTTAGGAAAAGTGTAAAACAATCTCTTTTCAGATAATCATAAAAAAAGGTTCAACTTTAAGTTGAACCTTTTTTTATGAAACACTACCAGCCTCTAGCAGTTGAAATATACGTATTAAGTTACTTTATCATGAAGACAGCCTTGAATTGACAAGTTTGATTTTAACTTTGTAAACCAATCCGAAAAATTGATACAGTTGTGATCCGAAAAAACAACCTACTCTTTAAGAGTGTAATAAACAACGACTTCCTATTTCTTGTAATACTTCTTGTATTTTGGATAAGAAATAGCTCCAAATAAAGTTATTACACCTAATGAATACCATATCCAGTTCAAAGAATGCGCTTCTCCACTAGCGTACGAATGCAATCCAACCAAATGAAAATTCACACCATAATACGTGAACAAAATAGATACAAAGGCAAACATACTCATTAAATTAAAAACCCATTTCCCGCGTAAAGAAGGTACAAATCGAGCATGAATTACAAATGCATACACCATTATACTGATTAATGCCCAGGTTTCTTTTGGATCCCATCCCCAGTACCGTCCCCAACTTTCATTGGCCCATTGTCCTCCAAGGAAATTTCCAATACTCAACATAATTAAACCTATAGTTAGCGCTAATTCGTTGATATATGTGATTTCCTGAATATTCAAATCCATTTTGGCTTTGTTTTTTTCATTGGTAAACATAATCAATATTAACGAAACAGTTCCTAAAATCATTCCTAATGCAAATGGTCCATAACTCGCCACAATCACCGCAACGTGAATCATTAACCAATACGAATTCAGAACTGGCTGCAAATTTGCAATTTCAGGATCAATCCAGTTCATGTAGGCTGCCGCCAAAATCATTGCAGTAACAAAAGCTGACGAAGCAACCGTAAGCTTTGATTTTCTATCGAAAGCAAGACCAAAAAACATGGTAGCCCAAGCTACATAAATGATCGATTCATATGCATTACTCCATGGCGCGTGACCAGAAATATACCACCTAGCGATTAATCCCAAAGTGTGTAACACAAATAATCCAATTACAACAATGTGCATGAAATTAACTAAATAATTCAAAGCCTTTCTTTCTTTGAAAATTTTCATAATCGTGAAGAACAACATCAAAATAGCTGCAAAAATGTACCAATACGGAAGTTTCTTGAATACATCATATTTATTATATAATACCTCAGATGTTATTTTTTCTTCACTTGGCCTCACTTTACTACCAAATCTTTTTTGGAAACCATTGATACTTTCCAGTAATTCATCAGCTGTTTTGTAGTCATTAGAAACGGAAGCATTAGCTAGTGAACCAAAATACAATGGCAGTACGTTTTTAGTATAGGTAGCTTCCATTCCTTTCAAACCTGATTCGTTCAATTCTAAGTATGAAATCCATTTGTTATTTTTATCCTCAGGGATGGGAAAAATTTTCAATATTCGGCCGCTTAAAGCTGATTCCATCAAGTTTACTTTTTTATCGGTTTCGATAAAGTCTTTTTCAAATTGATTTGGATTCGCTGATTTAAATGCTTCTTCTAAGTATTTAGAGAGCTTGTAATTTCCTTTTTCATCAAAAAAGGAAATAAAAGGAGCATATTTTGCCGCTTTATCGATCCCAATAATTTTACGAATGCTATCGTTTCCGCTTTTGATGTAGATAATGGGAATTTCAATCCAATAACTGGCATATTGTGTCATCGACAAAAATACCTGATCAGAATTCATTCCCTTATAAGAATCATCATGACTCACTTTACGCAATAATTCCGAAGAAAACGTATTGATAGGTTTCATTCTACCACCAGCATCTTGAATAACAATTCTACCAAATTTTGCTGCATGTACTTCTGGTACTTTATATTTAGTAATCAAAGCGTTTAGTTCGTCTTGACTCAATACTTTTTTAGTGTGATTTGCATGTGTTTCTGGCGTTGCTTCGGCTTCTGTATGAGCGTGTCCTTCATGATCTTCATGATTGTGTTCTTGTTCCTGTGCAAAACTATTGAAACTGAACAACAATATTAAAAGCGTCAAGAGTTTAGATTTTTTCATTTTTACAATTTCTAATTTGCGTTTTATATCGGCAAAACGGGAATATTTAGTAAACATAATCGCCATCATTGCAAAATACAACATAAAATAACCGCTATACGTGATCGCAGTTCCCCAGAAATCGTGGTTTACAGATAATATCGTTCCCTTTTCATCAGGATCAAAACCCGATTGAAAAAAGCGATATCCATCATGATCCAAAACGTTGTTCATATATATTCTGGCATTAAAAGATTTTTTATCTTGAACAGTCACTTTACTCTCAAACGAAGAATAACTTTTCTCGGTTCCCGGATATTTCTGAGCAATAAAATCATTCAATTTTATTTTGAAAGGCAAAACGTATGCTTTACTTCCGTAGAAAAAAGTATAATCAATTTTTCCGATTTTTACAGTTTTGGATTCTCCCATTTTACCTTTGGAACCTAAAACGGTTACTGTTTTCTCTTGACCTTCGGCAGTAATTTTGACTACTAAAGCGTCATCTTGATTGTTAGCTTTGAAATCATTTTCGGATTCATAATCAACAATTCCTTTTACCGCTGGATCGGGAAACACAAATCGCATTTCACCAATACTGTATAACGAGCGCATCATCAATGGTTGCGCAGCACCCTTAGTTACTTTTCCTTCTAATTTATCCGCCATTCGCATAAAGTTCCCTTCAAAAGGCGTTTGAATCGTATAGGCACTTCCTGTAGTATTGATATTTATGGCACCATCAGTATATTTATTTAAAGAAAATAATACATTATGAATATTTTGTACTTCGCCCTCTTGTAAAAAATGTTCGTGCCGACCACCATCACCTGCTTCTACAATTTTTAAATATACAATTCCCTTTGAATCAGGTCTAATATATTCTTTGGCTCCCATAATGAAATTTTCATATTCTACTTCAAATTGTGTATCAGCAAACTTATCAGAAATACTAAAATCATTATTGGTAGCTGGAGAAAACAATACTTGTTTTTCAAAAACCCTGCGTTTCATTTCCCCTTTATATTCACCATCTGCAAAAACAGTCAGGAACGTTTTATCTGAAAAAACTTGATTTTCAGCAGCGCCTTCGCGAATGGGCATCATCCCTTCATAACTTATGTACCGGGTAACAAAAGCACCCGCGATAATGAATATAAAAGACAAATGGAGTAATAACGTAGCCCATTTTTCTTTTTTTAGTAGCTGATACCGCTTAATATTACCAATGAAATTAATCATAAAAAACACATGTATAGCCTCAAACCACCATGCGTTATAAATTAAAATTTTTGCTGTGTCGGTATTATACTTGCTTTCGATAAAAGTTCCAGTAGCCATGGAAACTGCATATGCAATAAATAAGAAAGCCATTAATCGAGTAGAAAACAAAAAAGAAAATATTTTTTTATCCATTTTTAAGGGATTATGTTTTTATAAAAGTGCCACAAAAGTACTTAAAAATGTTGACTTTTATATTCGCACATTTGTTAATTTAATCCAAAATTAAGTAGCTCGGTTTTCCAGAATAAAAGTATATTTTAGGTGGAGTTGCTGATTGTTTGTCAATCAAAAATTGATTAAAACTCTTAATATTTTTTTGCTAATTTTGTCCCATGACTAAAGTAATTATTATTGGTTCAGGAAATGTAGCGCAACATCTAATTGCAGCATTTCAAAATTCTCAAAATCTGGGAGTTGAAATCGAACTGGTTCAAGTTTTTTCAAGACAAACTGGTAACGTTTCACACCTTCTCGATTTAAATCAAATTACAAATGAATTAGATGCTTTAGCCGAAGCCGATTTGTATATTATTGCAGTCTCTGATGATGCTATTGCAGCTATTTCTTCGCAACTTCCTTTCAAAAATCGCTTGGTGGTTCATACCTCGGGAAGTGTTTCTTTGAATGCTCTGGATGATAATAATCGAAAAGGAGTGTTCTATCCTTTGCAAACTTTTACTAAAAACAAGGCGGTTGATTTTAAAACAATTCCAATTTGCTTAGAAAGTGAAAACGCAACGGATTTTCAATTATTGGATAAAGTGGCCAAATCAATTTCGGATAAAATATTCGCTATTAATTCCCAACAAAGAAAAGCATTGCATGTTGCGGCTGTTTTTGTCAACAATTTCACGAATCATTTATATCAAATAGGTCAGGAAATTTGTCAGGAACACCAGGTTCCTTTTGAAATTTTAACGCCTTTAATTACAGAAACAGCTCAGAAAATAGTGTTACTTTCACCATCTGAAGCTCAAACCGGCCCGGCTAAACGCGAAGACAGTGCAACTATTGAGTCCCATGAGGCTTTTTTGAATAATGAAAATCACCTAAAAATTTATAAAACACTAACACAATCGATACAGCGTTATGGCAAAAAGTTATAAAGAAATAATGAATGATATTACTACGTTTATATTTGACGTAGACGGAGTACTTACTGACAGTTCTGTTTTTGTAACCAATGAAGGAGAAATTTTACGCACTATGAATATTCGTGATGGTTATGCTATGAAAGCTGCAGTAGAAAGCGGTTATAATGTTTGTATTATTTCGGGAGGAAGCAATGAAGGTGTTCGCGTTAGATTACGAAATCTGGGGATCACAGATATTCATTTGGGCACCTCAAATAAGGTTGAAACATTTGATGAATATACGGACGTTTACAATATAAATCCAGAACATGTTTTGTACATGGGCGATGATATTCCCGATTATCATGTTATGAAATTAGTGGGATTACCAACCTGTCCACAAGATGCAAGCCCAGAAATAAAAGCGATTTCCAAATATGTTTCACACAAAAACGGGGGAAAAGGAGCTGTACGTGATGTTATCGAGCAAGTAATGAAAGCACAAGGAAAATGGATGGCACATTTTGACGCAAAATACGATTAACCCTTTTTTTAAATATTAAATTTTAATTTTAAATACCGTCAATGTTTCCATTTTTAAAACTTATCCGGTTCCAGAATCTATTAATCCTTGCGTTAATGCAACTGCTCTTCCGGTATGTTTTTTTTAAATTTCAGAATATTTCTCTTGCATTAGCCGATTGGCAGTATGGATTATTAGTGTTATCAACTATTTTAATCGCTGCTGGTGGTTATGTTATCAATAATGTATTTGATCAAAATACAGATCTAATTAACAAACCAAACCATGTAATTGTAGGCAAAACCATTTCTGAAAATAATGCTTATAATGTATACCTTGCGCTAACTGCTTCTGGTGTGGCAATTGGCTTTTATTTGTCAAATGTTATCGAAAAACCTGGTTTTGCATCTATTTTTATTTTGGTTGCAGCCACACTTTATTTGTACGCCACAAGCCTGAAACAAATGTTAGTTATTGGTAATATTATTATCGCATTGTTGCTTTCTTTTAGTGTAGTTATCATTGGGATTTTTGATTTATTTCCAACGATTCATGAAGGAAACCAACAGCAAATGGGAGTTGTTTTTTCTATTCTTTTAGATTACGCACTGTTTACCTTCTTTCTAAATTTCATGAGGGAAATCGTTAAAGATTTAGAAGATGTTGATGGTGATTATAATGAAGGAATGAATACTTTGCCAATTGTTATAGGCAAATCGAGGACTGCAAAAATAGTTTTTGGAATTAGCTTCATTCCTATTATTTTTATGCTGTATTACATCAATAAATACCTTCTCGAATTAGTTTTTACAACTGTATATTTGTTGCTTTTTGTTGTAGGACCATTGTTGTACTTCGCCGTAAAAATTTGGACTGCAAAATCTAAAAAAGAGTTTCACATGCTAAGTTTGCTATTAAAATGTATCTTGCTGTTTGGCGTTCTGTCTATTGTTGTGATCAGTTTAAATATAAAATACAATGCTTAAAAATAAATTAAAAAAATATACTTTAATTCTGGCCTCGGGTTCACCAAGACGCCAGCAGTTCTTCAAGGATTTAGATTTAGATTTTAAAATTCAGATAAAAGAAACTGAAGAAGTTTATCCTTCGGAATTGAAAGCCGAGGAAATTACTAATTATCTGGCTGTATTAAAAGCAAGCGCTTTTGAAGGAGAATTAAAATCGAATGAAATTTTAGTGACTAGCGATACTATTGTTTGGCATAACAATAAAGCTTTGGGCAAACCAAAAGATGAGCAAGATGCCTTTGAAATCTTGAAGTCACTATCAAATACCACGCATGAAGTAATAACGTCAGTTTGTTTTAAAACCAATAAAAAAACGAATGTATTGCACGATGTTACCAAAGTTACATTTCATGAATTAAGCGACGAAGCAATTCGTTATTATTTAGAGCATTACAAACCTTACGATAAAGCTGGTGCTTACGGCATTCAGGAATGGATTGGTTTTATTGGCGTTTCAAAAATTGAAGGCTCCTACGCTAATGTGATGGGAATGCCTACCGATAAAGTGTATGAATATTTAAGTAAATTAGCTTAATTAAATTATGGATATGTTTTTTTTTCAACAATACACAAGAGAACTGATCGCAACTGGCATTTTGGGGATTTTGCTGATTTCGTTTCGTATACTTTCTACAAAACTTGTACGACGCTACGCAAAATCGAACCAAACACTGGAGCACAGAACTAATTTAGTGACCAAATACATTCACTTATTTATCAATATTTTAGTAATTATTTCTTTAATAATAATTTGGGGCGTCCAGGCCGAAGACATTTTTATTGCACTTTCTTCTATCACAACCGTTGTGGGCGTTGCGATGTTTGCTCAATGGTCAATTTTGAGTAACATCACTTCCGGTGTTATTTTGTTTTTTTCTTTCCCCTTTAAAATTGGTGACATCATTAAAATACATGATAAAGATTTTCCAATTGAAGCTGAGATTGAAGATATTGGTGCTTTTCATGTCTATTTAAAAACTGTTGATGGAGAGAAAATAATTTATCCTAATAATCTGCTTTTGCAGAAAGGAATTTCAGTATTAAAAAACCATTTTGACGATACAGAATTCGTGGATTAATTACGGTTTTATAAAAAAATAACAGTCAATTCCTTATTTTTTGTAAATAAATTGATTAGAAGTGATAATTTTACAACTCTTCATAAGAAATATATAATACTTTTATTTCTTTAAAACTTCATATTTGTCAATTAGAAACAGTACGATTAATAAATGAACAGCAAATACGTAATTTAACAATAAGAGCATATGAATGATATCTTAAAATTTCCATTTTACGCCAAACTAACCTTGGTTTTATTGGGCTTGATAGCTTTTGTTTTTATTTTTTACATTGGTCAAGATATTTTGGTTCCAATAATGATGTCGTTTTTATTTGCTATTTTATTGTATCCCATTGTTCAGTTTTTTAAGTTAAAATTTCATTTTCCACATGTTTTGGCGGTGATGCTGGCAGTGCTTTTATTCGTATTGGTTTTTATTGGACTTTTTGTTTTTCTATCTTTTCAAATCAGTGACTTTGCAGCTGATTTTGATAAAATTGAAAGAAACATCAACATTCATCTCCGAAATATTCAAGGATTTGTCCGAGAGAATTTTCATTTAAGTTCATGGGAACAGAAAAAATATATTGATACTGCTACTGAAGATTCAATGGAAAAAGGAAAAGAATTAATTGGTACTACTTTAATGTCGTTTACGGATACATTAGTAAATCTAACATTGATACCCATTTACACTTTTCTAATTCTTTTATATAGAACTCATTTTTTACTGTTTTTGTCCAAGCTAGTCGAAAAAAAGAATCATGAACAGTTAAAAGATATACTGACAAATATTAGGGTAGCCATCAATAGTTACATCGTAGGTTTAATTATTGAAATGCTTTTAGTATCAACAATGACAACGCTTGGATTTATGATTATTGGTGTTAAATATGCTGTTTTGCTCGGTATTATTACTGGAATTTTAAATCTGATTCCCTACATAGGAATACTTTTTGCAGGCGTGCTAAGTATTGTGGCTTCGCTTACAGGATCACCGGATTTATCAATAATTGTGGGGGTCATCGTGATTAGTATAATTGTTCAATTAATTGACAATAACATTTTAGTTCCTATGATTGTCAGTTCCAAAGTAGAGATAAACGCATTTGTATCAATTATTGGAATTATAACAGGTGGCGCAATAGCTGGCGTTTCTGGTATGTTTTTAGCACTTCCAATTCTGGCGGTCCTCAAAGTAATTTTTGATCGAGTTGAAACTTTAAAACCTTGGGGATATCTTATGGGAGATCATTTGCCAAAAACGTATACTTGGCGCAATATTAAATTACCGTTATTTGATTCTGAATCAACACCAAAAAAAATAGTTATTAAAACAGATATCATAGTTCCTGTTTTCACGGAAACTACAACAGAAAATGATACAAATAAAACCAATGAATAGTTTCTAAAATAGTATCTTCGACTATTCAAATTTAGAATTTTGTAGATTCGAACCAATACATAAAAAATTTTTTCTTTTGTTTCGTTAACAATGTTTAAAATTATTTTTTTATCATGTTTAAAAAACAAAGACTGGCTCTCTTTATTTCGATTTTCTGTTGCTATCAAATTTCCTTTTCTCAAGTAGAGAAAAAGGGAAAAGATTCTTCCGCAGTATATCAACAAATCCAAAACTATTCCAAGAAAAATAAATTTACCAAACTCCTTCACAAATTAGTTTTTAGACCCGTTAATGTAAAAAGCAAAAAACAAAAAGTAGTTCCGAAAAAATTTAAAAAATTTGAAGGGAAGATTATCCGAAACATCAATATTGTTACTTTAGACCCTTTTGGTTACTCAGAAATTGACACAACAAAAAAACCTAAAAATTGGGCTGAGCGAACAGGGAACAGGATTCACATTAAAACAAATAGACTTGCTATCAAGAACTTACTGCTTATTAAAAAAAACAAACCTTTAGATTCCTTATTGGTCAAAGAATCGGAACGTTTAATACGAACACAAAGATACATCAGCCGTGTTGATGTCACCCCGCAGCTAATTAAAAACAATAAAGATTCAGTAGATATTTATATTCGGGTTTTAGATACGTGGAGTATTGTTCCAAAAGGTTCCATATCAAGCTCTAGAAGTAATTTTGAATTAAATGATCGAAATATTTTGGGTTCCGGCCATGAGTTTAATACTGAATTCCGCAGTAGATTCAGTGATGGGAAAAATGCGTATCGAGTAGCGTACACCATTCCCAACTTCAAAAACACATACATTAAAACCTCTGTGAATTATCGTATCGATTTAGATGCTTATTATGGCAAAAGTATCAATATAGAACGCCTATTTTATTCTCAATTTACAAAATGGGCTGGCGGAATCTATTTTGACAAACAATTTAGAAAAGATACACTTCCTAATAGCACTGCAGCATTTGCGTACCAAAATTTTAAGTACAATTCACAAGATTTATGGTTTGGTCGCGCATTTCGGATTTTTAAAAGTAATTCGGAGAGTCACAGAACTACAAATTTCATCGTTGCCGGACGCCTTTTAAATGTAAAATATCTCGAGAGTCCCATAGTTGAATATGATCCAAATGATTTTTATTCCGATGAAAGATTTTCGCTAGTAGGAATTGGTATTACTTCCCGTAAGTTCGTTCAAGACAGTTATATTTTCAAAAATGGAATTATTGAAGACGTACCTATTGGAAAAATATTTGGAATAACGTCAGGCTATCAATATAAAAACACTCGTGGTCGCTACTATTTAGGAGCTCGGGCAGCATTTGGGAATTTTTATAAATGGGGCTTTTTAAGCGCCAATTTTGAATTAGGCACCTTCTTTAATAAATCAAATACCGAACAAAATGCTTTTTCTTTTCAAGCTAATTACTTTACTAATTTGATTAGTCTTGGCAAATGGAAATTGCGACAATTTATAAAACCACAACTAATTATTGGTTCCAATCGCGTAAATATCATTGGTGATCAGATAAATCTCAATGAAAATTACGGTATACAAGGATTTAACAGCGCTAATTTTGGAACCGAAAAAGCAATACTGACTTTGCAAACTCAAGCTTATGCACCTTGGAATCTTTGGGGATTTCGATTAAACCCCTATTTTAATTATTCAATTGCGATGCTGGGAAATGCAGAAAAGGGATTAGTAGAGAATAAAGCATATTCAAAAATTGGGATTGGATTCATAATAAATAATGATTTTTTAGTCTTCAGTGCGTTTCAAATTTCACTTTCGTATTATCCTTCAATACCCGGGAACGGCGAAAATATTTTTAAAACGAACTCATTTGAAACTACTGATTTTGGCTTTCAGGATTTTGAATTAGGCAAGCCACGCACAGTTATTTTTAAATAAAAAAGAGAAATTAAGCAACCTTTACTTTTCATTAAACCAATTTAAAATCTAATTTTAAAATCACTACAATTCCACTAATAATTCATCATGTAAATTATGTAATTTAATATTATAATTATATAAGAATTCATCACATAATATTGCTTACATTTATATTATGTTAAATTAATAACTAAAACCCAAAAAGAAATGAAAAAAGTTACAGTTTATTTAATGATGATGGTATTGTCATTAAGTTTTGTTCCAACTCAAATGTTAGCTGCTGAAAAAAATCCGACTTCGGTTTCCAACAACCCTAAAGAAGTTCCTGCAGAAGTTAAAGTGTTGCTTAATCGTCTTGATGAAATTAAAGCAATGGATAAATCTTCTTTAAATTCTTCAGAGAAAAAAGAGCTTCGTAAAGAAGTACGTGCTATTAAAGCAGAATTAAAATCTACAGGAAATGGTGTATATTTATCTGTAGGCGCAATTATAATAGTTATCCTTTTATTAATTCTATTATTGTAAAATAAATGTATAACGGTAAAAAAAGGAAACGAACATTCGTTTCCTTTTTTTTATGAAGTAAAATAACACAATCAAATGTTAATTATTTGATTATGGCACAATTGTTGGCTTCAATACCAAACGAGATACTATTAGTCGGAAATTACTATATATTAATTACTAATTAAAATTTTGAAAAATGAAAAAATTAAAATTAATCATTGCAGGTCTTATACTTTTTGCTTCGGCAAATACCATGCAAGCGCAAGTTTCAGTAAATGTAAATTTAGGTAGTCCTCCAGCTTGGGGTCCAGTAGGATACTCCGCTGTTGATTATTATTATCTACCAGATATTCAAGCTTATTATGATATCAGAGCAACGCAGTTTATTTATTTTGGTGGAGGTCAATGGATTCGTTCGAGAAACCTACCTAATCAATACCGAAACTATAATTTATACAATGGTTATAAAGTAGTTTTAAACGATTACCATGGCTCAAGCCCCTACAGAAACTTTAACAATCATAAAGTAAAATATTACAAAGGCTATAAAGGTAAACCTCAAAAATCAATAGGTTCGAATCGCAGTAATAGCAACAAAGTATATAAAAGTAATGGGAATAAAGGAAATCAAAATAAAGGTGGAAAAGGAAATGGTGGCCATGGCAACGGAAAACATTAATACTCCTTTCATATAATTAGAAAAAAGAGTCTCAAATTTGAGACTCTTTTTTTTTAGCCCGCTAATCCTTAATTAAAAGTTAACTTTTTCGTTTTGGCATAGTTGTTGAAATTATTTAAAAGTAGTCTTTTAACAGACTTATAATAAAATTATTACTAATTAAATATTTCAAAAATGAAAACAATAAAATTAATCGCCATAGGTATTATCCTTTTTGCCTCAACTACAATACATGCACAAATCTCAATAAACTTGAACATCGGCACTGCTCCAACATGGGGACCGGTAGGATATGCAGAAGCAGAATATTACTATTTGCCAGATGTAGAAGCATATTACGACGTGAGAGCCACACAATTCATTTATTTTGGTGGAGGAAGATGGATACGTTCAAGACATTTACCATATCAATATAGAAACTATGATTTATATGATGGCTATAAAGTTGTATTAAACGATTATCATGGCTCAAGACCGTATAGTAATTTTAAAAATCACAAAGTAAAATATTACAGAGGGTATCACGGAAGAGAACAAAGAAACATGGGGCACAACAATAATCGTCGAGTTTATGTAAACCAAAGAGGGGATGATGATGATGATAGAAGATATGATCATGATGATAGAAGATATGATAATGATGACCGAAGAGAATATAAAAAACATGATAACCGAAATAACGGTAATGGACATGGAAAAGGAAAAGGACATGATAGAGATTAATCACACCTTGATATAAAAAGAGAGAGAACCAATATTGGTTCTCTCTCTTTTTAATTATTAAAGAAAACCAAAAATATTTCAGAAGAAATTATTTAATTCCTACATTTGAAGTTACTGCAATTAAATTTTAAAAAATGCAAAAAAAACACGCATCAGCTATTCTAATATTTTTTTTATGTTGTCAAATAACAATTGCACAAGAACCCCAAAAACCAAATTCTGTTGAAATTTACAATCAAATCCAAAAGCTTAATTTTCTCGGATCGGTACTTTATATAGCAGCGCATCCTGATGATGAAAACACCCGATTAATCTCTTATTTATCCAATGAGCAAAAAGCGCGAACGGGCTACTTGTCTTTAACTCGCGGTGATGGAGGCCAAAACTTAATAGGCACACAATTACGAGAATTATTGGGAGTGATACGAACCCAAGAACTCATCGAAGCTCGAAAAATTGATGGAGGAGAGCAATTTTTTTCTCGTGCTAATGATTTTGGTTTTTCCAAAAACCCAACGGAAACATTAGAAATTTGGGATAAAGAAAAAGTGTTGTCTGATGTTGTTTGGGCCATCAGAAAATTTCAACCCGACGTAATTGTCAACCGTTTTGATCATCGATCTCCCGGAACAACACACGGACATCATACATCATCGGCAATGTTAAGTGTAGAAAGTTTTAAACTCGCCAATAATCCAACTATTTTTCCAGAACAACTACAATTTGTAAAACCTTGGCAAACTACACGGCAGTTTTTTAATACTTCTTGGTGGTTTTATGGAACTATCGAAAAATTTAATGCCGCAGATAAAACGAATTTAATTGCCCTGCAAACTGGGGTTTATTATGCTGGATTAGGGAAATCAAATCAAGAAATAGCAGCATTAAGTCGCAGTCGCCACCAGTCGCAAGGATTTGGAAGCACCGGTGCTCGTGGTGAAGAAACGGAATATTTAGAGTTGATAAATGGAGCTGATTTAAAAGAAAAAAAATCGCTTTTTGACGGAATTGATACCTCTTGGAACCGAGTAAAAGGAGGAAAAGCAATTGGAGAATTATTGGCAACCATAGCAACTGAATTCGATCACAATAATCCTTCGGCAAGTGTTCCAAATTTGGCGAAAGCTTATTCTATGATGAAAACATTGGATGAAAATCATTGGGCACCAATAAAATCTGCAGCTATTGCAGAAATTATAGCAGCTTGTTCCGGTTTGTATCTAGAAGCCGTAGCCCAAAATCAAGAAGCGACTCCCGGAAGCATTATTAAATTAAAACTCGAAGCCATTAACCGAAGCGCAACGCCAATACAATTAATAAGCGTGACAGCTTTGCCCGAACAAATCAAGACACCTCAAAATCGCGAATTAAAAAATAATATTTTAAATACTATCAACTTAGATTTAAAATTACCTGAATCAATCAACTACACGCAACCGTATTGGTTACGAGAAAATGAAACCATGGGAATGTATGCCGTAAATCAGCAGCAAAACATAGGAATTCCAGATATTATTCGCGAAGCTAAGCTGGTCTTTAACATTCAAATCAACGGGATCGAAATCCCATTTGAGCGAACCGTTGTTTACAAATACAATGATGATGTAAAAGGCGAAGTGTATAATTATCTAGACATTGTTCCTGAGGTAACCACTTCAATTATAGATAAAGTATTACTTTTTAAAGACACAAAAATTAAATACGTAGGTGTAAAAATCAAAGCCGGTAAAGATGCTGTGAAAGGAAATTTACAACTTGAACTGCCACAAAACTGGAGTGTTTCTCCAAAATCGATTCCTTTTAACATCGAAAAAAAGGGAATGGAGCAAATTGTTTATTTTGAAGTAACTGCGCCAAATAAATCTGAAGAATTTACAGCCAAAAGTGTTGCAATCATTGGCAATAAACGATTTGATAAAGAACAAATCATCATTAACTACAATCACATCACCAAACAGCAGGTTTTAAAAGTAGCGGAAGCGAAATGTATTAAAACAGATTTAAAAACAAATGATGAGAGAATTGCATACATTATGGGTGCCGGAGATGAAGTTCCAAGCAGCTTGACTCAATTGGGATACTCCGTTTCAATGCTAAAACCCGAAGAAATAACGCCTGAAAAATTAGAAAATTTTGATGTAGTTATGACCGGTGTTCGTGCCTATAATACCATTGCAGCATTAGCAAATAAGCAAACGATACTTTTTGACTTTGTAAAAGGAGGTAAAACAATGATCGTTCAATACAATACTGCCGGTGATCTTGTAACTGAAAATATAGCACCTTATCCATTAAAATTGTCCCGCGATCGTGTTACCGAAGAAGATGCCGAAGTTCGATTTTTAGCGCCAAATCATCCCGTTATGAATTTTCCAAATAAAATTACTGCCAAAGATTTTCAAGGTTGGAAACAAGAGCAAGGATTGTATTACCCGAGTGAATATGATAAAGCCTTCACTCCTATTCTATCTTCGAATGATAAAGGGGAAAGTCCTAAAAATGGTGCATTACTAATTGCCCCCTACGGTAAAGGACATTATATTTATACGGGTTTAAGCTTTTTTAGAGAATTACCCGAAGGCGTTACAGGTGCTTATAAATTAATTGCCAATATCATTTCGCTGCAATCATCCGAAAATATTCCCCTTCAAAAAATCAAGCCATAACCCAATCTAAAATGGAAACAAAAAAACTAAAAACCTGGAAGAAGAATTATACTTGGGTGCTTGTAGCCAATGCTATATACATCTTGATCTTTTGTCTTATCATGAAATTATACTCTTAACTTATGCAATTATTTGATTGGGTTATCCTTATTGTCACATTATTATTCATCGTAATTTATGGTGCGTGGAAAACTAAAGGAAGTAAAAATGTTGAAGACTTTATTCTGGGTAACAATGAAACGCCTTGGCACATAGTGGGACTCTCAGTTATGGCCACACAAGCCAGTGCGATTACATTTCTTTCAACTCCAGGTCAAGCCTATCATGACGGAATGGGATTTGTGCAATTTTATTTTGGATTGCCAATTGCCATGGTAGTAATTTGCGTCACATTTATCCCTTTGTACCATAAATACAAAGTATATACGGCTTATGAATACCTCGAAAAAAGATTTGATTTAAAAACGCGTTCTCTTGCAGCTATACTTTTCTTATTTCAAAGAGGTTTAGGAACTGGATTGACCATTTACGCGCCAGCGATTATTTTATCGGCACTATTGGGCTGGAATCTAACGTACATGAATATTATTATTGGTGTATTGGTGATCATTTATACCTTTTCGGGCGGTACAAAAGCGGTAAACGTAACTCAGAAACAACAAATGTTTGTGATTATGTCCGGAATGCTAATCACCTTTTTTCTGATATTACATTACTTACCTAATGATATGACATTTAGCAGTGCCTTGCATATTGCTGGTGCAAATGACAAAATGAATATTGTCAATTTTTCGTTTGACCCAGAAGAAAAATATACTTTTTGGAGCGGAATTACAGGAGGTTTTTTCCTGGCTTTGGCTTATTTTGGGACCGATCAGTCTCAGGTAGGGCGTTATTTATCGGGGAAATCAGTTCGAGAAAGTCAAATGGGATTGATTATGAATGGTCTTTTAAAAGTACCTATGCAATTCTTTATTTTACTCACTGGTGTTATGGTTTTTGTTTTTTTTCAATTTAATCCTGTTCCGTTAAATTTTAATCCAAACAACAAAGCCATGATAGAAAAATCGGCATACAAAGGCGAATACAACGCTTTGGAGAAAAAACTTGACGATTTATCGGAAGATAAAAAAGTTATCAATCTGTTGTACATCGATCAGCTTAACCAAGATTATGACAATCCAATCCTTCGAAAAGAATTAGTGGCTTTGTCAAATAAAGAAAAAGATTTAAGAGATCGAGCCAAAGAAATAATTCTGAAAGCCGACAGCAACAGCGAAACTAACGATAAAGATTATGTGTTTTTTCACTTTATTCTAAATTATTTACCTAAAGGCCTTATTGGTTTATTACTGGCAGTTATCATTTCAGCAGCAATGTCTTCTACCGCTTCAGGGCTGAATGCATTGGCATCTACCACCGCAATTGATATTTATAAACGTAATTTAAAAAAAGAAAAATCAGATAAACACTACCTTAATGCTACAAAATTCTTTACGTTACTGTGGGGAATTATTGCAATACTATTTGCTTGTATTGGAACGCTGTTTGAAAATTTAATTCAATTGGTAAACATCATTGGATCTATATTTTATGGCACTGTATTAGGAATTTTTCTCGTTGGTTTTTACATACACAAGGTGCAATCCAAAGCTATTTTTTACAGCGCTGTTGTAAGTCAAATTACTATTTTTATAATTTATTACTACGCCATTGCTATATTTCCAAGCGGAGAAGAAAAACTGGGTTATTTATGGCTTAATTTCATTGGAGCTATGTTAACAATTGTAATTTCCCTGCTACTGCAATGGACTATTTTCAGGAAACAGAAAGCGATTATACTCTAAATAAAAGTTGCACGCTTTTTTGTTTCGAAATCAGCTGATTGTTTCCAGTTTCTAAAATCTAATAATCGCAGATCCGCAGATTCTTACCAAATCTGCGATCCTGCGGTTCTTTTTTAACATTTCTGACTTTCATCAGCGGATTAATTGTTCCCACCATTTGTAAATCAAATAGTCCAACATTTCATAAAAACACCCTAGTTTCGGGTTTTTTGTTTTCAATCCCGCGCTAAAAGGTTTCCCCTTCTGGGATCAACGGAATTAATCCTGTGGAAAGTTTACTATTCAAAACACCACTAAAAGTGAAATTGAAAACAAAAAAACATAGAAAACCACAACAGAAATGGCTAGGTTGCGTTTTTTTGTTTTATAATGTTAGTGTGATCGCCATACTTATATAGTCGAGTTATTCTTTTAAAACTCACGACTGTTTTCAAAATTTTCTTTGTCGTATTTTTACTTATGTGCCGGTTGCAATAGTTCAATAAGATTTCCAGAAGGGTTAATTAGTAAGATTTGAGAATCATCCGATCCGGTAATAATATCATTACGAAAATGAAGCGCTTGTTGTTGAAGTTTATCAATTTCGGCATTTATATCTTCAAAAATAAGTTCAATACGATTCCATCCGCTTGGAAAAGGCAGACTACCAATAGACCTAACAACTGAACTTCTTCTTCCACTAAGTAATAGTCGTAAGTTTCCTTTAAAAACGTCTGCAAAAGCAAGTGCACTAATTGTTAAAAGAGAGAGAAACCAAGATATTTTGTATAAAAGGCAACAGCAGTATCAAAATTATCAACCATATACCTGACGTTTACAACATTACTATTTGTACTGTTTATTTTATTTTACTTTTTATTTATTGGATGCTTTTTGGACTTACAACAATTAATAATGTTATAAATTTACTCCCTAATAACCTACTCAACATAAAAACAACAAATGATTACTATTAAAGAATGCCAGAAGGACCAGCTTGATTTATTGTTTGAAACTGCCATACAAAGCTATAACGATACTTATCCATATCTATGGATGGATAAAGGAACTTGGTATCTTGATGAATTTTATAAAAAAGAAAATTTTACGAAAGAACTTTCACAGTCCAATACTTTTTACTTTTTGGTATATGATATACGCAAGACAATAGGATATATTAAACTAAATACCAGTACGTTAGACTCCTATCCTGCATCGTATTGTACAGAAATAGATAAACTTTACCTTCTTAAAGGTTATACCGGAAAAGGAATTGGAAATATCATCATGGAATTTATAATCTCTCTGTCTAGAAAACAGCACCGCCCAGTCTTGTGGCTTAAAGTTATGGAAAACAGCCTGGCCAAATATTTTTATGAAAAACAAGGATTTATACAAACAGATAAAAATTACCTGGATTACCCGGCAATGAAAGAGGAATACCGATCGATCTTAACAATGGTAAAAGAGATTTGATATTGATAAAATCCAGATATACAATATTTATCAATTATTCAGCAAAATAAGACGGAAAGTTTTTTTAGCGGATATTTAGCATTCTAAATAGTTTCATTACTGCGCGGTAAGAAGTTTGAATCATTGCTTTTATAGAATTAAAAACATTTTAAAGAGTATCAAAAAATATAACATAAAAGATAGATTACTTCCTAGTTCTTAACCTAGGCATTAATTTCAATTACCATAGAAACTACTTGTTCCGCTTTACTTTGTTTACTGATTTTTTTTTAATTTTTCGATAATAAAACTGTCTGTTTACCCCGAACAAATAACAGGCAAAAACTAGTGTTTGCTGTTCTTTTTGTCTAAAATGGTCGATTGTTCGGGTGGAGCGTTTTTTCGTATATCGATTTGATATTCTTTCTCGGCAATATCAATCATCATATCGAAAATAATTGCTTTCTTGTCCGCTACATAAGCTTGTTGTTCCAAGAAAGACTTCTGTTTCTCCAATAGTTTTACTTTAGCTTCAAGCTCCATAATCTTTTGTTCGGGTGTCTTAGGCATAGTTGAAGGAGTTTGGTTTTCCCAATCAAAGTTACCAAATTTTCTTAACCATTGAACTACTGTTGAACGAGCTTGAATACCGTATTGTTTTCTGGCCTGAGTAATGGTCAGGACTCCTCTTTCAATCTCACTAACGATTTGAAGTTTTAAAGACATACTGTAATCTCGCTGACTACGTTTACCATAATTTGAATGCTCTTCCATCACGATCTTTTTTGTGTATCGCTATTTCAGGACTAGACATTTTTTAGATTTTAAAACTCGCTACTTAGTAGCGAGTTTTTTTTTATCTTTATATCCTAAAATAGAGATATGATTACATCTAAAACCATTGCAAATGGCATTATAAGAGCACTATTAACAACGGTTTTCGTTGGTTTAATTTTATTCTTCTTCTATAAAATTCAATCTGTACTAATTTATTTAGTTGTAGCTTTTATACTTACATTAATTGGAAATCCAATTTTAGACTTTTTTACAAAGCGATTGAAGTTCAATCATATTTTTGCAACAATAACAACTTTGTTTATTTTTATACTAATCATATTCGGTTTTATAATGATGTTTATCCCTTTAATTTTGTCTCAGGGACAAAACCTGTCGCTTCTAAACACTGCTGAAATTGAAAAAAGCATAGTACAACTAATCAATCAAATCACATTGTTTTTAGACAACCACTACATCGATTCCGCACAAGTTTTAAAAGAAGCAAATATTACCTCCAAAATAAATTTCAATATTATCCCTAATTTTTTAAATGCAATTTTAGGAACAATCAGTAGTTTTGGAATGGGATTAGGTTCAGTGCTATTCATTACTTTTTTCTTTTTAAAAGATAGATCAATGTTCGTTTTAGGAGCAAAAAAATTAATTCCAGACGGTCATGAGGATCAAATTTTGCATTCAATGGAAAAAATAAATTATTTATTGTCGCGGTATTTTATTGGTTTACTGCTTCAATTATTTATTGTATTCCTTTTATACTTCATCGTTCTAATTATTTTTGGCGTTCCAAATGCTATTGTTATCGCTTTTTTATGTGCGGTACTGAACATCATTCCATATATTGGTCCGTTGATTGCCTCATTTTTAGCCGCAATTTTAACTATGATGAGTAATTTTGGAAGTGATTTCCAATCTGAAATTTTACCTACAACTATTTATGTTTTAATCGGTTTTTGGATTGTTCAAATAATTGATAATAATCTATCGCAACCTATGATCTTTTCCAAAAGCGTCAGCTCGCATCCCTTAGAAATATTTCTTGTAATCTTAATGGCAGGTTTCCTTTTTGGAATCTTAGGAATGATTGCAGCGGTTCCTTTGTACACCATAATAAAAGTGATTGGAAAAGAATTCTTTCCTGAAAACAAAATCATTCAACTATTAACTAAAGATATTTAATTTTGGATTTAAGAATTTTAAAGGCCGAAATACAGGCGTTTATCAATGCTAATATTGGCAAAAGCATTTCGAAGTTAGCATTGCAAAAGAATCCCTTTCCTGATCTGGAGTGGATTTCTTTATTGAACCAAATAGAAGCTAAAACAAAATCTAAAGACAAATTACCTAATTGGTTTTATACCAAAAATATTATTTATCCCAGCAAAATTTCAATAGAACAAACCTCCTCTGAAAAAACGGCTGCGTTTAAAGCTTCCATTATATGCGGCGAATCTTTAATCGATTTAACGGGAGGTTTTGGAGTTGATGATTATTATTTTGCAAAGAAAATAAAAAATGTTGCCCATTGTGAAATCAATCCAGAGCTGTCAAATCTGGTAAAACACAATTTTGAACAGTTAAACATTTCTAATGTACGCTGTTATACCGGAGACAGCTTAGTTACTTTGTCTTCTCTAAATACAAAGTGGGACTGGATTTACATTGATCCTTCCCGAAGAAATGAAGCTAAAGGCAAAGTATTTATGTTGAAAGACTGTTTACCAAATGTTCCTGAAAATCTTGATTTTTATTTTACCAACTCGCATGCAGTTCTAATAAAAACAGCGCCAATTCTGGATATCTCAGCGGGTTTAGCTGAATTAAAACACGTAAAAACGATACATATCATCGCCTTAGAGAATGAAGTAAAAGAATTATTATGGGAATTACACAAAGGATATTCTGGCCCTATAAGCATTAAAACTAGTAATATTCTAAAGGATAAAACAGAATCATTTGATTTTATCTTAAACGAAGATTCTACATTACCAAACTTTAGTGTGCCTCAAAAGTATTTATACGAACCCAATAGTGCTATTATGAAATCCGGTGGGTTTGATGAAGTAGGTTCCTTTTACAATCTAAATAAACTGCACAAACATTCTCATTTATATACTTCCTCGACTTTAATACCGTTCGCAGGACGCGTTTTTGAAATTCTGAACAGCTTTCAATATAACAAAACGGAAATGAAAAGCTATTTAGAAAAAAGTCAGGCGAATATAACAACACGTAATTTTCCTAACAGTGTAGAAACCATTCGAAAAAAATGGAAAATTAAAGATGGCGGAAATGTATATTGTTTTTTCACAACTGATGAAAACAACCATAAAATAGTTTTAATTTGCAACAAAATATCATAAAAATGAAATACATTATTACACTAACTTTATTGTTCTTCAGCCTGACTACATTTGCTCAAAAACCATGTGATTATAGCGCAAATGTTACCGATTCTTTAGGTACTTACAAATCGACAAAAGAATACCTGATTAGCGAGAAAAATTTTGCCGGAAATTCCAGTTATATTTTTTATTCTTTAGCGTTAACAGATGGATTACCAACACTAAACGTACAGCTCATCCAAAAAAGCAAAGACTTTTTGAAAGCGAATTGTTTTGATAAAAATTCAAAAATATTTTTACAGTTAAATAATGGAAAAATAATCACGCTGATACATATCGATCAAGAAAATTGTGGCACCATGATACGCGACGATAAAGGATTTGACAATAGAGTTAATTCCGGTATTTTTATGTTTATGAAAGATAGTTTTGAGGAATTAAAAAGCTCGCCTGTGTCAATGATGCGCATTAAATATTTGACAGATACCGAAGATTACGTTTTCAAAAAGGAGTTTAAATCCGAATTAACGAATGAAATCTACAATCCGGAAACCTACTTTATGGATTACTTAGGATGTATTGAATAAGTGACTATTTACAGTTCCATTTAGCATTGGAAACCTTATCATTCAAACCTGATTTCAAATTGTAGTGCCACCATTCTGAATCGAAAGAATTGAAACCGCTACTTATCATAATTGTCTTTAATACAATTCTATTTTGTTTCACTTCAGCTGAAACATCAGGAAAATTGTGGCTCGCTTTAATCCCGAAAAAATCGAAGGAAGTGCCCATATCTAGTTCTTTACCTTTGTTGTCAACTAAAGTGATATCCACAGCTCCACCTCTATTATGGATAGAACCTTTGGCAGGATTTGCCACATATTTTGGGTTTGATACGATTTTCCACATTTTTTTCTGAATGTCCAAAGGGCGGTAACAATCAAAAATTTTGATTTTATAGCCTTTTTTCATGAATTTTTTATTCGCTTCAACAAGTGCTGTAATGGTTTTTAGACGTAAAAAACATTCCGCACAATCATAGACTTTTGCTTTTAAAAAATTATCCTCCGTGGCATACTTCATATCATAGACAAACTCCTGACTATAGTCTTTTAAATTTACAAAGGTAGTATCACTGACAATTGAACTATTATTTTTTTGAGCGGCAAAAACGTTAATTTGCGATTTACAAGAAGCTAACCAGAAAACAGCGCAAAGAAGCATAAAAGATTTAAAAGAATAAATCATAAGTATTATTTTTTATAAAAATAGAACAAATAAAGGAAATTTCATGAAATAAAAAAACGGTACTATCTAGTATCGTTTTAAGTGAAGGCAGAAGTAAACTTGCTAAAAAACATTCTCGAAAGGTTCGAGATAACAAAGTTTATTTTTTTTGTTTGTTTTCAATATTGTTTTTATTTTCTGGCTTTTTTGATCGGTATAGTAACGACCGCGGTTTCTAGTAAGATTCGAGGTTCCATCCTCTACTTTCCAATCATAAAAACTTTTTATAACTATTTCATTCCTTTTTTCGCAAACCATAAAGTTGTTAAAAATTCTTTTTAAAATCCGAAGGTCTAAAATTAGTTAACTGATAAAAAGTATTGCTAAAAGCAGACAAACTACCATATCCTACGGCATATCCAATTTCGCTCATTGATAAATCTGTTTGTAACATTAATTCAATTGCCTTAACCATCCGCAATAATTTCAGATACTGCAAAAAGGATGTATTTAATGTAGATTGAAAAAGACGTGACAATGACCTTTCGCTTAAACCAAATCGACTGCCAATACTATGCAGCGTATGGGTATCAGCTATATTATTTTCAATCCATGATAAAATAGGTTTCATACGCTCATGGTCAGTAAATGGTAATGCAATAGGAAGTCTTTTATCGCTGATTTCAGGTAAAATATCTTTTATAACTGACAAAAACTTATACCGGCTTTCGTCTGGTAAGATATGACCATCCCATGTTTCCGAATATTTTATCATTTCCATTAACAGATCGTTAATAGGATAAATTCCGACCTCTGAATAAAAAGAATGTTTGTCATCGTCATGGGTATAAAAAAATAAGGAGCGTAAAACAGTGCCTGAATGTCCAATTTTTAAAATATGTGTTAACCCTTGCGGCACCCAAAAGTAATGCCTAGCAGGAATTACATAATGTTTATCATTAATCTGCAGGTAAGCCAAACCACCTTCTACATATGATAATTGTCCCTTCGTGTGGCTATGATATGGAATGAATTTTTCAAAACGTTCGTGCATTACAAAAACGGAAGATTCTAGGTTATCAATATCGGGCAAAGAAGCTATTAGACTCATGAACTAATTATTTATTCTGGGTGTTTTATCAAATATACAAAATGCTGTCAGCAATAGAATAGATTTAGAGACATATACTCATGCAGACAAAAATAACGCAACTTTTAAATCAAAAAAAAAGTCCTAACAAAATTGGCCGGAATCAATAAATTATAGGCTATTTTACATAAATAGCAAAGACTTTTTGGTCTATATATTTGCAATCTTAAATAAACAATGATAATGCCTGTCGATACATCAAAAAAACTGATTTTCTTCTTCTTAATATTAAATTCCACATTTCTTTTTTCACAGAATAATTTACTTCAAAACCAAACACCAACACCATTATCTATTAATGAAATGTGGACAAATGCTGTCCAGTACAGCAAGAAAATTCACTTGAACAGTATAGAAAAAAACATAGCCAAAGAAGAAATTTTAGAAAGCAAAATTGAACGCCTTCCTGAAATTAGTTTAAAAGGCAATTATGAATATGCTACCAACATTCCCGTGTATGAAAATGGTCTTTTCAGTAAGCCAACTCAGCATGAAGTGATTCACTGGTTGTATAAAGTAAGTACTGATATGTATCTGAATATTTATAATGGAGGAAAATTAAACTTAAAAATAGATAAGAAAAAAACACTATTTGATATTGCAAAAGTACAACTGGACATGACTGTTTCTGAAATAAAGCTACAGGGAGCTTCGTACTATTTGAATCTACAACGAAGTCATGTTTTTAAAGAATTAATGACAAAAGATATTGCTAATCAGCAAAAACAATTACTTGAAATTAAGGCTCTCTATAAAAATGGCGTGATTTTAAAAAGCGATGTTTTGCGAGTCGAACTAAAATTATCAAATCAAAAAATGATGCTGGTTAAAATTGACAACGATATTGCAATTGCCAATCAAAAATTGAATATTTTAATTGGCTTGCCAGATCAGCAAATTGTAACTCCTTACGAAGAATTAGATCCCGCGCTATTTGAATTACAGTCTTATGAGTCTTATTTAGAAATAGCAAAAAAAAAATCATACGATTATCATATTTCAGAAAAGACAGTCGATTTAAGAAAAATAGAACTTAAAAGTATTAAAGCCAATGTCAAACCAAAAGTTGGAATGTATGGCGATTTTTATTTGGCAAATCCACAGATATTTTTATACCCT
The DNA here is from genome assembly GCF_048286555.1 of Flavobacterium cryophilum. Taxonomy (NCBI): domain Bacteria; kingdom Pseudomonadati; phylum Bacteroidota; class Flavobacteriia; order Flavobacteriales; family Flavobacteriaceae; genus Flavobacterium; species Flavobacterium cryophilum. The sequence goes on along the minus strand of NZ_JBLVPZ010000005.1, from coordinate 172,060 downwards.
TATTCACCTAGCAATTATACTCTTGGAATTTTTGGAGTAAGAGCGTCGATACCTCTTTCGGAGCTTTATATAAACAAGCCAAAAGTGAGAACTGCACAGTTGAATTTAGAGAAAGAAGAAGTAGAACATCACAATATTGATGATAAAATAAGACAACAGGTATATGAAAATTATTTACGCTTTAAAGAAGCACTCATTAAAATTGATGTTGCTAAAAATGATGTTGCGCAATCAGAAGAAAACGCAAGAATTGTAAAACAAAACTACTTTAATCAAGCGGCACTTATTACCGATTTATTAGATGCAGATATTCAATTACTGCAGAGTCAATTTGATTTTGCCTCAATAAAAATAGCAGCACAAATTCAATACTATCAACTTCAAAACGTTTTAGGAACACTATAAAAATGAAAAACAGAAATACGTACACCGTTACCGATAAATTAATAACCAAAATCACGGGTTGGATTGCAATAATGATAACCATTATTTTAATTATTTGGGGTATCATTTCGTTATGGGATATCTATAAAAACGAAAAAACAAACGATGCTCAGGTTCAGGAATATATAAATCCTGTAATTTCCAGAGCAGGAGGATTTATTACTGCTATTAAATTTGAAGAAAATGAGGCTGTTAAAAAAGGAGATACTTTATTAATTATAGACCGAAGAGAATATGTAATTCAACAAGCACAAACCGAAGCTTCCGTGCTGAATGCAAAAGCACAGTTAGAAGTTTGGCAAAGCAAAGTCATGACACTTAACAAAACGGCTAAAGTAAATTTATCTAAAATTAATGTAGCCAAAGCCGAATTAAGAAAACAAGATCTGGATTATAGCCGATATAAAAAATTAGTTCAGGCGGAATCAGCAACACCGCAAAAATTAGAAACGATTGAGGCAGCTTACAATATTGCTGTAGCACAAACACAAGCAACTAATGATAAATATCAAGCATCGTTATCTGAAATTAATGATGCAAAAGCACAGGAGGCAGTTGTCAAAGCAGAGATAAAAAGACTTGAAGCATTGTTGGATCGCCACAAATTAGATGTTACGTACACTGCAGTTACGGCATCTTACGATGGTTTTATGGGTAGAAGAACGATTGAAAAAGGGCAAATGATTGATGTAGGACAAGTCTTGGCTTATATAATAAATGGAGAAACAGACAAATGGGTTGTTGCCAATTATAAAGAGACACAAATAGGCTCGATGAAACTAGGTGATACAGCTCGTTTTATTGCTGATGCTTATCCCGATAAAACTTTTAAAGGTGTAATTATTTCCTTTTCACCCGCAACAGGTTCTAGTTTTTCATTGCTTCCGCCGGATAATTCAACTGGGAATTACGTAAAAATTGTGCAGCGTGTTCCAGTTAGAATCAGAGTTACGAGTTCAAAAAATGAAGCCGATTTATTAAAGGCTGGAATGAATGTCAATGTTTCCATTGCTAAAAAACAAAGCTAAAATGCTTCCAAAAGGATTTTTATTTAAAGAATGGGTTCCGGAGTGGCTAATTAAAATAACACTGTTTACTGTATTGCTTCCCAGCTTAGTATTATTTTTTCTTCCAATGGCCAATATCAATGCAGCGGCCGGAAATACAGGAGGCGAAACCTACGACATTTATTTTTCAGTTGCCTTATTTTATGCAGGTTATGTTGCTTTCTTTTCCTTGGAAAGACGTTTTTTTAAATATTTGGCAGCAAAGGAATATTTTATTGTAATTACAATAATTCAAATTGTTAGTTCTTACATCTGCTACAGTACAAAAGAGATAGGAATTTTATTTGTGTTCCGATTTATCCAAGGAATGGCATTTACGATGACGGTAAATTTATCATTGTCACTAATTTATGCTCGCTTGAAAACGGAAAGAGCCAGAGTTATTGGCTATTCCATTTTTTTCGGAATGTTGGTCTGCATGATTCCATTTAACAATTTTATTACAGCACAAATTATTGATTCCGTTGATTTCAATATTGTCTATAAATGCGCTATGTTCTCTTACTTACCGAGTCTTGTATTCTTGATGTTATTCATGAATAACGTTAGGCTGGATGTAAAATTTCCTTTGTATCAGTTAGATTGGGCAAGTTTTTTATACTATGCCATTTCACTTTGTTTAATTGGCTACATAATGGTTTATGGACAGGAATATTATTGGATCGAAGATAGCCGCATCTATTGGAGTGTCATTTTCATAGCCATCTTTGGCAGTCTTTTTATTCTGCGACAGTCCAGATTAAAGCGCCCTTATTTTGATTTAGAGGTTTTTAAATATAGAAATTTTAAAGTGGGGGCATTAATAATTGCTATCTTTTATGTCTGTCGTTTTGCGTTTTCCATTACCACAACTTATTTTTTAACAGTCTTAAAACTTGATCCAATTCATGTAGGTAACATCACTTTAATCAATATTTTGGGAATTGTAATTGGAGTCATAATTTCAGCAGTTTTTGTATTGCAGCATCGTCCCATACGTCTGTTATGGATTTACGGATTCTGCATATTATTGTTTTATCACGCATGGATGATTTTCCTTTTTACCACACAAGCCAATGAGAATAATTTTTATATTCCCTTACTGATTCAAGGACTAGGAACGGGAACTTTAATGACCCCTTCCATCATATTTATGGTTTCATCTGTGCCAGAAAAATTAAGAGTAACATCTGCTGGTGTATGTTTATTTATGAGATGCTTCGGTTTTTATATAAGTGTGGGCTTAATGAACTATTTTGAGTTGTATTCTAAAAGTAAACACTTCAATACTTTTCAGGATAAAATTTCTAATGCAAACCCAATCACTTGGCAATCGGTAGATAAATATAAAGAAATTTTACTAAATGATGGAGCAACACCTAGATATGCCGCCAAAGCTGCAAATAAAGTTTTAATTAATGCTATTGACACTCAAAATCACATTCGCTATGCGATTGACTATTATGAAATGATTTGTATCCTTTTGGTTTTCACAATCCTTCTTGTAGCGCTGTTTCCTTATTTTAATCGTACTATTTTGACAGTATCAAAAAACCAGCCGTCACCTTTTTAATTTCAAAAACTACATTATAAATTTAAATTTTAATATTATGTGGATCATTTATATTATTGGCATTTTATCGATTCTTTTTTATATCATTTATTATAAAATTAAAAAAAAAAGTCATACATAACCTCGAGGTTTTCCATATTAATCGACTTGCTTCTACAACTTGACAAAGATTTAATCATTGAAAGTTCTGATGAAGATGATATAATATTATTTTCATCTAATATCAGAGGCTCTATCACTATATTTTTTGTTCAATATGATGGCATAATCTCAATCATAATTGAATTGACGACTATTGAAAATTGTAATAAAAAGAAAGAATGGATTTTTTTAGACAATATGAATCAACATTTGATTTTTAATTCTATAATTAAAGATCTTGAGTCCTTTTCAAATAGTAGTTTTGATTCGTATGTTTTAAAAAAATGGTTTGATAAAAGCAATCAAATAATTCAGAATACAGTTTTAACAAATTCAAACTCAATTTATAATATCCCGCAGTCTTTCTTCTGTGTTGCGTTTAGCGAAATAGAAAAATTAAATAAATTTCAAAAAATAAGTACTAAAGGCTATTTTGAAATTCTCTTTTTTAATTGCCTGATAACTGTGGAGAAAAGCGATGTTAAAGAACAAAATCAATTGTGGGATCAATTAGTTTCTTTATTGGTTTTTTATCTTAAAAATCATAATTTAATTAAACATGTTAAAGATATAGAAAAGCTTTTGGAAGACAGATTGGTTATGTATTCTGAAGAAATACAGTTAATCAAATCTAACCCTTACCAGAACTATACTATGCTTTACCATTATTTCTTTTTAAAACCTTTAAAACTTCCTTCAAAAATTAAACCTAAAGTGAAACAAAATTCCAATTTATCCCAAACAATACAGAGTGCTGAATTTTCGAAAATTGTATTGTTGATGATTGCTGATATTGAAGAAAAATTACCGATTTTACAAAACTTAATTCTTTGAACAGGAAGATTCTTCTACTAAGCGAACCAGCCAAACGTTTGCTTATACGAGCCTCTTTACAGGTCTTTAAATCCACGATGTAGATAAAATGATTATCTTTAAAGTTAGATACAAATGAGATTACAGGAATAATTTCAAAGACATGTAAATTTGAAAAATTAACCAAACATGAACCCATATACAAATTTGACAGAAGCTCTGGAAGGACTCATATGTCAAGGATACAACATTAGTTTTATTGCTGAAAAAGATTTTATAAATGCTAGAAATCATAAATATAAAATCCATTATAATGAAATTGCGGTTGATTACGCCTACCAGTTTAGGGACCCCGACCCAAAGTTAGATGCTATTATATATGGTATTTCCTCAAAGAAACATTGCATCAAAGGATTGATTATATTAAGTTGCTCCATGTTATTAGAAGATTGTTCACAAGAAATCAAAAAGAAATAGAAACGACAATAGCTTTCCGGATTTATAATATTATACGATTTACTTTAAATAAAAATGAATTTAGAACAAACAGTAATCAATAAAGACATTATAAGAAATTTAGAGCAATTACTTGCTTTTTTACATAAAGATCACCAGCAATCATTAGAATTATGTTGGGCAATTCGTGAAGGAATTAGGCAAAAAATTCCATATAAAAGAATTAAAAATTACACAGATTGGTATTACAGCAATGAATTAGCTCCACATTTTGCGATAGAATACGACTATATTTTTCCAATATTGGGAATGGAAAATGAATTAGTAAAAAAGGCTTTAACCCTACATCGCAGAATAAAAAAAAGTTTTACCAAAAAGATGGAAATTGAAAAATCATTAAGTCGTATTGAAGAAGATCTGGAAATATTAATACGCTTTGAAGAGAAACATATATTTAGTTTAATAAGAAATAACATGCCGCCAAATCAAATTATGGTAAATCTAAAAGCATTTTCGCGCGAAATAAATAACAAAGAGTGGAATGACTTGTTTTGGCAATAAAGATCTTTGATTTTATATTGCATGTATTTACTTTTAAAGAAATAGTTTAATTTAAAGCAAGAAAACAGTACTCAGCGTGTTTCCGCTCTAAATAAAAGTTCTTTATATAACGCTTGATATGAAGAACAAATAGATACGACTAATTATCATTATCTAAAATGGTTCTTTAATTTAAATGAAAGTATCGCAATGAAACAAAATTTTATGACAAAAACTTTTGCTGATAAAGTGATTGATTTCAATCGAGAGCTGCATTATTGTGGCAAATTGCCAAAAGGTTTTCAGGTCCTGAATCCATATCTTGACAATCCTGAAACCATCTTGGTAATGGAACGCTTTTATCATAAATATTATAATGATTTTCAGCCCAGAAAATTCATTATTGGTATTAATCCGAGCCGTCATGGAGCTGGAGTAACAGGCGTCCCATTTACAGATACAAAAAGATTAGAAAGTGTTTGTGGTATCAAAATGCAATCGGCACATACGCATGAAATCTCATCTGTTTTTATGTATGATATGATTACCGAATTTGGAGGTTGCGATCATTTTTATGATCAATTTTATATCAATTCTCCCTTTCCTTTAGCTATTACTCGTCAAGCAAAAGATGGAAAATGGCTAAATGCGAATTATTATGATGACATACAACTTTTTAAGATGGTAAAAGATTTTATGGTTCTTTCTATTAAAAATCATATTAGTTTAGGACTTGACACTTCTGAGGTTTTTGTACTTGGAAAGAAAAATGCACTTTTTATCGAAAAACTCAACAAAGAGGAAAAACTATTTGATAACATCAAAGTTTTGGAGCATCCACGGTACATTCAGCAATACAAATCCAAAGAAAAACAGTTTTATATTGACAAGTACATCTTGACTTTAAATAGTGTAGATTGAAAAAAGAAACAACACACTGCTTACACTATAGGACACTTAACGTCTAGTGTAGCTGATTTTTCAGGGATGCTATATTCTTTTGAGATTAAAATTCTTGCTGACATTAGATGTATGCCTCATTCTCGTAAGTTTCCTCAATTTGATCAAGATAGTTTAAAACAGCTATGGAAGAAGTTGGAATTACCCAAATGAATGAAAAGCTCCTTTACAAGCATCTTGTATTAACTTTTCATATTCTTCTTTGTCCATCAATTTATAGTTTTGATAAACAAAGAATTAATAATTTGTTTTTGCAACACCCATTTTTAGTGACATTTTGCGATTTCCACCACCAAAGGAAAACCTTCGAGAGATTCTTTTCGAGAAGTGATCAGTTTAATTTCAATTTTCATGTTCGTGATTTGTTCGTGAAAATGTAGCAAAACGTAATGTTTTGTCGTTCTAATATAGAAGAAATCAAAAACACGAAAATCATTAAACGCAAAAAACCCACTGAATCCAGTGGGTTTTTAAGTGAACATTATTGTACAAAATTCGAATCTTTTGCTAGAAGATTTAAAGCTTTTCGCCGATTCTCTTGAAGGATTGAGGTACTAAAATAAAATTAGTTATAGTTTTTATGTAACCTAAAACGATGAAGCGTTTCGGAGCAAGAGTCGATCCGTCAAAGAAAAAAAATTAAAAATTGGATTATAATTATTACAGAGAGAAAAAGCTTCACAACACTTGTTCATTGCTAACTTTATAACTTCAAAAATAAATAAAAAATACTTTACAGGACTGTGGCACGAAAATCTTTGATGGAAGTTTGATTTGAAAAATATTTAATAACTATGTAATTTCAAGTATTAAATCACAAAAAAGTTATTACAATTTTAGCATTGCATAAACCACATTTGTATTTTATTTAATATTTGTCCTTATGACAAAAAAGGATGTGATTTAGAGATTTTAATTGTTGAATTTGTTAAGATGATTTACAGCTGCGAATTTCAGTAATATTGACCACCCAACGCCAATTTAAAGTGAGCACCCCATTTTTCATTAAAAACTACTCTTTTTCATCTGTCAATTAGTATTCAAATGTACTTAAATATTACTCTTTGTTTATTCCTCTTTTTTCCTCAGAGATTCTCCATGTAATTCGAGTCGAAGGTATTGATCTCTGAGTCTATCCAAGATGGCATCAGCTATTGTTTTTTCTCCAATCGTACCAACTTTGCACTGGGATTTGCGATGTCACATTTATAGAACCATTATTATGCTTGTCTTCAATGATCTCTAAAAGGGTAATTCGGTTATTACTATCTACTGCTTGGAGTCCATAATAGTCCAATATAATAACATATTGCCGTTCTATTTTGGCTAATTTTCGCAGGTAAGAACCATCTGCTTTGGCCATTTTTAATTTATTAAACAGCTTCGAAGTATTTAAATAACTTACTTTAAAACCTTGGATACAGCCTTGATAACGTAATGGTGTGCCTAAATAAATTTACCTACACCGGTACTTCCCGTGATTAAAATGTTTTCATTTTTTTCTTCAAATTCACATTCTGCTAGGCATAGTATGGTATTTCAATCCATATTACGGATTTGTTCAAAATTGATACTTTCAATATTTGTTTTTAAAGGAATCGGGCATTGGTTATACTGTGTGCACTACGACGATTGTGCCTTTCATTCCATTCGGCACAATAAGCATCGATACAAACTGATCGAGTGTATAATGGTCGGTTTTTCTGATTTCAACAGCTGTTTTAAATTCATTACGGATGCCGTAAAGCTTCATTTGTTTCATTTTTGTTACTGTGGATTGCTTTGCCTGTTCGCTAACGCTCGGGTCATTCATGATTACTGTATTATAATTTAAATATAATATCGTTTTCCTTTGACATTACCGTGAATGGGCTGTTCTTGCTCGGGTCCTTATTCAAAGTCAATTTGATCGAGATTGTTTTGTAAAATATTTTGAATGGTCCTAAAATTGTAAATTTTAAATCAAGTGGCCGTTTAAAGGCATTTAATAATTGCACTTTACCTACCTTTTTCTCAAAGCCTAGTATTCCCAAACAACTTTTATGAGCCTACTCAGGATGGTTTCTGCTTTCGATTAACTGCATAATATATTCTCCTACAAATTCATCAATACTATTGGCTTAATCAATTAAGCGTGCAGCGCTCCACTGGGCTAGAAATTGATGGGTGCTGCCTAAATGTTCTAGGGTTGTGGTATAAAAATTAGGTTTGCAATTCCTTGGATGAATGGCTATTCGATTGTATTTATAACCCGTTAGGTGTAATTATTTTGACGTAAAATAAAGGGATCAGACATTGGTCAACACACTGAAATTCAATATCTTGATGTCGCAAAACAACCCAATATCTATGTCAAATATAGTAAAAAATTATTTTAGAGTTTTAGAAGTTATTACTTCTTTTAACATTGTTTTAAATAAAGAAAATCGAGCAGGAAGAAGACTCAAAATGTCTGATTTAGAAATAGTTGCATTGAGCTTAACTTCTGAATATATGTCTATTGATAGTGAAAATTCATTTTTTAATCAACTATATAAAGGAGAAATTCCTAATTTAATTGAGCGAAGTCAATACAATAAAAGAAGAAAAAAGTTATTCCATTTTACTGAAGAAATCGACAACATTTGTATTCAAAATTTATTGAATTTGAAAACTATTTTATAGTTGATAGTATGCTACTTGAGATTTGTAAATTGGCTAGACATAACAGAATAAAAATATGTAAAGATGACTTTCACACTGCTCCTGACAAAGGTTTTGCGCATCGCAAAACACTTGGTTTTATGGTTATAAACTTCACGGAATTTGTAGTATTTCAGGAGTTTTTCAGTCAATAGATATTACAAAAGCAAGTGTTCACGATGTACATTTGTTAAAAGATTAAAAATATCAATTATTTGATTGTGCGCTACTTGGAGACAGAGGTTGTTTGTCTGCAACACAACAATTAAACTTATTTGAAAGTGCAAATATCAAATTGGAAACATCAATAAGAAAAAATCAAAAAAAGGGTATAAAAAACAACCATATATTTATAGAAAATCAAGAAAAAGAATTGAAACTTTATTTTCTCAATTGTGCGACCAATTTATGATTAGAAGAAATTATGCAAAATCTTTTAAAGGTTTTAAAACAAGAATTTTGGCTAAAATAGCAGCGTTAACTTTGGTACAATTCATCAATAAATTTATTTTTGATAGACCAATAAATAATATCAAAACACAAATAATTTAATTACACCCAACGGGTTATTTATAATAGATTTTTACAGTTGATTTGGTATACAATAATTTTGCTTTTTTCTTAACATATTGATACGGAACGCTGTAATAATTTTTGTACTGACTTAATTGAACATGTTCATGTTGCATCACTGTTGAAGGATTGGTATTTGATTTCAAAACGTTCTTGTGGTAATGGAAGTAGTTTTTGTTGCTCGTCTTTTTAAAATAATTCTAAACGAGAGTAAGGACGCCCCGTTAGTTTTTGACTATCATGGGCATCTAATAAATCCCACATCTGCTGATTTAATTCTTTTAGAGAAAAGAATTTAGTTTCTTTTAGATGTACATAAATCCTTCGGTACAATATCTTGAAAGCTCCTTTAACCAATGATTTATCTCGAGGTTTATAAGCCCTGGCAGGCAAGATTGTAGTTTGGTAATGTTCGGCTTAATCAGCCAAGATTTCATTAATTGCTTCAAAACTTAATCCTAGCACTTCAAATAAAAAAACATACTTCTTTAGCCTATTCCTAGAAAGAGATAAGTACTTACTTATGAATAACTTACTTTTCCGTTACAATACAATTTAATTGCTTTTCTAATTTTGCTAATGTTTTTTATTTTGCTTCCATAGTCCGTGTTTTTTTTAACGAATGTATGGTGCTAACAACATGAAAAACTCACCAGTTTTTAATGGTCCGTTTGTTCCAAAAATGGTTATTAATTTAATCATTATTTGCATCGATATCCCTGGTCATCTAGATTTTTTTTATGACATGTCAATGTATTAGCCAAAATAAAGCTACTTTTTAATTAAAGTGCAAGTTCATTAAATTCTTGCTCTGATCTAGAAATTTCTCTCATTGCTTTCTTTTTTATTTGCATAATATTCTATAATTTGATAAAAAAAAAACGATTAATGTAAAAATAAATTTTACTAAAACGTTTTTGTAATAAATTTTATGGTACGTTTGTCATCAATCACTATTTATTTACAGCCTTTTATCATTATGAGAAAAGTTACAATTAAAGATATTGCAATTCAAGCTCAGGTTTCTATATCTACTGTTTCTTTTGTTTTAAACAACAAAGGACCACAAATGGCAATAAGCAAACTTAAGATTGAAAAAGTAAAAGAAATTGCGAAAAGCTTAGGATACATTCCAAATATGATAGCTAGTAGTTTGAGAACTGGAAAAACAAAATCGATTGGACTCATTGTAGAAGATATCTCAAATCAATTTTTTTCTGAACTTGCTAAAGTAATAGAGGATCAGGCTCGAATATTAGGTTACAAAATCTTTTATTGTAGTACAAATAATGATGATGTACGAACAAATGAATTAATCCAAAGCCTGCTGCAGGCAAATGTAGATGGATTTATTATCACCCCAACTGCCGGCTCCGAAAAAAACATCGATTATTTAATCCAGCTAAATAAGCCTGTAGTGTTGATTGACAGATATTTTCCTCACAAAAATGTGAGCTACGTAGTTATGGATAATTATGAAGCAGCATCTGAAGCTACAAATTTATTAATTAGTAAAGGATTTAAAAACATAGCATTGGTAAATAATACCTCTGGAATGATTCAAATGCAACTTAGGGAAAAAGGATATAAGGATGCTTTAAAAAAAGCAGCGATTTACAAGGAAACTCTTGTTTTACACCTCCCTTTTCAAAGCACAGAACAACAAAGAATTGAAGAACTTGTTTCTTTCTTTAAAAAAAATCCAGAGATTGATGCTGTTATTTTCTCTGCAAATTATATGGGACTAGCAGGTCTTCAGGTTTTCAAGCAAATGGGTTATATGTTGCCTAGTGATATTTCTATTATTAGTTTTGATGATCATGCAAGTTTTAGATTACACTCTCCTACTGTATCCGTAATTGAGCAACCTATAGAAAGTTTAGCAATAAAAGTAGTTGAAATTCTGATGGATCAAATTACTAATGAGAAGGAGTTTGAGGTGCAAAAAATAATGCAAAAAGGAAAATTAATTATTAGAGAGTCTATATTTTCTGGTAATTAATAAGTTTAAAAGTAGAGTGTTTTTTTATTTAATTTACTAAAACGTTTTAGTAAAGGTTTGATCCTAATAATCTCCAGTAAAAGAAAATACATACCCTTAGCAATTTTAATTCCTGTTAATAAATACAAAGTCTTCCCCACAAAAAAGGATAAATGAAGATAAAAGATTCAATGTATTTCAAATTTTAATTGAATTAATGCAATAATTACAGAACGACCAATAATAATTTAAATAGTACTAAAAGAACTACCATGAGAAAGAAACACTTTATTTTTTTATGTCTAATTTTCGTTTTTTTTACATCAAAAGCTCAGACAGATATTTTTGATCCTGTTGACTATGTCAACCCTTTAATGGGTACCCAGTCATCCCACAGTCTTTCTAATGGAAACACGTATCCTGCCATTGCTCGGCCTTGGGGAATGAACTTCTGGACTCCGCAAACCGGTAAAATGGGAGACGGATGGATGTACACTTACACCGCTGAAAAAATCAGAGGTTTCAAACAAACCCATCAGCCATCTCCTTGGATGAACGATTATGGACAATTTTCTATCATGCCGGTAACCGGCAAATTGGCTTTTTTAGAAGATGAAAGAGCAAGCTGGTTTAGCCACAAGGCCGAAATCTCTACTCCCTATTATTATAGCGTATACCTCGCGGACTATGATGTGACTACAGAAATAACCGCTACCGAAAGAGCTGCTCACTTTCAAATTACATTTCCGGAAAATGATAAATCTTATATTATTCTTGATGCTTTCGACAAGGGATCTTATGTGAAAATTATTCCTTCTGAGAATAAAATAATTGGATATACGACTCGCAATAGTGGTGGGGTTCCTGATAATTTTAAAAATTATTTTGTATTAATCTTTGACAAACCTTTTTCTGATAAATATACCTGGGAGAATCAAAAATTAGACAAAAACAAATTAGAGTCCTTATCTAATCATACTGGTGCGATAGTTGGTTTCTCAACTAAAAAGGGAGAAAAAATTAATATTAAAGTAGCTTCTTCCTTTATCAGCATCGAGCAGGCGGAACTCAACATGAAAAGTGAATTAGGTACAGCCACTTTCGAACAAACCAAAAAAGAATCCAAAAAAGAATGGAATAAAGTCCTCGGGAAAGTCAAAGCCGAAGGTGGAACAGTAGAACAAACTAAAACGTTTTATTCAAGTTTATACCGAACCGTTTGTTTTCCACAGAAACAATATGAAATTAATGCCGCCGGAAAAATAGTGCATTACAGTCCCTATAATGGAAAAGTTTTAGCAGGTGCCATGTTTGCCGGCACTGGATTTTGGGATACTTTTCGGGCTTTATATCCTTTATTAAATTTAGTTTATCCTTCTATTAATAAGGAAATGCAAGAAGGTCTAATAAATGCTTATAAAGAAGGAGGCTTTCTTCCGGAATGGTCTAGTCCTGGATTTAGAGATGTAATGGTCGGTAATAATTCGGCATCTGTTGTCTCTGATGCTTATTTAAAAGGACTTCGTGGATATGATATCAAAACCTTGTACGAGGCACTTGTAAACGGTGCAAATAATGAAGGTCCCTTAAATGCAGTGGGAAGAATAGGCGTCAATTACTACAATACTTTAGGTTATGTGCCAAATGACGTTGGTATAAATGAAAGTGCTGCTAGAACTTTAGAATATGCTTATGATGATTTTACCATTTGGCAGCTTGCTAAAGCACTAAAACGTCCCAAAAAAGAAATCAATTTGTTCGAAAAACGAATGATGAATTATAAATTACTTTTTAATCCCGAATTCAATTTGATGAGTGGCAAAAGTAAGGATGGAAAGTTCTCTTCTTCTTTTAATCCTTTCAAATGGGGTGGTGATTTTACTGAGGGAAACAGCTGGCATTACAGCTGGAGTGTATTTCATGACATGCAGGGTTTGATTGATTTGATGGGTGGAGAAAAAACCTTCATCTCTCAACTAAACGCAGTTTTTAGCTTACCTCCTATTTTTGATGATAGCTATTACGGAGCAACAATCCACGAAATACGAGAAATGCAAGTCATGAATATGGGACAATATGCACATGGGAACCAACCAATTCAACATCTTATTTATTTGTACAATTATGTTGGCCAGCCTTGGAAAACCCAATACTGGTCTCGAGAAGTAATGAATAAATTATACAAACCAACACCCGATGGCTATTGTGGGGATGAGGATAATGGTCAAACCTCAGCCTGGTACGTTTTTTCTGCAATGGGGTTTTATCCGGTATGTCCCGGAACCGATGAATATGTGTTGGGTGCTCCCCTATTTAAAAAAATAAGTTTGGAACTTGAAAATGGCAAAAATATAATCATTAATGCTCCCAATAATACTGATGAAAATATATATGTTGCTGATTTAAAATGGAACAATATTAATTACACTAAGAATTTTATAAAGCACTCCGACATACAAAATGGTGCAATTCTGAATTTCAACATGACCAATACCCCAAATAAAGTGAGAGGTACAGATCCAAAATCCTATCCCTATTCGTATTCAACCTCAAAATAAAAAGTATGCAGTCACGTAGAAAATTTATTCAAAACACAAGTCTTTTAACAGCCGGTTTACTAACAATTCCTGCGGGATCATTTACTTTTGCAGCTAAAGATTTCACAAGTAAAAGACCTCCATTATCTGAAAGAAAATTTACCAGTATGGCTGTGGAAGCAGCAATAGTAAAGGTCAAAAAACAAATAGCTAATCCTGAATTGGCCTGGTTATTTGAAAACTGCTTCCCTAATACGCTGGACACCACAGTTAATTTTGAAATTATAAATGGAAAACCGGATACCTACGTAATTACAGGTGATATTGATGCCATGTGGTTAAGAGACAGTACTGCACAAATTTGGCCCTATCTGCCTTACATCAAAGAGGATCCCAAACTTAAAGAATTAGTTAAAGGAGTAATTAATCGTCAGACAAAATGTATTTTACTCGATCCTTATGCCAACGCCTTTTATAAAGATGTGAATCAAATAAGTGAATGGAAAAATGATCTTACGGATATGAAACCGGGAGTTCATGAACGCAAGTGGGAAATTGACAGCCTCTGTTATCCTATTCGTCTCGCACACGGGTACTGGAAACAAACTGGAGACACTAGTTTATTTGACAAAGACTTCAAAGAAGCAATGTTCTTAGTGTTGCAAACTTTTAAAGAACAACAACGATATGAAAACTTGGGTCCCTACAGTTTTCAACGAACAACAGCTTGGGCTACCGATGGAGTTCCTCTGGGTGGTTATGGATATCCAGTAAAACCATGTGGTTTGATCGTGTCGACCTTTAGACCAAGTGATGATTGTACTTTATTGCCTTTTTTGATTCCAAGCAATATGTTTGCCATTGAAGTTTTAGGTTATTTAAAGGAACTGTTTTCACTGACAGCAATCAAAGATGAATCTTTGGTTGCCAAAGCAAAAGAATTACAATCACAGGTGAAAAAAGGTCTGGAAGAACAAGGAATAATTAATCATCCCAAATTAGGAAAAATTATTGCTTTTGAAGTAAATGGCTTTGGCAGTTTTCACATGATGGACGATGCCAATGTTCCATCCATTTTATCACTCCCTTATTTGGGTGCAATTGCGGCAGATGATTCTCTATATCTTGCCAGCCGTAAACTAATATTGTCTGATAATAATCCTTTTTTTTATAAAGGAAAAGCTGGGGAAGGAGTTGGCGGGCCACATACTGGCGTAGATACTATCTGGCCTATGAGCATTATCCTTCGGGCTATAACCAGCGTTGAGGAAGATGAAATTAGAAAATGCATTCATACTTTATTGAAAACACATGCTGATACCGGTTTTATACATGAATCCTTTCACAAGGACGATGCAACAAAATTCACCCGCAAATGGTTTGCTTGGGCAAATACACTTTTTGGAGAAATGATCGTACAAACAAGTATTAATTATCCGCAATTACTCAAAGAAAAGAACGGTTAGTTTTCTTCTAAAAAAAATAGTGGTTTTTTATTTTGCACCTACTCTATTCCTTTTTCAATAGTCTAGGCAGGGAAACCTTATCACTAATTATAACCAAATATCCTTTTAAAAAGATGATCGGAATACCAAAAAAATTAAATAGTTATGAAATCCAATTACGATAAATTTCCTGCTACACTAACGAAAGGCTCACTATTCCTAGGATGGGAAAAGGTTATGGATCAGTTGAAAACGGAAATAAATAAAGAGCGGTTTTTACTGGTATTCGATATTTATATTGGAATTAATACCTCCGAATTTTTAAAAGCAATAGAAACTTTTAAACCGCTACTTTTTATTAATACTAGCGATTTATTTATAAAGGAAGAAGAAGTTTTAAAGATAACTTCCCGATTTATGACAAACGATAGTTTATTTGGTTTTCGAACTAATTTAGCAATGATTGATTATTTCGACCCTATAAAACTTGAAAAGGCAAGACAAGCAATTAAAGACTCTAATGGGCTAATTATTGTCTTCGGATCAGGGGCTGAATTGGTGGATAAAATGTTTGACAAATTAATTTATGCTGATTTAGCACGATGGGAAAGTCAGTTGCGATTTCGCAAACAATCTGCTCCTGCTTTAGGTACAGATGACAGCAAGGAAAGCTTTGCCAAACAATATAAAAGAGCTTATTTTAATGACTGGATAATTTGTGATCAACATAAAAAATCGTTGTTTAACAAGGTGGATTACTGGATAGACACGCACGTCGCCAGCAATCCAAAGATGATCGACAAAGAAACGTTCTTCAATGGAATTCATAAAACCATCGAAGGACCTTTTCGGGTGGTTCCTTTCTTTGACCCTGCTCCTTGGGGAGGTCAATGGATGAAAAAAGTGTGCGATCTGGATCAGAATACACCAAATTATGGTTGGTGCTTTGATGGTGTTCCTTCTGAGAACAGCCTACTTTTGAATATTAATGGAGACTGTTTTGAAATGCCTTCCATTAATTTAGTATTTCTAAAAAGTAGCGCATTATTAGGAGAATCTGTAAAATCTCGGTTTGGAGACGAATTCCCCATTCGCTTTGATCTTTTAGATACTATGGGAGGCGGAAATCTTAGCTTACAAGTACATCCTACAACTCAATTTATTCGCGATAATTTCGGAATACAATACACGCAGGATGAGAGCTATTACATCTTGGATGCGAAAGAAGATGCCTTTGTATATCTCGGTCTTCAAACTGGGATTGATAAAGAAAATATGATTAATGATCTCCATGAGGCTGAACAGGGCAAAATTATCTTTGACACCGACAAATACATTAATAAAATACCTGCAAAAAAACACGATCATTTCCTCCTGCCTGCGGGAACAGTACATTGTTCTGGAGCGAATACGCTGGTTCTAGAAATAAGCGCTACTCCGAGTCTGTTTACTTTCAAACTATGGGATTGGCAGCGTCTTGGATTAGATAATAAACCCAGACCTATCAATATTGAAAGAGGGAAAGAAGTGATTAACTGGGAATACCAAACGGATTATGTATATAAAAATATGGTAAACACGATTACTCCAATTGCAGAAGGCAAAGCTTGGAAAGAAGAATCAACGGGACTTCATCCTAATGAATTTATTGAAAGTCGTCGTCATTGGTTTACTGAAAAAGTAACGCATAAAACGAACAATAGCGTAAACCTGATTAATTTAATAACAGGAGATGAAGTCGTCGTGGAAAGTCCAGACGGAAAATTCGAGCCTTTTCACGTACACTACGCCGAAACATTTATTGTTCCCGCTTCTGTCGAAAATTACACAATTACTCCTTTTGGAACCGCTATTGGTCAACAATGCGCTACTATTAAAGCATATGTAAGAATTTAATATTTAAAATAATAAAAATGTATACAAACGATAATCGAATTGTGATGACACTTGATGCAGGAGGTACAAATTTCGTTTTCTCGGCAATTAAAGGAAATCAGGAAATTGTAAGTCCTGTAGTCTTTCCTTCCAATGCAGACAATTTGGAAAAATGTCTAAATACAATTAAAGAAGGATTTTGTATTATAAAAAAAGAATTAAAAGCTGATCCCGTAGCTATTAGCTTTGCCTTTCCTGGACCAGCTGACTATAAAAATGGCATCATTGGAGACCTTCCTAACTTTCCCTCTTTTCGTGGTGGCGTAGCATTAGGCGATTTTTTAAGAGAAAATTTTGACATCCCGGTTTTTATAAATAATGATGGAAATCTATTTGCTTATGGCGAAGCTTTAGCCGGCCTGCTGCCAGAAGTTAATAACAATTTAAAAAATGGAGGTAATACCAAACAATATAAAAACCTTTTAGGAATTACCATAGGTACTGGATTTGGAGCGGGTATAGTAATTAATAATAATCTAAATATTGGTGACAATGAGTGCGGTGGTGATGTGTGGTTATTGCCTAATAAAAAATTTCCAAATATAATAGCCGAAGAAAGTGTCAGTATTCGAGCAGTACAAAGAGTATATGCGGAAAGCGCAAAAGATAATTCTGAAAAATCACCAAAAGATATTTTTGAAATTGCCGAAGGAATAAAGCCCGGAGATAAAGAAGCAGCAATTAAAAGCTTTGCAGAACTTGGGGAAGCTGTGGGTGATGTAATTTCTCGAATTATTAATGTAATGGATGGCTTAGTCGTAATTGGCGGCGGATTATCAGGTGCTGAAAAATACATTTTCCCTGCTATTTTAAAAGAACTTAATTCTACTGTTGGAACCTTTGATAAAAATTACTATCCTGGTTTACAAATGGAGGTCTATGATTTGTCCGATTCTTCAGCTTATGTTGAATTTCTAAAAGAAAAATCAAACCTCATCAATGTACCCTTCTCTAAAAACCAAGTACGTTACAATCAATCTAAAAAAATTGGAATCGCAATATCAAAACTCGGAGCGGCGAAAGCCATTTCATTGGGTGCTTATGCCTTTGCTTTAGAACAGTTAAATAAAAAGGAAGAAAAGCTTACAAATAATAAAATACTGTCAAAAACATGATAGTTAATACCAAGAATTTAATTTTTTAAATTTAAAAAAATACAAATGGAAAATAACAACCATAATTTACAAAAAATACTTCCCGTTCTATTTGGTTTCTTTATTGTTGGTTTTGTGGATCTTGTTGGTACAGCCACAAACAACATTAAACATGATTTTAATTTGAGTGATTCCATGGCAGGAACATTGCCTATGGTGGTATTCCTTTGGTTTTTAATTTTTTCTATTCCCGTGGGTTTATTAATGAATCGCATCGGAAGAAAGAAGACGGTTCTTTTAAGCATGATCGTCCACATAATCGCTTTTTCATTACCATTAATTGCCTATAACTTTACAATCATTTTAATAACTTTTGCATTATTAGGAATAGGTAATACTATTATTCAGGTTTCCCTAAATCCGCTTTTGTCTAATGTGGTACAAAACAATAAATTAACTGCTAGTCTTTCTGCAGGCCAATTTGTAAAAGCGATATCGTCTTTCATGGGACCGATAATTGCCGCCTATGCCGCCAAAGAATTTGGGGATTGGACGCTTATTTTTCCAGTTTATCTGATAGCTACTTTGGCATCCTCCTTTTGGTTATTGGCTACACCCATCATCGAAAATCAGACCATTCACTCTTCCTCCTTCAAATCCTCTTTATCATTGCTAAAAAATCCAACGGTATTAAAATTGTTTATTGGAATTTTTACAGTCGTTGGCATTGATGTCGGAATTAATACAATAGCGCCAAAACTAATGGAAGAACGTATTCTTGGAATGACTTCCCTGAACTCGGTTTACGCGATTAGTGTCTATTTCATATTTCGTACTGTCGGTTCTTTTATGGGGAGTATATTACTGTCTTATGTTTCAGTTAGAAAATTTTATATCAGTAGTACTTTTATCGCTATGGGCTCTTTACTTGCATTGATTTTTGCTGATACTGTAAACATTCTGTACTTGTTTTTAGCCTTGGTGGGTTTATCAGTTTCTAATATTTTCTCTATCGTTTTTTCCTATGCCTTGCAAAATTTACCAGATAAATCCAATGACATATCCGCCTTATTGATTATGGGGGTTTCTGGAGGTGCATTATTTCCCTGGTTGATGGGCTTATCATCCGATAATTTGAACCTTCAGGCAGGAGCTTTAATAGTCTTAATACTGTGCTGTGCTTATCATATTTATCTTTCCGTTTTTGTAAAAAAAATAGACATTGAAACAGGTGATAATTAAGATAAAGAGATTAAAAATTTGAGAATAAAAAATGATTTTTAAATGTCCAGATGCCATAAAAATGTATCAAATAAAAACTTAAGTGCCTATGCAAAAAAAAATTTTTAATTAACAAAAAATCTTAAACTAAATAATTTTTTATTATATGAATATACATAAAAAACAGTCTGATTTCCACAGACTATTCAAATTGCGTTTCACATGTGTATGTAGCGCATTTATCTTTCTTTTTTCAATGACTTCCTTTGGACAAAATATCCAAATAACAGGCGAAGTACTAGACACTAAAAACAATACTTTACCAGGAGTTAATGTAGTTGTAAAGGGCACATCAATAGCTACAATTACTGATTTAGAGGGTAAATTTAGCATAGCTGTGCCAAATGAATCTTCAGAACTCGAATTTTCTTCTTTGGGATTTGTTACCAGTATTCGCCGGGTAGGTCAATTAACTATCATTAATATTGTGCTATCTGAAGACGCTCAGGAATTAGATGAAGTTGTAGTAGTGGGTTATGGTGTACAGCGTAAATCCGACGTTACTGGCGCCATAAGTAAAATTACATCCAAAGAAATCCTCGAAAATCCCTCTTTTAATGCGCTTGAAAGTATGAGGGGAAAAGTATCCGGAGTAAATGTTTACACTAATTCTGGCTCGCCTTCAGGGAGTAATAGAGTAGTGATTAGAGGGGTGGGTACCATTAACTCTTCTTCAAATCCACTATATGTAGTTGATGGAGTTGCTATGCAGGATTTTCAATTTCTAAATCCCAATGACATTGAAAGTATGGAAGTATTAAAAGATGCCTCTTCCACTGCTATTTATGGCGCTAGAGGAGCTAACGGAGTTATTTTAGTGACCACTAAAAGAGGGAACAAAAGTGATAAAATTACCGTTGCATATGATACTTATGTTAGTTTTGGTCAATTGAGGAAACAAATGGATGTTTTAGACTCTAATCAGTTACTGCAAGTAATTAAAACGGGCTATGATAATGCCCCTAAATATAATGACTATCAACCGGGAGCTGCACCTGTACTAACCACTAATGATCCGCGCTTATTTGATGCGAATGGACAGCCGCTTTACAATACAAATTGGCAAGAGGAGGCTACTAGAACTGCGGTCTCTCAAAATCACCAAATCAGTATTCAGCAGGGTGGAGAAAAATCCTCGGTAGGCGCTTTTTTAAATTTCACGGACAGTCAGGGGATTATGTTGAATTCCTATATGAAAAGGATCAACGCAAAGTTTGCCTTTGATGTTAAACCTAAAGAATGGTTTGATTTTGGAATTAACATGCTCGTTAATCGTACTAATGAAAATGCGGTAGAGGAAGATGGTGGCGGACAGTCACCCAGGAGAACTATGATTGAAATGCCTTCGTTTTTTCCTGTAAAATATCCCGATGGTTCCTGGAGTAATTCTTTAGGTACAACCGATAATTTTGGATTTGAAGGAATGGCAAATCCGGTTCATGTGCTACAAACTCAGGAGCGTTTGCGCAACCGTACTCAAATCTTCGGTAACGCTGCTTTGACCTTTCATATTTTACCCGGCTTAAATTTAAAAACCCAATTCGGAGTTGATAATCAGTATCGCAATTATAAAGATTATGGGCCCACTGATTTAGTAAATATTTCTGCCCCTAATGGTTTTGCTCAAATTGCAAATGAACAAAATCTATATTGGCAACAAGAAACTTTTCTTACCTTCAATAAAGATTTTGGAGAAAATCACCGCATAAATTCGGTGTTAGGTTTGAGCTGGCAGGAAAATAGTTTTGAAAGAAGTGGTTCTGCCACCAGAGGTTTCTCTGATGATTTCTTTAAATACAACAATATGGGAGCCGCCATTACTCCTGACCCACCAACGTCATTATCTGAAAGCTGGGCTATGAATTCGTATTTTGTACGTACCGGTTATACCTATAAAGATCGTTATTTGTCAACATTCACCGCTAGAATGGATGGTTCCTCCCGTTTTGGTGACCAAAACAAATATGCCTTCTTCCCTTCTTTGGGTCTAGGTTGGATCGCTTCAAAAGAAGATTTTTTTGTAAATAATCTTAAATTTATAAACCAATTAAAATTTAGAACTAGTTACGGTCTTACTGGTAATTCCGAAATTGGAACCTACCGATCTCTAGCAACTATAGCTTCCGGTACTGCTTTGATTAATGGAGAACGTGCTCCCTCATCCTACTCTAACAGACTACCCAATAGCAATTTAAAATGGGAAAAAACTTCACAATTTGACATCGGTTTTGACTTAAGTATGTTTCAAAATAGAGCTTCTCTCGAATTTGATTATTATTACAAATCAACAACGGATCTTTTATTAGATCGTCCGGTTCCGCACAGTACTGGTTTTACATCTGTACTCGATAATATTGGTGAAGTATCTAACCGTGGATTAGACATCTTAGTTTCAACAGTAAACATTGAAAACGATGATTTTTCATGGAACACATCATTAAATTTAAACTTCAACAAAAACCGTATTGAAAAATTAGGCACGAACAACGAAGATATTGAACCAGGTCCTTTCTGGGTATCAGGGAGTCAGACTATCTTGCGCGTTGGGGAGTCTTTGGGATCTTTCTATGGATATACCCGTTTGGGAACTTGGGGTACTGATGAAGCGGCTGAAGCAGCCCTAGTAAATCAAATTCCGGGCGAGGCTAAAAGATCAACTACAAAAAGTATTTTAGGAAGTGGTTTACCCGATTGGACTGGAAGTTTTATAAATAAATTAAGATATAAAAATTTTGATTTTATCGTGGACTTTCAATTTGTTAAGGGAGGCGAAATTCTTCAACAGTTTTTTCACTCCACTCAGGATAGAACGGGTTACGGTAATGGTTTAGTTGAAACACTAACCGAAGCTTGGACCGAACAAAATCAAAACACAATGGTACAGCAAATTCGAAATGGTCCTATCAGCGGTCAAAGTTCGGAAATGGACAGCCAGTGGGTTTCTGACGGATCTTATCTTCGGCTTAACAGTGTATCTCTTGGATATAACTTCTCGGATACATTTCTTGAAAAAAGTGGTATTAACCGTTTAAGAATCTATTCTACATTAAACAATGCATGGGTTTTAAACGCAAAATCCTTTAAAGGATTTGATCCCGAAGGATCTTCACAAGGGGGAAATCAATGGGGACAGAATATGTTTTTCTTTCAATATCCAAGACCAACCACGCTCACTTTTGGACTTAATGTTAGTTTTTAATCAACCTTTAATTGAAATTTAATATGAAAAAATCTATTATACTTTTAACGGGACTCCTTTTAACGCTGAACTCTTGTTCTGATTTCTTAGTTGAAGAGCCCTTAAGTGAAATTACACAAGATCAATATTTCACGTCTCCTAACCATGCTTATGCTGCCGTTAATCAACTATACCGAGGGGGAATTCAGGATCTTACTTTTGCAGGTAGTGCTTATAACGGACCTAAACTAATGAGTGGCGGATACATGTCTGGTTTCTTTGATAATCCCAACTATAAAGGGCAGGAACAATTTATCATTCAAAGCCAAACATTGAGTCTTAACCCTCAAACAAGTGCTGGTTATCTTGATGGAATTTGGGATCCTTGCTATAGAGCAATTGCCAGAGCTAATTTTGCTATTGAAAACATTCCTGTAACTCCGGGATTAAACGATAATGAAAAAAAACAACTTTTAGCACAAGCCTACTTCTTCAGAGCGTTTAATTATTTTTATTTAGTGAAATATTTTGGAGACGTACCCTTGATTATTGATACCCTTCAAGAGGATATTTATGTTTCACGTACAAGTTCGAAAATAGTATACGAGCAAATGATTACGGATCTTACTTATGCTAGTAAGGAAGGAAATTTAAATGACCTTCCTATGCCAAAAAACAATTTTAGAATTTCAAAAGGTGCTGTAAATACCCTTTTGGCTGATATTTATTTGCATATGAGTGGATTTCCGGTTCAGGAGAATAAATATGCCGAGGCGGCAAAAACAGCTCGGGAAATTATCAATTCAGGGAACTATAGATTAATCCAAAATGGAAATACAACTAATAATAGTGCCTACAATATTATGAGAACTTCTGATATTGAAGATGAATACATGTATCAGGTAGAGTATATGTCTGGAATTGCAACTAATGGATGGATGGCAACCTATTCTTTTCCAACAGGTGCAGTCAACTGGCCTGGGCAAATTTTTAAATATGCTATTACCACCGCAGTCTTTTTGCCCCGCCCCGAATTACTAGCTATTTATGATAGCACCGAGGATATTAGAATTCAGGAAAAGCAATTTTTTCATTCCCAGTTTACCTATGATTATTCCAATTCTACCGGTATAAAAACGGAGACAAGAAATTTCCCAACAATGCCCTATTTGTGGTTTGACCAAAATGCTTTATTTACTTCAGGGCAGCAGGACAAAGATTTCAAAATTTACCGTTATGCCGAAGTATTGCTTATTGCTGCAGAAGCAATTGCCAAAACGGAAGGGGTCACGGCAGAAGCAAGAGGATATTTAGCACAGGTTAGAAGCAGAGCTTCAATTTCCGGTAAGAATGTACAAACTATTTCAAACGAACTGGCTGCTTTATCTTCCAATCAATTTATTGAAGAAGTTTGGAAAGAAAGATTAAGAGAGTTTCCTCTTGAATTTAAAATCTGGGAGGATATGCAACGTACTCGCAAAATAATGAAAACTAACATTACTAATAAAGGGATAATCTCTTTTATCGATCTTATTGGAGCTACAAATACTTGGGGAAATACTTTTCAGGCCAGAGATCTTCTTTATCCTTTATCCGCAAATGAAATGCAACGTAATCCTAAATTAATTCAAAACGAAGGTTACTAGAATATAAAATATATTGAAATAAAAAGGGAGGAAAAGCGAACGTTGCAAGTGTTGAAAGCAACTTTCTCTTCCCTTTTTTATTTTTGAATTAAGGGTAATTAAATAAACAAAAAAACAGCATGCAAAATCTAACATACCTCCTTTTCTTATTCTTTTTAATACCAGGATTAAAGAAAGATAGCGCTGAAACAAAAATACTTTGGCAAATTGGTATTGAAAACAACAAAGCCGATGAATTTGCATTGAAATCGTATGCTTATCAGGACTTTCTGAAAAAAGATTTTGGTTGGGAAGACCGCTATTATCTAATTGGCGTTTCAAAGCCAGAAAAAGACTGGCCCTATATCATCCCGGGTCCTCAGGATAAATGGGGAGGAACTGGCGGTACTTCAGGGATACGAACAAATGTGATGAATATTGTATTTGGAATGGATAAAATTCCAAAACAAGGAAAATATAAATTAATTGTCACCGTTTTAGAAGCTTCTGAAAATTTTGAATCGCTGCTAAAAATAACCGTGAATTCTAAATCTTGGAAATACAAACTGAAGCCAGGTACTGGTGACATTAATCTTAAAAAAAATAAAAACAAGCGAAGCTCGCAAACCATAAGCATTGACATTGCTCCTGGGATATTAGCAACTAATGGGAATGAAATACACCTAGGAATTATTGAAGGTTCCTGGCTTATTTTTGATGAAATAAGACTCGAAGGCCCCGCTACTACCAGTGTGTCAAAAATGAAGCAAGCTGCCTTTATACGAAAAGTGAAACCCGCGGATTATGAATTGAAAAATAAAGCGATTCAACCCTTATTGATTGATGTCGAACATTTGTACGGCACGCCGGAATTGACAGTTAAATTAGATGGCGATCTGATTTTTAAACAAAAAATGGAGCAGGGTCGTTACTTGTTTGAGGCACCTATGCCAGCGGTGTTAAGTACTCAGGAATCGAATTACAGTATCGCTTTAGACGGTAAAACAATTGAAAACGGTATCATAATTAGGACCCCTCAAATCGAAGCGTCAGCAACTAATTATGTAGATACACAAATAGGAACGGCGCACTCCAGATGGATGATTGCTCCGGGACCATGGATGCCTTTTAGTATGGTAAAACTAAGTCCTGATAATCAAAATGCCGGTTGGCAATCCGGATATGATCCCTCTTTTGAAAGTATTGGTACTTTTAGTCACATCCACGAATGGACTATGGCTGGATTAGGAATGATGCCTACATCAGGAAAACTTAAGACGGATATTGGAGATCAAAGTGTCGATACTATCAATCCGTTATCTCTTGCTAAAAACAACAATTTAAAACCACCATTATCGGGTTACAGATCCAGAATTGATAAGTCTTCCGAAAAAACACCTGTTGGATACTATAGTGTCAAATTAACAGATTATGATATTTTAGCTGAACTAACAGCGACCAATCGATGCGGCTTTCAAAGATATACTTACCCAAAAGAGGTCAATGCCAGGATAATGATTGATTTACAAATACCATCCGAATACAAGTATCTCATTCAGGATGCTGAGATACGACAAATCAATAATCGAAGAATTGAAGGATTCAGCAAACAACTCTCCGCAGATGCTTGGTCTGGAGGAGTCGATCAGGAATACACCATTTATTTTGTTATAGAATTTGATCAGGATATCAAAAAATTTGGAGGTTGGGAGAATGAGCTTGTATCAGAAAATAGAAGTGTTAAAGGTATTAACCTATCCAAAATAGGCGCTTATGCAGAGTTTGATACTCGAAAAAATCAAATAATCCAGACACGCTCTGCAATTTCATATGTTGATATTGAAGGGGCTCGCCTGAATCTCAAGACAGAAATATCGGATCCCTTTAAATGGAATTTTGAAGAGATCCGTCAGGCTCAGGTTGATTCTTGGAATGAGATCCTAAATCGAGTTGAAATTAGTTCAAATGACAAACGGGAGAAAACACGTTTTTATACCAACCTGTACAGATCCTATTGCAGGAATACCTATAGTGATTCTGATGGTCGGTGGGTTGATGCTACCGAAAAAATACAAAAATTCTCCGATAATGGTGCCTTTGCCTTAGGATGTGATGCCTTTTGGAATACCTTTTGGAATTTAAATCAGGTGTGGAATTTAATAACCCCAGAATGGTCAAGCCGATGGGTCAAATCGCAATTGGCCATGTTTGATGCTAATGGATGGCTGGCTAAAGGTCCCGCAGGTATGGAGTACATTCCCGTGATGGTCGCAGAACATGAAATACCTCTTTTAGTAGGAGCCTATCAAATGGGAATACGCGACTATGATACCGAAAAACTTTTTACCGCGGCAAAAAAAATGCAAACAACGCTTCCTCAAAAAATTGGTGGTGGCTATGCCGGAAATGAGGACTTAGCACCCTACTTAAAATACGGTTATGTCCCTTCCGATAAAGGACGCTTTTCCAATAGCCTGGAATATTCCTTTGACGATTGGACTGTGGGTCAATTGGCACTAGCCTTAGGCAAAAAGCAAGACTACGAAATATTTAATGATCGAGGCAACTGGTGGAGGAATGTTATTGAACCCAAAACCGGATATGCACAACTTCGCAATAGCGATGGCATCTGGCAATCGGACTTTGATCCGTTTAAATCGGGGGCAAACCATCATTATGTAGAAGGCAATGCCTGGCAGCTCACCTTTTTTGTTCCTCAAAATATACCTGCTTTAGCAAATGCAATAGGAAAAGATCGTTTTATTGAACGTTTAAATTGGGGTTTCGAACAAAGCGAACCCTGGAGATATAATGCTCCTGGAGATCAATATTGGGATTTTCCAGTCGTACAGGGAAATCAACAATCCATGCATTTTGCTTTCTTATTTAATTGGGTCGATCAACCATGGAAAACTCAAAAATGGTCAAGGTCAATACTGGATCGTTATTATGGATTTGATATTTCAAATGCCTATTTAGGGGATGAAGATCAGGGCCAAATGAGTGCTTGGTTTATAATGGCGGCATTGGGCTTATTTCAAACAGATGGTGGTACCCGCTTAGACCCTATTTATGAAATAGGGAGTCCATTATTTGAAAAGGTCACCATTGATCTGGGACAAAAATACGGTCGGGGACAAAAGTTTATAATCGAGGCAAAAGGATCCTCAAGAAAAAACATCTATGTACAATCAGCCAACCTTAACGGAAAAGTACTAAATAGTTTTCAATTTCCGGCAAGTGAATTGCTCAAAGGAGGCAAACTAAGTCTAATCATGGGGCCAAAACCCAATAAAAAATGGGGAACGCAATAGATTAAAAAATATAAGTAGGACATCAAATAATAACTTTAAAATAAACATATGAATTATTTCGCAAAAAAAGGTTTATTACTTTTTTTCCTGGGATTAGCTTTTGGTTCCTGTCAAAAAGATTCAGAAAAAAAGATTGATAACCTGACACAATTTGTAGATCCTTTCATTGGTTCAGGAGGACATGGCCATGTTTTTGTCGGTGCCAGTGTTCCTTTTGGCGGGATCCAGTTGGGTCCCAGTAATTTTTATAAAGGCTGGGACTGGTCTTCCTCCTATCATTATTCAGATAGTATTGTAAAAGGTTTTACCCATCTAAATTTAAGTGGGACAGGAATTTCTGATTTAGGGGAACTTTCGGTTTTGCCAACTGTTGGAGTTCGAAAAGTTTGGTCCGGAAATCAAGACCGACCAAAAGAAGGTTATGCCTCTTTTTACAATAAAAAAACAGAAGCCGTAAAACCGGGCTATTATACGGTAAAATTAGAGGATTATAATATTAAAGTGGAACTCTCTGCTACAGAACGCGTAGGCATTCACAAATATACTTTTCCTGAAAATAAAGAATCCAGAGTAATTGTCGATTTAAGCGAAGGAAACTCAGATGTTGCTGTAGAAACCTTCATGCGTCAAATTAATGACACTACTTTTGAGGGCTATCGCTATTCAAAAGGATGGGCTGAAGATGAAAGAGAATATTTCTCCTTAATACTCTCAAAACCGGTAAATAATTTTGTGATCTATAATGAAAACACCAAGGTAGAAGGTAACGAAGCTACAGGAAAATTTATCAAAGGGTTCTTGGAATTTTCGACCACTGAAAAGGAAATTCTGTATCTAAAAATGGGAGTTTCACCAGTAAGCATGAAAAATGCCTCAGCTAATATTCGAGCTGAAATTCCAAACTGGGATTTTGACAAAGTAGTGGCCGACGCCGATGCAAAATGGAATAAAGAGCTTTCAAAAGTAACTATCAAAACGAAGGATGAAACTAAAAAAAGAATATTTTATACCGCTTTATACCACACCATGATTGCTCCCAATGTCTATAACGATGCAAATGGTGAATATAGAGGAACAGATAAAAAAGTATATCCGGATCCTGGATTTAACAACTACACTTTATTTTCGCTTTGGGATACCTATCGGGCAGCACATCCCCTTTTCACAATTACCCAACCCAATCGAGTAAGTGATATGATCAATTCCATGCTTCTGATTTTTAAACAACAAGGAAAACTACCAGTATGGCATTTAAGAGGGAATGAAACTAATACTATGCCCGGTTATAGTGCTATTCCCGTAATTGTCGATGCCTGTCTTAAAGGATTCGAAGGAATTAATTTAGAAGAAGCCTATCTTGCCGTAAAAACTACTGCCACTGGTGATTTTGAGCCAGGGGTGAAAGATATGATGAAATACGGTTACATACCCGCTGACCATGGTCCTGAATCAGTGGCCAGCGCTATGGAATATGCCATTAGTGACTGGGCTATTTCTAAATTAGCGGAAAAATTAGGCAAAAAAGAAGATGCTAAATACTTTGCTGAAAGAGCGAAAGCCTATAAAAAATACTTCGATCCTGAAACAAGATTCATGCGAGGAAAATTATTAGATGGCAGCTGGAGAACTCCGTTTGATCCCGTTTCGGCACAACACAGGATTAATGATTATTGCGAAGGAAATGCTTGGCAATATTTATGGATGGCCCCTCAGGATCCTGAAGGTTTAATAGCACTTCTTGGTGGTGATAAACCTTTTGTTGCAAAACTGGATGAACTTTTTAGTCGTTCATCAAAACTAGACGAAGGAGCTTCAATGGATATTTCTGGATTGATTGGGCAATATGCACATGGCAACGAACCGAGTCATCATACTACTTATATGTATGCATATGCAGGAGAGCAATACAAAACCGCTGATAAAGTAGACTATATTTTAAATGATCTTTATACCGACAAACCCGATGGTTTGAGTGGAAATGAAGATTGTGGTCAAATGTCAGCCTGGTACGTTTTTTCTTCTATGGGATTTTATCCCGTAAATTCATCCAATGGAATGTATGTATTTGGCAGACCTTTTTTTGATGAAGTAACAATTGCTTTACCGGGCAATAAAAACTTTAAAATCGAAACAGAAAACAATAGTTCCAAAAATATCTACATTCAATCGGTTACTTTAAATGGACAAAAACATTCAAAATCGTTTATCACTCACAAGGAAATTATAAAAGGAGGAGAACTTAAGTTTGTAATGGGAGCAAAACCAAATCTTGTATTTGGAAAAAAACAAGAAGATCGTCCTAAATCAATTGTCTATTAATAAATTACAAAGTTAAAATTTTGATTCTGATGTTCTAATAGTAAATACTATTTCACATTGGAATCAGATTTTATCGATTTGATAAGCTATCATATCTGTGCATAACCTTCCTACTACTTTCCTTTTAAAGTTTTGATAATCTAAATCTAAGGAATTTCTTTTTTCTTTTCTGGAATCTAAAAAATGCGAATCATGAAAAAAAAAATAATTGCATGTATTATAATTGGGATCGCTATAAACCTAAATTCAGTAGCGCAAACCAAAATAAATAGTCACATAAAAACTTCAAATGACTCAACACAATGGATCAATTACGTAAAACCTAATATTGGTACCGCTCATTCTCGTTGGTTTTTCTATACTCCTGCTGCGCTGCCTTTTGGAATGGCAAAATTAGGCCCCTCCACAAATGGGCATTATGGCAATGCTTCCGGTTGGGAGGCTGTTGGATATGATTACCGCCATGCTTCAATCGAAGGTTTTGCCGCTTTCCATGAATTTCAAATTGGAGGTATTGTTACTGCAGCAACGGTTGGTGCTATTCAAACCATTCCGGGTAAACTCGAAAATCCGGATGAAGGATATCGATCCCGATTCGATAAATCAGAGGAATTTGCTACCGCAGGATACTATTCTGTTTTGCTTAAAGATTATAATGTAAAAGCAGAATTGACAGCAACAAATCGGGTGGCATTTCAAAAATACACATTTCCAAAAAGTAAGCAATCGAATCTAATTTTTGATATTGGAAATCAGCAAGGGGAAAGTGGTAAGATAAAAAAAGCTTTTGTAACGCGAGTCGATAATAATAAAATAGAAGGATATGTAATTACCGAGCCTGAATATGTCAAAGTGTATCAGCCAGGGGCCACTGTAAGCATGTTTTTTTCTGCTATAATTAGCAAAAACCCTGAATCATGGGGTACTTTTCGAAACAATACTGTTTTTGCTAATGCCCAAAGCATAGAAGGCGTTGGAGCCGGAATTTATCTGGTTTTTGATACCGAAAAAAACGAAAAAATTGAAGTCAAAATGGGATTATCCTACACTTCAATTGAAAATGCTAGACTCAATTTAGCAACGGAAGCGGCTGATTTAAACTTTGAGAAGGCCAAACAATTGGCAACAGAAACATGGAATAATCAATTAGGACGCATTGCCGTTGAAAGCAAAGACGAAAAGTCGAAAATAAAATTTTACACAGGCCTGTATCATGCTCTTTTGGGAAGAGGCCTTGCTAGTGATGTAAATGGTCAATATCCTAAAAATAATGGAAGTGTTGGACAAATTACTCTGAATAATAATGGGGTTCCTCTACATAATCATTACAATACTGACGCTGTTTGGGGTGCTTTTTGGAATCTCACGCAACTATGGGCTTTAGGCTATCCGGAATATTATTCTGATTTTATAAAAAGTCAACTACTCGTTTATAAGGAAACGGGCTGGCTTGGAGATGGAATAGCAAACAGCCGCTATGTCTCTGGAGTTGGCACCAATTTTGTCAGCTTAATTATAGCATCCGCTTATTCCTGCGGCATACGAGATTTTGATATTGATCTGGCCTATGAAGCGGCACTCAAAAATGAAATCACTTGGGACAATCGTCCAGAAGGAGCCGGCAAAATGGACCTCAAACCTTTTGTAAAAACAGGCTTCATCAATTTTACGAAACCTTTCGGTAAAAGTGATGCCGAAGGCTCCGGATTTAGTGCCTCTCACACTTTAGAATATGCTTTTAGTTCCTTTGCTGTAGCCCAAATGGCAAAACAACTTGGTAAAAAAGAAGATTATGAAAAATTGATGAAACAATCTAAATCATGGGAAAATCTTTATGATCCAAAAACGCAGCTAATTCGTCCTAAAAACAATCAGGGTAAATTCATAGATCCTTTCGATCCTTATGCGCCTTGGATTGGTTTTCAAGAGGGAAACGCAATCCAATATACCTTCTATGTACCGCACAATCCGGAACGTTTAATTGCTAAAATTGGAAAAGAAACCTTCAATAATAGATTGGACAGCATTTTTACTCTTTCGCGCAAAACAGTATTTGGGGGCGGTAAAGAAATTGATGCTTTTGCAGGTATAAAAACACTGTACAATCATGGAAATCAACCTAATCTTCACATTTCATGGCTGTTTAATTTTTCTGACAAGCCCTATCTTACCCAAAAATGGACTCGTGCTATTTGTGACGAATTTTATGGTACGGAAGGAATTCATGGTTACGGTTATGGTCAGGATGAAGATCAGGGTCAATTAGGAGCTTGGTATGTCATGGCTGCTATCGGTTTGTTTGATGTAGGCGGTTTAACAAAAAAAAATCCAGAGTTCCAAATTGGAAGTCCCCTATTTGATAAGGTAACAATCAACTTGAATCAGAACTATTACAAAGGGAAACAATTCAGTATTGAAACCCGAAATAACAGTAAAAATAATTTCTACCTGAAAAACATAAAATTTAACGGCAAGAACCAACTCAATACCTCTATCCCCTTTTCTGAAATAACTAAAGGCGGTACGCTGCTACTAGACATGTCTAATAAACCAATTCAATAAAGAAAACGATTATGAAAACATATTTTTCTTTTTTAATCCTCACAAATATACTCTTTTTTTCCTCCTCTGCAACTGGACAAAAAGTGCTTATGAAGCCCGAATTGGCTCATGAAATCAAAACAGACACCCGTTTGAAAACAGTAGCTGAAGAGGCCCTAAAGCTCGTTTCTTCTGGTTTTAATGCAGGAGATGGATATTCCGAAGTATGGATTCGGGATTTAAATACTTTTACGGAACTCGCAACAAAAGTAGCCGATAATGAAAAACTGAAAGAGGCCCTGCTTAACTTTTTTAAATTCCAGGGAAAAGATGGTAATATCATGGATGGATATACTGAAATTAAAAATGCCAATAGTGATGGTGTCTTTTATTACAGCAAACTCGTTCCGGGATTTGCTGCCCACAAAAACACTGTGGAAACAGATCAGGAAACTTCTCTAGTTCAAGCTTTATATAAATATGTAAAAGCTACTGGCGACCGCTCTATTCTAAAAGTACAAATTGACAACATCACTGTGGAAGAACGGATGGGAAAAGCATTAAACTTTTTACTGGAACATCGTTTTGATGAAAAATACGGCCTACTTTGGGGTGCTACCACAGCCGATTGGGGTGACGTACAACCGGAGCATGATTGGGGCGTAATCATCGACAGCTCCAGTCATTTTGCAATTGACATTTATGACAATGCCATGTTTGTTATTGCGCTAAACAATTATATTGATTTATTAGCCCTTGACAATCAAAAGAAACCTTGGCAACAAATCAAAGAAAAAATTGTAAGCAATACTAAAAAACACCTTTGGGACCAAAAAAATAATAAATACAGGACTCATATTTATCTCAAGGACTCGCCCTTCCCTAAAGATTTTGATGAAAATAAAATCTACTATCATGGTGGTACCGCTATTGCAATTGAGGCGGGTTTACTGAATAAAAAACAAGTAAAACAAGCTTACGAAAAAATGAAAGCGAATGTGAAAGCAGCAGGAGCGCAGACTATAGGGCTCACTCTTTATCCCGTTTATCCAAATGGTTTTTTTAAAAACATAGGAATGAGTGAATATGGCTATCAAAATGGAGGAGATTGGACTTGGTTTGGTGGCAGAATGGTACAACAATTAATACACTATGGTTTATATGATGAAGCATATGAAGCACTTTCTCCTATGCTAGACAGAGTGCTACTACACAAAGGATTCTACGAATGGTGGACACCTGCAGGAGAACCTATGGGCTCTGGTCAATTTAGGGGCTCAGCGGGAGTTCTATGGTCAGCGATTGAGCGGTTAAATAGTCAGACTAGTAGTAAGAGGTAAAATTATGTAATTATTGAAAGTTATATAAATCAGCTTAATGGACGTATAATCTTTACCCTTGTTGGAAAAACCGGTCAAATTGACCACCCAATTCCAGTGCAAATTAACCACCAGTTCCGGAGTAAACTGACCACCCTATTCCAGTTCAAAATGACCACCTAATTTTGGGGTAAAATTGAGCATTAAAAACTACTTACTTTTTCATGTTGTTAGCACCATACATTCGTTAAAAAAATACGGATTATGGCAAACAAATTAACAGACATGAGTAAAATTAGAAAAGTAATTAAATTCTATTGTAACGGCAAGAGTAAGTTATTCATAAGTAGCTACTTATCCCTTTCTAGGAATACAGTAAAGAAGTATATTTCTTTATTTGAAGTCCTCGGATTAAGTTTAGAAGTCCTTAATGAAAAGACAGATGCAGAACTAGAACTTTTGTTTTCACATACTACCGTGGAATCAATAAGTCCCAAGATGCAGATTCTTTATGCTTTTTTCCCTAAAATGGAACGGGAACTTAAAAAAGTGGGCGTTACCATTCAGCACCTTTGGGAGCAATATATTGCCCTAAACCCTGAAGGCTACAAGAGTTCACAATTTAGCCATCACTACAAAATATGGGGCAAACGGGTCAATCCGGTAATGCATATGAATCACAAAGCTGGTGATAAAATGTATGTAGATTATGCTGGAAAAACACTCTCTATCATTGATAAAGACACAGGAGAAATCAAAGAAGTACAGTTTTTTGTAGCCATATTGGGAGCCAGTCAATACACCTATGCAGAAGCTTCTATGAGCCAACAAAAGGAAGATTTTGTTAGTTCTGTAGAAAATGCTATGTGCTTTTTCGAAGGTACTCCTGAGGCTATTCTCCCCGACAATCTAAAATCTGCAGTAATAAAAAGCAGTCGTTTTGAACCCACAATTAATGAGACCTTGGCTGATTTAGCCGAACATTACCAAACCACAATCTTGCCTGCCAGGGCGTATAAACCAAGAGATAAGTCATTGGTTGAAGGAGCCGTTAAGATATTGTACCGAAGGATTTATGTAAATCTAAAAGAAACCAAATTCTTTTCTCTGGAAGAATTAAACCAGCAGATATGGGATTTATTGGATGCTCATAATAGCCGAAAACTCACAGGACGTCCTTACTCTCGTATAGAATTATTTTTAGAAGACGAGCAACAAAAACTACGTCCACTACCACAAGAACGCTTTGAAATCAAATACCAATCCTTTGCAACAGTGATGCAAAATGGACATGTTCAATTGAGTCAGGACAAAAATTACTACAGCGTTCCCTATCAATATATAAAGAAAAAAGCGAAACTATTATATACCAAATCAACCGTAGAGATCTATTACAAATACAACCGAATAGCCGTTCACGCGCGAAATTACAAGCCTTACATCTATAATACAACTCCAGAACATTTGGCCAGTACGCATCAATTTGTAGCCCAGTGGAGTGCTGCTCGCTTCATTGATTGGGCAAGTAGCATTGATGCCTTTGTAGGGGAATATATTTTACAGATTATTGAAAGTAGAAACCATCCTGAACAAGCCTATAAAAGTTGTTTAGGAATACTAAACTTCGAGAAAAAGGTGGGGAAGCAGCGATTAATAAATGCTTGCAGGCGGGCACTTGATTTTAAAATTTACAATTTTAAGACCATACAAAATATATTAGAAAACAACTTAGACCATATTGATTTTGAACAAGAACCCGAGCAAGAACTCCCGGTTCACGGTAACATAAGAGGAAAACAGTATTATAATTAAATTAAAAACCAAGTAATCATGAATGAATCCACAGTAACAAAAATGAAACAAATGAAGCTTTATGGCATGTTCAATGCTTTTAAAACAGCTATTGAAAGCGGAAAAACAGACCATTACACACTCGATCAGTTTGTATCGATGCTAATTGATGCCGAATGGGATGAAAGGCACAATCGGCGTATTACTCGCAGTATCACTAATGCCCGATTCCATTACAAATCAAATATTGAAAACATCAATTTTGACCAAACCCGTAATCTAGATCGTAACATGGTTCTGCGTTTAGCAGAATGTGAATTTGTAGAAAAAAACGAAAATATTTTAATCACTGGAAGTACTGGTGTAGGCAAAAGTTATTTAGGTACTGCATTAGGCTATCAAGCCTGTATACAGGGTTTTAAAGTGAGTTATTTTAATACCTCTAAGCTATTTGCTAAATTAAAAATGGCCAAAGCAGATGGTTCTTACCTACGAGAATTGGCTAAAATAGAAAGGCAAGACGTTATTATACTAGACGATTTTGGACTCCAAGCATTGGATAGTCACAACCGAATTACCCTTTTGGAGATCATTGAAGACAGGCATAATAATGGTTCCATTATTGTAACCTCACAAATCCCAGTGCAAGGTTGGTATGATATAATTGGCGAAAAAACTATTGCCGATGCCATTTTGGATAGACTCATACATCAATCCCATCGACTCGAATTACATGGAGAATCTATGAGAAAAAAAAGAGGGTTAAACAAAGGCTAATATTTAACTATATTTGAATACTAATTAACAGATGAAAAAAAGTAGTTTTTATTGAAAATGGAGGTGGTCAGTTTGCTCCGGAATTAGGTGGTCATTTTGAATTGGAATCAGGTGGTCACTTTAAATTGGAATTGGGTGGTCAATATCACTGGAATTTGCAGTAAGCCCCCCGTCAAATTATAGGGAAAAATAAAAATGGCAGTAAAATTTCTGAGTAGGATGCTTGTTTGAAATCATTTTGATGGAGGGAGTCATCTAAGAAAGACTACTATTTAACACCTTGCATATTATGCAAATATTATGCAAATGACATTTTCATAAAAAACAAAAACGCTATAAAACAAAAGTAACCCACTGATTATCAGTGAGTTACCTAGTGAAGGCAGAAGGATTCGAACCTTCGACCGCCTGCTTAGAAGGCAGGTGCTCTATCCAGCTGAGCTATGCCTCCATTTATTATTGGGACCTCTTGCTTAGCAAGCAGGAACTCTGTAGTATTAAACAGAGTAAAAATTAGTCGGGGTGGCAGGATTCGAACCTGCGGCCTCCTGCTCCCAAAGCAGGCGCGATAACCGAGCTACGCTACACCCCGAAAAGAAAATTATAAAGCGGAGGGACAGGGACTCGAACCCTGGCACCGATTGCTCGATGACAGTTTAGCAAACTGCTCCATTACCACTCTGGCACCCCTCCAAGCTCAAAGAAACGTGTCCTGTTTTGCGGTTGCAAAATTAAGACATCTTTACGTTTCTCACAACTATTTAAGACCTTTTTTTTAATATTTTTTATCGTTTTTACAAAAACACTTCACAGTCAAATATATAGAATAAAAATAAATTTAAAAAAAGATATTGGCTAATCAAAATTTGAAATTGTTTAAAAAAGATTAAATTTGCTATATAAACCAACATTATAAAAAAGTCATGAACAAAAGAGTTGTTATCGTTTCTGCCGTTAGGACACCTATCGGAAGTTTTATGGGGGGATTATCTACAGTTACTGCTCCACAATTAGGCGCAATCGCTATCAAAGGCGCTTTAGATAAAATAAAGTTAGATCCAAATTTAATTGATGAGGTATTCATGGGTAACGTAGTTCAAGCCGGCGTAGGCCAAGCACCTGCCAGGCAAGCTGCGATATTAGCTGGTTTACCAAATTCAGTTGCCTGTAGCACTATAAATAAAGTATGCGCTTCAGGAATGAAAGCGGTGATGTTAGGCGCGCAAGCAATTCAGTGCGGTGATGCCGAAGTTGTAGTTGCTGGCGGGATGGAAAACATGAGCCTTATTCCACACTACATGAATTTAAGAAGTGGAACTAAATTTGGCCCTGCAACCATGATTGACGGCATGCAGAAGGACGGACTTACTGATGCATACGACAACAACGCTATGGGAGTGTGTGCTGACTTATGTGCTGCCGAATATAATTTTACCAGAGAAGATCAAGATGCCTCCGCAATTCAATCGTATGAGCGTAGTGCGAAAGCATGGGATTCAGGAAAATTTGATAATGAAGTTATTCCTGTTTCTGTTCCACAAAGAAAAGGAGAGCCTATCATTGTTTCTAAAGATGAGGAATTCACCAATGTGAAATTAGATAGAATACCATCTTTAAATGCCGTTTTTACAAAAGACGGGACTGTAACTGCAGCAAATGCATCAACAATAAATGATGGAGCAGCTGCTATAATTTTAATGAGTGAGGAAAAAGCAATAGCTTTAGGACTAAAACCTTTAGCCTACATCAAAGGATATGCCGATGCGGCTCAAGAACCTAAATGGTTTACTACAAGTCCTTCAAAAGCAGTTCCTAAGGCACTAGAAAAAGCCGGAATTACAATCAGTGATGTTGATTATTTTGAATTCAATGAAGCATTTGCTGTTGTAGGTTTGGCTAATTCAAAAATTTTAGGTTTAAATGACAGCAAAGTAAATGTAAATGGTGGTGCCGTATCTTTAGGTCATCCTCTGGGTTGTTCAGGCGCTCGAATTATAGTTACATTATTGAATGTTTTAGAACAAAACAATGCTAAAATTGGTGCCGCTGCAATTTGCAATGGTGGTGGTGGCGCATCAGCAATTGTAATTGAAAGAGCTTAAATAATTATATCTTAAGAGTTATAGACTTTAAAAACCTATAACTCTTAATTCTTAACTCCTAAAAGAACCTAAATGTTCGGAATTTGTAATCTTGCCATAATCCCTCTTCGTGTTGAACCCAGTGATAGAAGCGAAATCGTTTCTCAAGTTTTATTCGGTGAACATTTTGAAATTTTAGAGCAATTGAGACAGTGGTCCAGAATAAGAATGCAATATGATGATTACGAAGGTTGGATCGATTCCAAACAATTACAACTGATTTCTGAGTCCAGTTTTAATCAATTATCCAACGAAGCCATTATTCTAAATGCTGATTTAATTGAATATATTATCGCCTCAAATAATTTATTGATACCGATCCCTCTTGGCTCTTCTTTATCTTATATACATCACAATGAAATAAACACTTCTAATTTTGCTTTTGAAGGAACTAAAACCAGTGGTGAGAAAACGAAAGAAAGCTTAATAACTACTGCCTTTCTGTACTTGAATGCTCCATACCTTTGGGGAGGAAAAACTCCTTTTGGTGTTGATTGTTCCGGTTTTACTCAAATGGTTTACAAACTCAATGGATACAAATTATTACGAGATGCATCTCAACAATCAACCCAAGGAGAATCTTTAAGTTTTATTGAAGAAAGTGAACCTGGAGATTTAGCCTTTTTTGACAATGAAGAAGGCAACATTATTCATGTAGGAATAATAATGGCCGATAATTACATTATTCATGCCAGTGGAAAAGTACGAATTGACCGTATAGATCATCTAGGAATATTTAATGCCGAGACAAACAAGCATACCCATAAACTTAGAGTTATCAAAAAAATAGCATAAAAAAAAGTCTGTCTAAATTTAGACAGACTTTTTTATTTGAAAAATTAATATTAAATCTTTGCTTTTAATGCTTTGTATTCTGCAGTCATTTCTAAGGCGCTGTAAACTCCTAAAAGAGTTTTGGAAACATCAGCGTTTTTAGGATCTAGTTCCACCGCTTTTTCAAGATACGGAATTGTTGCTTTAAAAAGCGCTTCTCTTTTCTTTTTCAATTCATCATAACGCTTCATATCTTTAGTTGAGGTTCCCAACTTATTCATTTCATCAATGATCACCTTCTCATCCTCTAATTTTAAAGCAGCTAAATTAATATACCCATTAATATATTTTGGGTCAATTTCTAAAACTCTTTTGTAATATTTTTCGGCATCTGCAACATTTTTAGCATTTGCACTTAATACTCCCAAGTTAAAAATCAAATCAGCGTCATTTGGATTTTTTTCCAACACTTCAGCAATTAATTTTTTATACATGTCAAAATCTTTTGTTTCTAAATAAAGATTAGCCTCTGTCAGTGTCAAAGAAGTATCTTCAGGATTTGCTTTTCTTGCTTCAGAAATTGCTTTTTTAGCTTCTTCAGTTTTACCTTTTTCAACTAAAATCAACGCCATGTTTTTATAAATCTCACCTCTTTTAGAAGTAACAACTTCAGTTCGTGGCTTTTCATGCGTTCCTAACTTTACCATTCTGTCTCTTTCTTGAAGTGTATTAAAAAAGTCTTCTTGACTAGTTAATTTATTAACCGCAAAATAACTAGTTCCTTTTCCAGAATAGTTTAAGTTTTTCAAATCATCATACAATTTAAGAGCCGCATCATAATCTTTAGCGTTTACATAAGTAGAAGCTGAATAATATAGATTGATGGTGTCTTTTTTATCTAACAAATAAGCGTCGTATAATTTTTTAGCACTTTCAGCATGCTTATCTATTTTTGAATCAGCAATTGCACCGTTAATCAATTTGAATTTAATATCAGTAATTGAAGTGGCAGCTTGAGTTGAAAATTTTACTTTGCCAGATGTTTTCTCCGCAACAATCAAATCTTGATATGCTTTTGCAGCAAGCGAAAGATTAGTATTAGCATCAACATTTTTATTGGCTAAATCCAATAAAGAATTTCCTTTTACAAAGTAAAATTGCGCTTTTTCAGCATCTGAAGCGTTAGCAATTAATGATTCTGCTTCCATTAGAATGGTTACTGCCTCTTGAGATTTACCCCCTTTCAACGCTTTTTCAGCGGCCTTAATTTGATCTTTTTGAGCAAAAGCAGCTACTGATAGCAATAATACTGATGTTAATAATACAGATTTACTTTTCATAATATTCCGTTTTTGTTTAATAATTATTTTTTTTTTTAAAATTTTTATTTAAGCTTCATCATCGTCATCATCGTCACTTTCAGTCGCATCATCGGCTTCGTCTTCTTCAGATTCATCTTCGTCCTCATCCTCTTCTGAACCTTCGTCCTCAAGAACTTCTAAAACGGGTTTAACTCTTTCGATAGCTTCTGTTTCGATAACATTCCCTTCTTCGTCAACAACTACTTCAGCAACATCGTCTTTCATCACTTTCGTAACCGCTGCAATTGAATCGTTTCCTTTGATGTTAATTAACTTCACCCCTTGGGTTGCACGTCCCATCACTCTCAAGTCTTCAACAGCCATTCTAATAGTCAGTCCTGACTTGTTGATGATCATTAAATCATCCGCATCTGTAACTGAATTTATAGAAATCAATTTACCCGTTTTCTCGGTGATATTTAAAGTCTTCACTCCTTTACCACCACGATTAGTAATTCTGTATTCATCTAGACTTGAACGTTTTCCATAACCGTTTTCGGCAACAACTAAAATTTCGCTGCTCATATCATTTACAGTAACCATGCCAATAACTTCATCCGTTTCATCTTTAAGAGTAATTCCACGTACACCAGAAGCTGTTCTTCCCATTGGACGGGTTTTTGTTTCTTCAAAACGAACTAATTTACCAGATTTAACAGCCAAAATAATTTGACTTTCACCATTGGTTAATTTTGCTTCTAATAATTCATCCCCTTCTTTAATAGTAATTGCAGCAACACCATTCACTCTAGGTTTAGAATATTTCTCTAAAGAAGTTTTCTTAACCTGACCTTTTTTAGTAACCATGATAAGGTTATGGCTATTGATGTACTCTTTATCCTTTAGATCCTGAGTACAGATAAATGCTTTTACTTTGTCATCGCTTTCAATATTTACCAAGTTTTGAATCGCTCTTCCTTTAGCCGTTTTACTTCCTTCTGGTATTTCATAAACGCGCATCCAGAAACATTTTCCTTTTTGGGTAAAGAACATCATATATTGGTGATTCGTTGCCACAAACATGTGTTCTAAGAAATCCTGATCTCTTGTTCCAGCACTTTTTTGTCCAACTCCTCCTCTATTCTGAGTTTTATATTCGGTTAGATTGGTACGTTTGATGTAACCCGCATGAGAAATAGTAATGACTACATTTTCATCCGCAATTAAATCCTCAATACTTACATCGCCTCCTGAATATTCAATTTGAGAACGTCGAGCGTCCCCATATTTATCTCTAATTTCTGTAAGCTCTTCTTTGATTAAAGCAATTCTCAAGTTTACATCCGCTAATAAAGCTTTTAAATGCTCAATTAACTTCGTGATTTCATCATATTCTGTCCTTAACTTATCTTGCTCCAGACCCGTTAATTGTCGCAAACGCATTTCTACGATAGCACGAGATTGAATATCTGATAAATTGAATCTTTCGATTAATTTTTCTCTCGCCTCTTCAGTGCTTTTTGAAGCTTTGATTAAAGCAATTACTTCATCAATATTATCCGAAGCGATAATCAAACCTTCTAAAATATGCGCTCTTGCTTCCGCTTTTTTTAATTCAAATTGCGTTCTGCGAGTTACCACATCATGACGGTGTTCTATAAAATAATGAATCAAATCTTTCAGATTCAACATTTGCGGACGCCCTTTCACAATGGCAATGTTATTTACGCTAAACGAAGATTGTAACTGCGTAAACTTATAAAGTGTATTTAAAACCACGTTTGGCGTCGCATCACGTTTCAAAATATAAACGATTCGCATTCCGTTTCTATCCGATTCATCTCGGATATTTGCAATTCCATCAATTTTTTTATCATTCACTAAATCAGCAGTACGTTTAATCATATCTGCCTTATTGACTTGATAAGGGATTTCAGTAACAATGATACACTCACGGCCATCGACTTCTTCAAAACCAACTTTAGCACGCATTACAATACGCCCTCTTCCCGTTTTAAATGCTTCACGAACACCTTCATATCCATATATAATACCACCGGTAGGAAAATCTGGGGCTTTAATATGTGTCATTAGTTCGTCAATCTCAATATCACTATTGTCCATGAAAGCTAACGTACCGTTGATTACCTCAGTTAAGTTATGAGGTGGCATATTGGTTGCCATTCCTACTGCAATTCCAGTTGCCCCATTTATTAATAAGGTAGGAACACGAGTCGGCATAACTGTTGGTTCTTCTAGCGTATCATCAAAATTTAATTTAAAATCTACCGTTTCTTTATCAATATCAGCCAAAATTTCTTCCGAAATCTTGCGCATTCTAGCCTCGGTATAACGCATTGCTGCAGGACTATCGCCATCCACAGACCCAAAATTACCCTGACCATCAATCAATAAATAACGCATACTCCATTCTTGAGCCATACGAACCATGGCATCGTAAACAGAGGTATCACCATGAGGGTGATATTTACCCAGTACTTCCCCGACGATTCTGGCGGACTTTTTGTGGGCTGATCTTGAGTTAACACCCAAATCATGCATTCCAAATAGTACTCTTCGATGTACTGGTTTCAAGCCATCTCTAACATCTGGAAGTGCTCTTGATACAATAACTGACATCGAGTAATCGATATAAGCTGTTTTCATTTCATCTTCTATGTTAATAGGAATTAACTTTTCTCCTTCAGACATAAGTTGTTATATTAAATAATTATATTAGTTTCAAAACGTGCCAATATACGATTTTTTGATTTTTTTTACCCTATTTGACACTACATATTTCAATGATTTATTAACAAATTTTACAGCCGATTTATTTAATAATTTAAGTAAACTTTAACTCCATTATTACTATTATTTTTGTCTATTAGCTGACACGACTTCATAAGGGAATGGTTTTTGTTTTCGAATCATTAATTCACTAAATTTACGATATCAAATATATATTATGGATGATAATTTTTCACCACGAGTAAAAGACGTTATTACTTACAGCAAAGAAGAAGCTTTGCGGCTAGGTCATGACTTTATAGGAACGGAACACTTAATGCTCGGCATTTTAAGAGACGGTAACGGAAAGGCTATTCAAATATTAAACAACCTTGCTGTCGATTTAGATCATTTACGTAGAAAAGTGGAAATCTTAAGTCCTGCAACACCAAGCCTGGAAGTAAATGTTGAAAAGAAAAATCTACACCTGACACGACAAGCAGAAAGAGCCCTAAAAACAACGTTTCTTGAAGCGAAAGTTTTTCAGAGTACGTCTATTAGCACAGCACATTTATTGTTATGTATTTTAAGAAACGAAAACGATCCAACAACCAAGCTATTGAATAAACTAAAAA
Source organism: Flavobacterium cryophilum (assembly GCF_048286555.1). NCBI lineage: Bacteria > Pseudomonadati > Bacteroidota > Flavobacteriia > Flavobacteriales > Flavobacteriaceae > Flavobacterium > Flavobacterium cryophilum. The sequence continues at coordinate 128,114 of NZ_JBLVPZ010000005.1, read as the reverse complement.
TTGATTACGATATAGCTAAAGAACAGTATCTAAACATGACTCCAAACGAAGAAGATTTTATAGAAAATTTACCGCGAAATGAATCATATAATGACGATTCAGGACAAGATGACAGTTTAAAAGAAGGAACTTTCAACAATCCATCCAATAAATCGAACAAAAAATCCAAAACACCTGTTTTGGATAATTTTGGAAGAGATTTAACTGAAATGGCTGAAGAAGGAAAACTTGATCCCGTTGTCGGACGTGAGAAAGAAATTGAACGCGTTTCTCAAATTTTGAGCCGTCGTAAAAAGAACAACCCATTGCTTATAGGGGAACCTGGTGTGGGGAAATCTGCGATTGCCGAAGGCTTGGCCTTGCGCATTATTCAGAAAAAAGTATCGCGTACTTTATTTAATAAGCGCGTTGTCACTTTGGATTTAGCCAGTCTTGTGGCTGGAACAAAGTACCGTGGACAGTTTGAAGAGCGCATGAAAGCAGTGATGAATGAATTGGAAAAAAATGATGATATTATTCTTTTTATAGATGAAATCCACACAATAGTTGGAGCGGGTGGCGCAACAGGTTCACTAGATGCTTCAAATATGTTCAAACCAGCGTTAGCGCGTGGAGAGATTCAATGTATTGGCGCTACAACTTTGGACGAATATAGACAATATATAGAAAAAGACGGAGCATTAGAACGACGTTTTCAAAAGATAATTGTGGAACCTACATCAGTTGCAGAAACGATTACTATTTTGAATAATATTAAAAATAAATACGAAGACCATCATAATGTTACCTACACACAAGAAGCAATCGATGCCTGTGTGAAATTGACAGATCGATACATGTCAGAACGTTTCTTACCAGATAAAGCTATTGATGCTTTAGACGAAGCAGGTTCTAGAGTTCATATTACCAATATTGAAGTTCCAAAACTAATTTTAGATTTAGAACGTCAATTAGAAGATGTTCGGGAGCTGAAGAATGTTGTGGTAAAAAAACAAAAATACGAAGAGGCCGCTAAACTTCGTGATGATGAAAAGCGCATTGAAAAAGATTTAGCCATTGCTCAGGAACAATGGGAAGAAGATGCTAAAAATAACCGAATTGAAGTAACGGAAGACAATGTCGCTGATGTCGTTTCTATGATGAGTGGAATACCCGTAAATCGTATCGCACAGACTGAAAGCAATAAATTAGCTAAACTTCCAGAACTTATTGAAGGTAAGGTTATTGGTCAAAGAGAAGCTGTAATGAAAATTGCTCGTTCAATCCAGAGAAATCGTGCCGGATTGAAAGATCCGAATCGTCCAATTGGTTCCTTTATTTTCTTAGGACAAACGGGTGTTGGTAAAACGCAATTAGCTAAAGTTTTGGCTAAAGAATTATTCGATTCTGAAGATGCGTTGATTCGTATCGATATGAGTGAATACATGGAAAAATTTGCAATCTCCCGTTTAGTCGGTGCACCTCCGGGATACGTAGGATATGAAGAAGGTGGTCAATTAACAGAAAAAGTCAGAAGAAAACCCTATTGTGTAGTATTGTTGGATGAGATAGAAAAAGCCCATCCTGATGTTTTCAATATGTTATTACAAGTGTTGGATGATGGTTATCTGACTGACAGTTTAGGTCGGAAAATTGACTTCAAAAACACGATAATTATTATGACTTCAAATGTTGGAGCCAGACAATTAAAAGATTTTGGACAAGGAGTGGGTTTTGGGACTGCTGCCAAAGTGGCTCAGGCAGATGATAATTCGAAAAGCATCATTGAAAACGCATTGAAAAAAACTTTTGCTCCTGAATTCCTTAACCGAATTGACGATGTAATTGTTTTCAATGCTTTAGAAAAACATGATATTGATTTGATTATCGAAATTGAATTGAAAAAATTATTTGCTCGTGTTGCTGAATTAGGCTATCAATTGAATCTTTCTGACAAAGCGAAAGCGTTTATTGCTGAGAAAGGTTTCGACAGGCAATTTGGCGCAAGACCATTAAAAAGAGCCATTCAGAAATACGTAGAAGATGCGCTTGCCGAAGAAATTATCACTTCGAAAATTACTTCGGGAGATGAAATTTACATGGATATCGAAGATGGCTCACAAGAGTTAACAGTGCAGATACATAAAGCTGGAGAACCAACAAATCCTTAATTTCATAAACAATTCTAGTAAAATAAACCCGTTACGTTTTTATAACATAACGGGTTTTTTCTTTAAAATAAACACACTTTTTTTGAAAACAAATATTTACATTTGGTCTTTATAAAAAAGGTTAATTAAAATTATTTTATGTCAGATAACAAAGTTATTCTAGGGAGTGAAGAATGGTGCTCATTTCCTGAGTTAGGGATTCCTACTATCAAAGCCCGAGTAGATTCAGGTGCAAAAACATCCGCTTTACATGCTATAAACATTGCTCCATTTATCAAAAATGAAAGCAACTGGGTGAAATTTGACATCAACCCGATACAAAATAATCTAAAAACGGTAATTCATTGTGAAGCGCCTTTAGTTGATAAACGTATCGTTAAAAGTTCTAGTGGTTTTAGAGAACAGCGCTATGTTATTCAAACAAATCTGCAAATAGGGAATTCAAAATGGCCTATTGAAATGACATTGACCAATCGAGATTCTATGGGATTCCGAATGCTATTAGGCCGTGAAGCCATGAGCGGAAGAGTTCTGGTCGATCCAGAACAAAAATATCTTTTAGGACAACCTACATCGGATACATTAAAAGAATTGTATAAGAATTCTGAGAAAGCGAGTTCAGGGCTGCGAATCGGACTTTTAGCAAGTAATCCAGAGTTGTACAGCAACAAGCGTATTATGGAAGCTGGCGAAATGCGTGGTCACGAAATGCACTTCCTAAACATCAAGGAATGTTATATGAAATTGGATGCAAAGACCCCAGAAATTCATTATCGTGGGGGCAAAATACTAAATCAATTTGACGCTATTATACCAAGAATAAGACCTAGCATCACTTTTTACGGTTGCGCTTTGACCAGACAATTTGAAGCACTAAATGTATTTTGTTTAAATTCATCCACCTCAATAACACAATCTAGAGACAAACTATATTCATTACAATTGCTTTTGCATAGCGGAATCGACATCCCTACCACAGGATTTGCAAATTCTCCATTGGATACCGATGATTTGATAAAAATGGTAGGCGGATCTCCTTTAATTGTAAAATTACTCGAAGGAACGCAAGGAAAAGGAGTTGTTTTAGCCGAAACAAAAAAAGCCGCGGAAAGCGTTATTAATGCTTTTAAAAGCTTAAATGCAAACATATTAGTGCAAGAATTCATCAAAGAAGCTAACGGGAAAGATATTCGTTGTTTTGTGATAGATGGAAAAGTAGTTGCAGCCATTCAGCGTGAAGCTATGCCTGGCGAATTTAGAGCCAATATTCATTTAGGAGGAACTGCATCGATTATAAAAGTAACCCCCGAGGAAAAACGTATTGCTATAAAAGCTACGAAAGCAATGGATTTAAAAGTGGCAGGTGTAGATATTATCCGTTCAGCTAAAGGACCATTATTATTAGAAGTAAATTCATCTCCCGGATTAGAAGGAATTGAAGGTGCCACCAATAAGGATATAGCAGGTGAAATGATTAAAGCGATTGAGAAGAATTTTAAACTGAAATAGTGATTGATGACAAATTTTAACCTGTTAATAAATTTTGACATGATACTTTAAAACTAACAAATGAATGAATATCTTGATATAATTCTTCGAAGTGCTGCCGTTTATTTTTTTATGGTTATCGCTTTGCGCCTATTTGGTAAGAAAGAATTGTCTCAACTAAACACTGCCGACGTGATCTTGATTTTACTGATAAGTAATTCCGTCCAGAATGCCATGGTAGGCAGCAACACAAGTCTTTATGGCGGCATGGCGGCGGCTTCTGTACTTTTTTTTATCAATTTTATTTTGAAAAAACTAATGTACAAGTACAAGAGATTTAGCAGTTTCATGCAGGAAAAACCCGAAATTCTAATCCACAACGGGAATCTGGATTTTAAGATATTGAGTAAATTAAACATCTCTTCTGATGAATTAAAAGAAGCCATGCGCGAACATGGGGTCGAATATTTCGCAGATGTAAAACTTGCTATGCTAGAAATTGATGGTAATATCAGCATTATTTCTGGGAATAATAATCTTCGGCAGACCCATTACAAACGAAAACACATACGCAAAAGTCTAAGTGGAATAAATTAAGTACACGTTTCATTGAATTAACAACAACAATAAAACAGAAATCCATGATAATTGAACAATCAAACGAATCCAAAAAGGGCTATTTTAAAGCCGTTATTAATGAAGTTGAAGCTGGAAAAATGACGTACACATGGACAGGAACTGATACATTTACTATTGACCATACCGAAGTGAATCCTGATTTTGCAGGGCAAAGTGTCGGTAAAAAACTGGTACTGGCAGCAGTACAGTTTGCACGAGAAAACAATTTTAAAATTGTGCCATTGTGTCCTTTCGCTAAAAGTGTATTTGATAAAACGAAAGAAATACAAGATCTTCTATTTTAGCAAACTTAATATTAGAGCATAAAAAAACCATTCTTGAAGAATGGTTTTTTTACGAATGGTATTCACATATTAAATAAATATACTAAAGATATAATAAATGATGGCTGCTAATATTGCTGAAATTGGAATGGTTAAAACCCAAGCCCATAATAAGCTAACGGTCATTCCCCATCGTACGGCTGAAACTCTTTTAGTAAGTCCAACTCCAATGATAGAACCTGTAATCGTATGTGTTGTACTTACAGGCACTTTAAAATGCTCTGTAAAATATAAGGTCAATGCTCCGGCAGTCTCTGCGGCAACACCTTCAAAAGAAGTCACTTTTGTAATTTTAGATCCCATTGTTTTCACAATTTTCCAACCACCACTCAAGGTTCCAGCTGCAATAGCAGAATAACACGCCAAAGGAATCCAAGTTGGCATTTTAAAGGTTCCCTCATCGTTTGGAAGCACCACATCTAACCAAGCTGGTAACGATTCTTGGGCAACCCCACTGGTGTGGATATAAACCGCAACTGCGGCAGCGATAATACCCATTACTTTTTGGGAATCATTTCCTCCATGTCCTAAACTAAAGGCTGCAGAAGACAGTAATTGCATTTTTTTCAACCACGCCGTAGCTTGATTTAAATTTAAACTACTGAAAATTAAACAGAATGCACTTATTGACAAAACAATAAAGGAGACTAAAAACCATTTGATGTTATGTGCTTCAAAAGCAACACTCCAAAAATGAGAATCAAAACGAGGTTTTTCAATTTGATCGTAATAAAGCATTTGGCTTTCAACAAACCAAATAGTCAAGAGCATTAAAGAAGTTGTAAAAATCTTTGGATAAATGCTCTTTTTAGAAGCATTCAGCAACCAAATCGATATTAAATAAGACATCAAAGCTCCTAGCAATGGTGCCAGTATAATAAAAGCAACAATGATTAGAACCCCTGAAGGCATACCGCCATCTTTTCCGTCTTTGTACCAAGAAACTACACCAAAACCTGCATGAGCAATTGCTGCTCCGGCAAAACCACCAATTAAGGTATGTGATGAGCTGGATGGAATTCCTTGCCACCAAGTAAATAAATTCCAAATGATAGCAGCTATCACACCTGCCAGAATCACAACTAAGTTAATATCCATGGTATTGGCTGTTTTTGCAACAGTATCCGCTACGCCAAAACCAAAAACCCAATAGGCCAAAAAGTTAAAGAATGCCGCCCAAATGACTGCTTGAAAAGGACTTAATACTTTTGTGGCAACAACGGTTGCTATAGCATTGGCAGCATCATGAAAACCATTAATGTAATCAAAAATTAAAGCCAGAACTATAATAACTATTAATAGAGTAAATTCCATAATTATAATGTCAGAATAAAACCGATTGAATTAAGAATGTTTTACAGAAATTGATTCTAAAACACTCGCTACACTTTTACATTTATCCGTTGCCGTTTCTAAAACTGACAATACTTCTTTGTACTTGATAATGTTTTTTGCATCAGTTTCATTTTCGAATAAATCAAGAACTGCTTTATCATAAACATTATCTGATTTATTTTCTAACTTATTAATTCTAAGACAAGCGTCCGTAATATTTTTCATTTTTTTCAAATTTCTCAATTCTCTTACCGCAACATCAATGTTTTGACAGGCTTCAAGATTGATTTCCGTTAATTTTCGGATTGATTTTGTGATTTTATCCACCTGATACAACCGCATTCTACTTGCTGCACCATGAAGATTTCCAGCAACATTGTCTATGGAACTAATTAATGAATAAATATCTTCTCTATCGAATGGAGTAATGAAGTTTCTACTTAACTCTAAATTTGTTTGACGTGTGATGTCTTCTCCTTTTTGTTCTAAAACATCAATTTTCTGGAAAAGAACTTCACGTTCCTTAAAAGGAAGATTTACAGCTTCATGCAAATTGGTAGCAATTTCGATTAAATTACTAGAAGCTTCCTCAAAAAGAGGGAAGAACTTTTTATCTTTAGGAACCAAAAATTGGAAAAAATTATTTATGTTCATTTCATTAAAATTTAGTTCGGCAAAATTACTTCATTATTTTACGCCAATGTTAAGTTAATATTAACAAATCATTTTCTATTTGAAAAGTATTTAAAAAAGAAACAGTATTCTCAATATCATAGTGCAAAATTCGGTCTTCTTTTACCAATGGAACTTCCTCCCGATATGCACTTAAAAACATCTCTATAAAATCACTTGATAGTAACGGTCGTCTGTATTCAATGGCTTGCGAAGCATTCATTAGTTCGATTGCTAATATTCGTTCTAAATTGTCTAAAACACGTAACGCTTTTGTAGCCGCATTTGCCCCCATGCTTACATGATCTTCTTGTCCATTACTGGAAACTATACTGTCAATACTGGCGGGAGTTGCTAATTGTTTATTTTGACTGGCAATACTGGCCGCTGTATATTGTGGGATCATCAAACCGGAATTCAATCCTGGATTATCCACTAAAAAAGCTGGAAGATTACGCAAACCAGAAATCAACTGATAGGTTCTACGCTCCGATATACTTCCCAATTCTGCCAAAGCGATTGCCATGAAATCTAACGCTAATGCTAGTGGTTGTCCATGAAAATTACCTCCAGAAATGATTTGATCGCTTTCAATAAAAATATTAGGATTATCGGTCACTGAATTGATCTCTGTTTTAAAAACTTTCTTTACATAGTCAAACGCATCTTTAGACGCACCGTGAACTTGCGGCATACATCGGAAAGAATATGGATCTTGAACATGTGATTTTACTTGTTCGATAATTTCACTTCCTTTCAAAAATCCTTTGATACGATTTGCCGTTACAATTTGCCCTTTGTGCGGTCTAATAAAATGAATTAATTCATGAAAAGGTTCAATTCTTCCATCGAAAGCTTCCAATGAAATAGTTCCAATCAAATCGGCCAAATAAGAAAATTTGCTGACTTTCATCAAAATATGGGATCCATAGGCACTCATAAATTGGGTTCCGTTCAATAATGCCAGTCCTTCTTTAGACTGCAATACAATTGGTTTCCAGTCAAAATGCTTCAAAACTACACTGGAATGCACTTTTTTACCTTCAAAATAAACGTCTCCTTCACCTAATAAAGGCAACGATAAATGCGCCAAAGGAGCTAAATCTCCGGAAGCTCCAAGCGAACCTTGCGTATAAATTACGGGAAGAATATCATTATTATAAAATGCAATCAATCGCTCAACCGTTTGCAATTGGATTCCCGAATGTCCATAACTTAAGGATTGGATCTTAAGCAACAACATCAATTTTACAATTTCAGCAGGTACCTCCTCACCCGTTCCGCAAGAATGCGATTTTACTAAATTTTCTTGTAGTTTTGATAAGTTCTCGTTTGAAATTTTGACATTACAAAGTGAACCAAATCCTGTATTTATACCATAAATAGGTTCAGAATGTGAAGCCATTTTTCTGTCTAAATAATCCCTGCATTTTTGTATATTAACTTTGGCCTCTTCAGACAATGCCAGTAATTTACCATGAGATATAATCTCTTCTAATGTTTCAAAATTGAGTAACTGAGTACTTATATAATGTGTATTGTCCATTTTTACTTTCTATTTAAAAGGTAAAATTGAAAAAATCTACATTAATAAACAATATTTAATGCCGATAATTTAAAATTCAAACCTAAAAACCAAATAACCTTACGGTTTATGCATAAAATTAAAAATTAATTGACTTAAAATAGAAGACATTAGGCATCAGTATTAATACGATTTTTCGCAGTATATTATGTTGATCGTTACAAAAACTACTTAAACGTGCTTTATTACAGTAATAAAGTATTTCTATAAAGTAATAAAACGAATTGCAAATCATATTATTTATCAATAATAATACGAAATGCTTCAACATTGGCCTTGAAAATTAAACATTGTTTAATATATTACAGAATGCAATTGAAAAATTAAAATATTCGCAAAAACACAATTAATAGGTTTCCGTTTTTATAAAAAACTGTACTTTTGAAAAATCAAATGACAAGCACCAGAACAACATATCACTCTTCGATTTCAACTCAACTTTGGGTAGTTGCTTCTGCTACATTTACTACAACAACTACCACCCCGTAGGGGTATACATTTTACATATAATCCTACTATTATATTTTTTTTCTAAAGAAAGAAAGTTCTTGGGTATATAATAAACATTTACATTTTTTATATAAAACAAACGAAAATGAAAGTATTAAAATTTGGTGGAACTTCGGTTGCCAATGCACAAAATATAAAACTGGTTTTAGATATCGTTATCAATAAAGCAAAAGAAGAGCAATTAATTGTTGTGGTATCTGCCTTTAGCAAAATTACTGATTTGCTCCAATTAGCTTCTCAAAAAGCAGCAGCTGGTGACGAAAGCTTTAAAGAAATCCTTACCGATATAGAAAAAAAACATCTAGACGCTTTAAAAGAACTTATTCCTGTAAGCGAACAAAGCGGACTTTTAAGTCATATAAAAAGAATTATCAATCATCTTGAAACTTTATTAGATGGTTGTTATCTTTTAGGAGAATTATCTCCAAGAACTTCGGATACTATATTGAGTTTTGGCGAATTGTTGTCTTCTTATATTATCGCTGAAGCATTAAAACAGAGCCTGAAAAATAGTGGTTATAAAGACAGCCGTGAATTAATCAAAACCGATCATCATTTTGGAAAAGCCACAGTAAACTTTGAAGTTTCAAATCAATTAATTGCTGATTTTTTTGCTTCGAATGCAAATCAAGTGGTGGTAATGCCCGGATTTATAGCCGCATCGCTGGACGGAATCAATACGACTTTAGGTCGCGGTGGTTCTGATTATACGGCAGCTATCCTGGCAGGAGCATTGAACGCAACTGACTTGGAAATTTGGACTGACGTCAACGGAATGTATACCGCCAATCCAAAAATTGTAAAACAAGCACAACCTATTGCATTCATTTCCTATCAAGAAGCGATGGAATTATCTCATTTTGGTGCCAAAGTTTTATATCCTCCCACTATTCAGCCCGTGCTGAGAAAGAACATTCCAATTCTTATCAAAAACACGTTCGAACCAGAAGCAGAAGGGACTTATATTTCAAATCTTGAAATGGATCATACTAATCCTGTAAAAGGAATTAGCCATATTGATAATATTACTTTGATTACGCTTGAAGGCCCCGGAATGATTGGTGTCACTGGTTCATCAAAAAGACTTTTTGAAGTATTATCACATGAAAACATCAATGTGATTTTTATTACTCAAGCCTCATCTGAACATTCCATCTGTATCGGAATTCTAAACTCAGATGCTGATGTTGCTGAAGATGCCATCAACAGCGCTTTTGAAGTAGAAATTTTACAAAACAAAATCGATCCGTGTATTGTTGAAAAAAACCTGTGCATCATTGCTTTGGTTGGTGAAAACATGAAAAATCATCAAGGTTTAAGCGGTCGAATGTTTAGCACATTGGGTAAAAATAACGTAAACATCAGAGCAATTGCCCAAGGTGCTTCTGAAAGAAACATTTCGGCTGTTATCAACGAAAGGGATGTAAAAAAAGCACTGAATTCGCTGCATGAAAACTTTTTCGAAGAAAACACCAAACAGTTAAACCTATTTGTCATGGGTGTTGGGAATGTGGGTGAGAAATTCATCGAGCAAATTTACCAACAAAATAAATTCCTGAAAGACAAACTCAAAATAAATCTAAGAGTTATCGCTTTATCTAATTCCAGAAAAATGCATTTTGACGAGGACGGAATCTCTCTAAAAAATTGGCAATCTATTTTAGAAAATGGCGAAGCGGCGAACAAAGAAAAGTTTCTTTACACTGTAAAAGAGCTCAATTTACGCAATAGTATTTTTGTTGATATTACGGCAAACGAAAGCGTGTCTAAAACCTACGAACACTATTTAAAACGCAATATTGCCGTAGTAACGTGCAATAAAATTGCCTGTGCATCGGAGTACGACAATTATAAAAAACTTAAAAAATTATCTCGGCAGTTCAATGCTCCTTTTCTTTTTGAAACCAATGTTGGGGCTGGATTACCAATCATCGATACTGTAAAAAATCTAATTGCTTCTGGAGATAAAGTGAATAAAATTCAAGCCGTTTTATCGGGAAGCCTAAACTTTATATTCAATAATTTTAACGAAAGCAATACTTTTCATGACGTTGTAAAGGAAGCTGGATTACAAGGGTTTACAGAACCTGATCCAAAAATAGATTTGAGCGGAATTGACGTTGCCAGAAAGATATTGATCTTAATTCGGGAGAGCGGTTATAAAATGGAAATCGACACGATTGTCAACGAATCTTTTATGCCTGCAGAATGTTTAGAAACTACATCAAACGAAGCATTTTTTGAATCTTTAATCGATCACGCTGCCCATTTTGAAACTATTTATAAGGAAGCGTTAAGCAAAGATTCTCGATTGAAATACGTCGCGCAATTCGAAAATGGAAAAGCAAATGTTGGGTTGCGTTTTATCCCGAAAGACCATCCTTTTTATAATCTGGAAGGAAAAGATAATATTGTATTGTTTTTCACGGATCGTTATGTAGACCAACCTTTATTAATAAAAGGTGCCGGTGCGGGAGCCGCAGTAACCGCTTCAGGAATATTTGCTGATGTAATCAGAATTGGAAACCTATAAATATGTCGTAAAGTCCAATGTCGTAAAGTCTTAAAGTTAGCAACTTGATTTTATGTTCATTTCTATGACTTTACCCCTTTATGACTTTAGACTTTAAGACGACTATTATGAATGAAATAAAAATATTTTGCCCTGCTACAATCGCCAATCTTTCCTGTGGATTTGATGTTCTTGGGCTTTGTTTAGAAACCGCAGGTGACGAAATGATTATTCGAAAATCAACCATAAAAGGGGTTCGAATTACTAAAATTGTGGGGGCCGATTTGCCTTTGGAAACTGAAAAAAATGTCGCCGGAGTGTCTGTTTTAGCGATGTTGGAAGCTGTAGAAACGGAATTTGGATTTGAAATCGAAATTTACAAACACATCAAAGCCGGAAGTGGAATTGGAAGCAGTGCAGCAAGTTCAGCTGGAGCGGTATTTGGCATCAATGAATTACTGGGACGTCCATTTACGAGAAAAGAACTGGTTTTATTTGCCATGCAAGGCGAAAAACTAGCCAGTGGAAATGCTCATGCCGATAACGTTGCTCCTGCCCTTTTGGGCGGCTTTACATTGGTAAGAAGTTATAATCCTTTGGATATTATCAAAATTAAAAGCCCATCAGAATTATATGCAACAGTGGTTCATCCACAAATTGAATTAAAAACTTCGGATGCACGTTCGGTATTGAAGCAAACCGTTTCCTTGAAAAGTGCTATTATGCAGTGGGGAAATGTAGGCGGATTAATCGCTGGATTGTACACCAATGATTATGATTTAATCGGTCGCTCCTTACACGACGAAATCGTGGAACCGTTGCGAAGTGTCTTGATTCCGGGATTTGATTTGATCAAAAAAACAGCGTACGAAAACGGAGCTTTAGGTTCTGGAATATCGGGTTCAGGCCCTTCTATTTTTGCTTTAAGCAAAGGAAAGGAAACCGCTGATAAAATAGCCAAAGCCATGAGTGCCGTATACGATGCAATGAATTTACCATACGAAATTCACGTTTCAAAAGTGAATGATGAAGGGATGAAAATAGTATCCCACTAACCCCCGAAGGGGAATAAAAAAATAGTGCTTTTAAAATTACAATAAACACATTATGAATCCAGTTTCGTCTCCCTTCCCTTTGGGGAGGGTTGGGGTGGGGATTCTAAAATTAGTATACATAATGAAATATTACAGTTTAAACCATAACGCACCCAAAGTTTCTTTTCAAGAAGCCGTGACACAAGGATTAGCCACTGATAAAGGATTGTATTTTCCGGAAACTATTACCCCATTAGCATCTACTTTTTTTGATGCTATCGAAAATTTAAGCAACGAGGAAATTGCGTATGAAGCGATTAAACAATTTGTGGGTGATGAAATTCCCGCAGACACTTTAATAGAAATCATTGCCGAAACCTTGTGTTTTGATTTCCCTGTTGTCGAAGTGGAAAAAGACATTTATTCTCTTGAATTATTTCATGGCCCAACGATGGCTTTCAAAGACGTAGGCGCACGATTTATGTCGCGTTGTTTGAGTTATTTCAATAAAGAAAACAAAGACAGTAAAAATACGGTACTTGTAGCCACTTCCGGCGATACTGGTGGTGCAGTGGCGAGCGGTTTTCTAGGTATAAAAGATGTGGAAGTGATTATTCTGTATCCATCGGGAAAAGTGAGCGATATTCAGGAACGACAATTGACTACTTTAGGACAGAATATTAAAGCGCTTGAAGTAGACGGTGTTTTTGATGATTGCCAGGATATGGTGAAGAAAGCTTTTCTTGATGAAAGTTTAAAACATAAAAACCTGACTTCGGCTAATTCAATTAATATTGCGCGCTGGTTGCCACAAATGTTTTATTTCTTCTTTGCGTATAAATCCTTAAAGCAACAAAATAAACCGTTAGTTTTCTCTTGCCCAAGTGGAAATTTTGGGAATATTTGCGCGGGTATCATTGCCAAAAAAATGGGCTTGCCTATTGAACATTTTGTAGCAGCTACGAATGTGAATGATACGGTGTCGAGGTTTTTAGAAAACGGAATTTACAATCCAAAACCGTCGATAGCGACGATTTCGAATGCAATGGATGTTGGGAATCCAAGTAATTTCATCCGAATTCAGGAAATGTACCACAATGATTTGGAGCAGTTCAAAAAAGATTTTTCTTCGTTTACTTTCAGTGATGAAGAAACGATAGAAGCCATGAAAACTATTTATAATACTGACGGTTACATTGCAGAACCTCATGGCGCGGTTGGTTATTTAGGTTTGAAAAAAGAATTACAAAACCACCCTAATGCAATTGGTATTTTCTTAGAAACCGCCCATCCAATAAAGTTTTTGGATACCGTTGAACCAACATTAAACGTAAAACTACCAATTCCTACCCAAATTGAAAGTGTTTTAGGAAAGGAAAAAGTAAGCATTAAAATTAAAACGTATGAGGAATTGAAAGCTTTTTTGGGATAAAAGCTTCTCAAAATAACTAAACTACTATGGATTTAAAGTCCATAGACTTGGTTTGGTAGACTTAAAACCTGCAAGGTTAAAGCTTTTTAATTTGCCACAGATTAAAAAGATTCGCACAGATTAATCTGTGATAATCCATTTAATCTGTGGCCAAACATTTTTTAGAAGCGAAATGCACTAAAATGCATAGTTCTAACTATTTCTGTGACCAATAAAAAAAAGACTAAGAATCCAATTTTAGTCGTTTTTTTATGCCTAAATAAATCTAGTTATAAAGTAATCCTAAACTTGCATTTTGGAACACAAAAAAAAATTCCACCCGTTTGAGACTTCAATTTTAAGTCTATAATTATGAGTGATTTACAGGTAAATAAAACAATAAATTCCGCTGCAAAAAAATAATATTCCAGTTCTGAAAATATAGCTTGAATAATGATTTATTATACCTACTTTTGCAAAAAAATTAAGTTGTTTATATTCAAGTCTCGTACGAGTAAAAACAACCTGAACCCCATTAAAAAAGAACTAAGTATTTAAGAAGCTGTTTGAATTTTAACTAACAAATCAACAGATTAAAAAATATTTCAAAAAAACTACCTGATAAAGTAGCTTCCCATATCAACATAATTTATTAAAAGAAGGAGAAAAAAGTTTATGACGGATCATAGTATGAATGATGTTAGTTTTGAAATTGAATTGTTGGATAAACACAAAGATTATAGGAATCAATATAGGTCAAATGATTTGTATTGGGGCGTAGGAATCGAAAATGAATGTTATTTAGAGTTTGAAAATCATCGTGTGGTGGACAAACATTTTTTGCTGACTAAAGGAATTCCTGAAAAGTATAGTGTCAATCATTTTAAGAATTACAAAGAAAATATATACACCAATTCATTGCAAAAAATATTATCCGATAAAGAATATTATTTGCCCGTATTAATGAACTCTCATTCGTTTACAAAAACGGACATCAACAACCAGCATAAGACTTTTGACCCCATAGATAATGAACCAAATCCTGAATATTCAGGGGAAAGTATATTTGAAATATTACAAAAAAACAATCCTTATTTTATAGACGAGCTTCAAAAAGAATTCATTTTTGACGGCGACACAGTTGAATTTGTTACACAAAAATTTTACAAAACAGATATTGACTTGGCCATTACTGAACTAGCTACAATAAAACAAGGTTTCATAAACAATTTGCAAAGCGCCTTTCATAAAGAGAAAATCTTTACGGAATACGGCCCCATAAAAATATGTTCTGAAAACCATCCCTTTGCCATATTTATTTCAAACAACACTAATTATTCTGTTTTTAATAACATGACCTATCACTTCAATTTAACTATTCCTACTGAGTTAAATAAGGACGGTGAAATTACGGACAAATTAGGTTTTATAAAAAAACACCAGAGGGCTATTCGATTATTCCAATGGTTGAGTCCTTTATTTATGATAAAATTCGGTTCTTCTGATTATTTATCGCATAATGATAGCAGCGTCAATTTGACAAAAGCATCACAACGATGTGCCATGTCAAGATACATTGGGGTGGGTACCTATGACACCAATGTGATGAAAACCGGGAAAATTGTCCAGATGAATTTTGACGAACACCCCATGCATGCGAATCCAATGTGGTGGGTGAACCGTTATGCTGAAATATCAGATTATGAAAAAATTGATAAAATTGGGCTTGACATCAATTTCCACAAGCACAAAAATCATGGAATCGAGTTTAGAATATTTGATTATTTCGACGAAAAATACTTACAGGAGGTTTTGAATTTTCTTGTTTTTATTATGGATCATGCCCTATTAAACGAAATCGAAAATCCTATTTGTGATTTGGAATGGAATAACTTTGTCTATGAATCTATTATACATGGCAAAGAAACCTGTGTACCATCAAACCTTATCGTTCTTTTAGAAAACATATTGTCTATTAAAATAGAATCGAATGATCCTTTATTAATCTACGATCAAATATACAGCAGTTTACACGCTACCTATTATGAAAAAGGCTTTTGCAGTTCTTTACTAATTAAAAAACAAGCGACATTGCAAATGCAATAGTGTCTTTTTAAAAGAACCAGTAAACTCTTTGGGTATAATTAAAAAACGGTTCTCGATACATTTTTTGTTCCGTTTTACTTCACAAAAAACACTCGAACTGACGTTTTGAATAATTGCACCCAACGGAACGGGTTAACTAGTAAATAATTACACTTCTTGTTGACTGTAAGCCTACAAGAAGTGTAAGTATTCATAAGAAGTTTTATCTAATCATGATAATAAAAGATAGCAGAGGCATACCCATTTTGAGGATCTTTATTATCCCACCAATCTTCTCTGATTTCTGAAAAATAATTATAGTTATTAGTCCCTGCTTGGGACTGCAACGGATAAATTACTTTGCCGTCTTTCCTAAAGGCTTTATCAGTATCCGTTTCTGGAACCACCACTACAATATGCCCTGATTTGTTCAAGATAAATCTTTTAGCACAGATGATTCCCACTCCGCCATTGGCATTTACTTTCTTTTGAAGTTCATCAACATCATTAATTCTTTCCCATCCAAACTCATTACCCGATTGTAAAAACCAATCATAGATATAATTTGAATAAAAAGGTTTTACCGTATCATTAAAAACCACAGCCACTTCTTCGCCTTTTTTAAGTTGCTCGATTGCCTTATCAGTCCATCTCAGTCTGGGGATATACACCTTGGCAAAAAAACAATAATCAAAAGTATAAATATTACAATAGGTATCCGATGTATCTTTCTGATACCGGAAACTTTTTGAAACATCCAGCGCGTTGATGATGTTGCGAATTGACGTCAGTTTAGACTCAAGACTCGTTAAATCCCTAAACGGAATTGAAGGATCGCCAATAGGTTTGTACGTTTCCTCTTTACTGTCCAGACTTGCTTTTGCACCCAGTTCAAAATTAGGCACTTCAATATCAATACTTTTTTCCTTGGTTTCATCCACGAGCTCGATATCTTTTGAAAACACATATCCCTCTTTTTCAGTGTTTAAAAGTTTAACTTTCCACCAATCTGATGCTGTTTTCTCAATTAATTTAACGGTATGTCTAAAAGGTATTTGTATTAAAATTTTGGAATTATCCTGCGTTGCCGGAAAATCTCTTAGATTTAATGACGGGGTAGCGACTCTATATTTCATACTAATCAGTTCATTATAAATGATTCTACTGCCAAAATACTAAAAACAACCAAGAAAGCACCATAGGAACCCATTATTTTAAGATTTTTTTTAGAACTAATTGTAAAAACCAATAGTGCCAAACAGCAATAATGAGTCCTATTTAGCCTGAAGAAAAAGGGAGTGCATAAATTTAGATTTAGAAGGAATTGAAAGTGTTTTTAGGTATAGCGTTCAATATATATTTAAAAATGCACAACAACTGAGAAGTGATTTCCATTCGGTTTTTTTATAAAAACAAACCAAAACGTCTTTTTAGTGATGAGTTACTTTTCTGTAGGTAAAATCACTAATTTTGGTAGAACTAAAACATATTGAACTTTGACACAAAGCCAAGAAAAAAAGATTACAATATAGCCGCTTTATGGCTGTTTTCTAAAAGTTAGCTACAATTTACACGTAAAATAAAAATTAACGATATAATCAAATAATGACCCAAATTCTCAACAATTAATTAAAAAAATACAGCAAAATAATTTAGTGCTTTTTACAGGTGCTGGAATTTCTATAAATTCAGGATTACCAAATTGGAATCATCTAATTGAAAAAATGTTAGATGGGCTTGGTTCAAAAGAAGAAAAAAGCGAAAAATTTAAATTAGCGTTAAAAGACGAATTATTTACTCCTATTGAAATTTTGAATAAAAAATATAATAGAAATGATTTGATCAAAGTTTGCTACATCAATAGAGAAATTTCAGAAAATAAATCAAAAAAATAGAAAAAGACATTTATGATAGAAAATGTGTAATTATTGAGTAGGATACAACCGATTGTGGCAAGGGGAAATAAAACACGATTCAAATTGAATAGGCACGAGCGGAACGCCCTCAACACCAAAGGAAAACGCTGAATGCACAGATATCTACAATTCCCCTCAATTCGACAGGTAGAAATGCTACCCGTGCCCACAATGCTGAGACACAACAATGAGACAAAAAACAAAATAAGCTACTGACTTAAAAGGATGTAGCTTTTTTTTATATCTTGGCTTTAAAATAAAACCGGAACGATACCTATAAAATAGACGTTTAACAATTTGAATAACGAATAGGAAAAATTATGAACACAACAGAGCAAGTGTTACAAGAGCAGAAGCAATCAAGGTTCAGTATCAAAAATATTTTTCTTCCTGACTATGAGAACTACGAAGGGGTTCGCAGAATCAATATTTATGTGATGCGACTGTTCTTCGCGCTAATGTTTGTTTTCGTTGCCCCTGATTCGTGGACCGTTATTCTTACCCATGAAGGTGAATGGGATCCTACAAGAGCTGTTGCTTGGTGTACTTGGGCCGCTTACTCAACACTGGCACTTTTCGGAGTATTTCATACGTTGCGCATGTTACCCATAATGCTTTTTATGATTTTTTATAAAGGACTTTGGCTTGCAGTTGTCGCTTATCCGTTATGGTCTGCCGGCACGCTTAAAGGTTCTCCAGCCGAGGAAATGGCGTATATGTTCTCCGGAATTATCATCCCGATACTCTTCGTACCTTGGAAATACGTATTCAAAAAATACATTTTGATAGAGAAGAAAAAGAAATGATTACAGCATTTCATATATCTACTAAAAAGCAAAACGGCTGAGAAATTTTCTCAGCCATTTTGCTTTTTATCACAATTTATTAAACTTAAACTTTTGTCCTCCAATTGATGCCTCGTACATGAGCCCGCCTTTTTGCATGGTGAACACCATTACGCCATCGGTATATTTTACATTTGCTGAAGCGCCTTCTGTTACAGCGACCGCTGAGGCTTGCGCCGAAAACTCAAATCGGCTTTCTTTAAAGCGGTCAAGTTCGTTTTTTGACTCAAAAAATATCACCTCTCGATACGCTTGTCCACCAGCCTGAAATCCAATGCTCAATTGCGACAACTTGGCCATACCTACAATCGTGTTCTGTTCATATACCACTCCGTTACCAGCTGCTCCCCCAATACCGAGTCCTCCTTTGCCAACATTAGGGAATATAGCATAGCCATAGGCATTTTCAAAAATTCCTTTCATGAGAGCATCTTTTTTAATGAACTCCGCCATTGCTTTTTTGCTGTCAGCAATAACTTTATTCTTTTTAGCGGTAGATTGCCCCATAATAGGCGCTATATTGAGTAAGCAAGCCATCACTATCACCCAAAAAATATGTAACTTTTTCATAATCTTATATTTTAAATTGTTTTAAAGTTTCTTTAGTCAAAGATAAAAAAAATAATCTTATTTAATACTTAAATACATTGATTATCAAGTATTTATAAACTATTATAACTAATTATTTCATTAAAAATGAAGTGATTACGACCTTTTTTTTACCTTTGAAAAACATAAAGCAATAACTCAACAATCTAAGTATAATCCATGATTACAAAAGCAACAGTAGAAGATGTTTCCCTTTTAAATACATTAATCAATTCAGCGTATCGCGGCGAATCGTCTAAAAAAGGATGGACGACTGAAGCCAACATTTTAGAAGGACTGCGAACTACTGAAGCAGAATTGATTGAAATTATGCAAGAGCCTAAAAATACGATTCTGAAATTTATAGCGAACGAACAAATTATTGGTTGTGTATTGCTGACTGAAAAAAAACAGCATTTGTATTTAGGTATGCTGACAGTTAATCCGGAGCTACAAAATAGCGGCGTTGCCAAAAAATTATTGCAACAGGCAGAAATCCATGCTTCGGGATTAGGGTTGCTAAAAATTGTAATGACTGTAATATCTGTTCGAGAAGAATTAATTGCATGGTACAAACGCAACGGCTACATAGAAATTGGACCACGAGAACCCTTTCCGGCAAGCGATGTTCATATTCCAATTACGGAACAACCTTTGGAATTTATTGTTTTGGAAAAAAGGATTGGATAGTTTTTATAACTTGATTCTTCATAAATTCGATAATCGTTTGAGTAAAATAAAAGAGCTTTAAAAGTTGATTTTTCATTTTTATGAAAAAAATAACAACTAAATCAATCAATTAGAACTAGTATAATCAATCTTAAATCAAAATAAAATGGCAACTACTCTCAAAACACAGGTTGTAAAAAATTTAAAAGAAAAATCAATTTTGGTTTCCAGAACGTTTAGCGCCCCGCTTGAAAAAGTTTGGCGCGCGTACACGAAAAGTGAATTGTTGGAACTATGGTGGGCTCCAAAACCTTGGAAAGCAGAAACCAAAACGATGAACTTTTCTGTTGGCGGTTATTGGTTGTACGCAATGATGGGTCCTGAAAATGAAAAACATTACGGACGCATGGATTATACAGCTATAACGCCACATTTAAGTTTTGAAATTAGAGATAGCTTTTGTGACGAAGAAGGAACTGTAAACAATTCCCTGCCGATTTCTACCGGAACTATTGTTTTTACTACAACAGAATCAGGTACTTTGGTAGAATTTAAGATGTTTTATTCCAATGAAAAAGAGATTGAAACCATGATTGAAATGGGTTTTGAACAAGGTATTACTGCTAGTCTCGAGCAATTGGAAATGCTATTTCAAGAAAAAAAAATTTAGGGATACGTAATAGGAAATCTATAATTTCCATCAATCTTCGGGCGGCTCGCGTAAGGGATTGCGGCGGCATCCTTTATTTTTTTTCTTTAAAAAAATAAAGATAAAGCCAAAAGCCCGACCCCAAAGCTGCAGATATGTAAATGGGAAATGGCGTTTTTGTGCTTTGGGGTTACGCCCAAATGATGTTTCACGCTTCGGAAATTACAATTCCGCATCCGACTTTTGTCACTCTATTAAAAAACAATATATTAGTGCTGTCAAAATTGTTTTAAAAAAACAGTATTGAACACCCCTAACCAATCTACTTATGAAAAAAACAGTACTGTCCTTGCTCTTAGTTGCATTTTTTACGGCTTTACATGCCCAGCTACCAAAAACAACCATTACACCTACCGTTCCGAAAGAAGAAAATTCAGCAGCAAATTTAATTTTTAATCCAGATTCCCATGTGGTGACGGAACATACTACGACTATCAAAGGTCAAAAAGTGGTCTACAAAGCTACAACTGGTACGATGCCAGTTTGGGATGAAGACGGAAAAGCGATTGCCGGTTTATTTTACACGTATTATGAGCGCTCCGATGTAAAAGATCGTGCTGCCCGTCCGTTGGTTATTTCCTTTAATGGCGGTCCTGGTTCAGCTTCAGTTTGGATGCAGATTGCGTATACCGGTCCCAGTTTAATCAATATTGATGATGAAGGCTATCCGTTACAGCCTTATGGAATCAAAGAAAACCCGTATTCGATTTTGGATGTTGCCGATATTGTTTTTGTAAATCCGGTCAATACGGCGTATTCAAGAGCTACGAGTAAGGAAATACCAACTACTAAGTTCTTTGGTGTAAATGCCGATATTAAATACCTCGCCGATTGGATTAATGGTTTTGTATCCCGAACCAATCGTTGGGCTTCTCCAAAATATTTAATTGGTGAAAGTTATGGTACTACACGCGTTTCCGGACTTGCTCTAGAGTTGCAAAACAGTGAATGGATGTACCTGAACGGCGTTATTTTAGTATCGCCTACTGAATTGGGAATCGCTCGCGGAGTCGCTTCTGAAGCCGCACTGAAACTGCCTTATTTTGCCGCTACGGCTTGGTATCACAAAATGCTGCCTTCTGATTTACAGAACAAAGATTTAACTGATATGTTGCCGGAAGTGGAAGATTTTACCATAAATGAACTGCTTCCCGCAATGAGTAAAGGAGGGGCATTAGACGACCAATCAAGAAAAGAAATGGCTGTAAAAATTGCGCGCTATTCCGGACTTTCGGAAAAAGTGGTGATGCAAAATAATTTAGACGTGCCGTATGATTATTTTTGGAAAGAATTGTTGCGCGAGCAAGGATTTACAATAGGAAGATTAGATTCCCGCTACAAAGGAATTGACCGCAAAGCGGCTGGTAACGCACCTGATTTTAATGCGGAACTTACCTCTTGGCTTCATTCCTTTACTCCTGCCATCAATATGTATTTGCGAAATAATTTGAATTACAAAACTGATTTTAAATACAATATGTTTGGTCTTGTCAGACCTTGGGATGATTCCAATGATAAAACCGGAGAAAACCTGCGTCAAGCCATGGCACAAAATCCGTATTTGCATGTAATGGTTCAGTCCGGCTACTATGACGGGGCTTGTGATTATTTCAATTCAAAATACAACATGTGGCAAATGGATCCAAGCGGAATACTAAAAGATCGAATGTCATGGAAAGGTTACAGAAGTGGGCACATGATGTATTTAAGAAAAGTTGATTTAGAAACCGCCAATGAAGATATCAGACAATTTATAAAACAGTCCTTACCTAAAGCCGGAGAATCAGCGAAATATTAGGTTTAGCGTATTTATTTTACATTAAGAATTAAAAGGCTGTTCAATATGATTTTGAACAGCCTTTTTTGTGCTCTGCCAAAAAGCAACTAATATAAAAATCGATATTAAGTTTAATCCGTAAAACAAAACCTATTTTTGCAGGGTGAAGAAAACCGTTTCAATTATTGGAGGAGGACCCGCAGCACTTATACTTGCTGCTTTACTCGATTGTCAGAAATTTAAAGTTACCATCTATGAAAAGAATAAGACACTAGGAAGAAAATTTTTGGTGGCCGGAAAAGGAGGATTTAACCTCACCCACTCGGAACCTATTGCTGAATTGATTGCACGCTATACACCAGCTGATTTTCTAGAAAAAGCACTCCTTAATTTTGACAACGACGATTTTCGGAAATGGATTGATACCATCGGTATTTCAACCTACATCGGCAGTAGCAAACGAGTGTATCCTGAACGTGGTATCAAACCCATAACTGTACTGAACGCAATCCTGGACGTTCTCGACAAGCAAGGTGTTGCCATTCAGTACCAACACACTTGGACAGGCTGGACGAACAACGATAACCTTGTTTTTAATGCTACTACAGAAATAAAATCGGACTATACCATTTTTGCCTTAGGCGGTGGTAGCTGGAAGATCACCGGTTCTGATGGCACTTGGCTAGATTTATTCGAACAGCAAGATATCGCTATCGTTCCGTTTCAATCTTCTAATTGTGCATATCGTGTTGACTGGCCGGAAGATTTTATCAGCGAACATGAAGGCAGCCCGCTTAAAAATATTGCCATTAGCTGTTTGAATAAAAAACAAAAAGGCGAAGTCGTTATCACGCGTTTCGGTTTAGAAGGAAATGCCATTTATGCTCTTAGTCCACAAATTCGGGAAGAATTGCAAAGCCAACAAAAGGCGATTGTTTTCTTGGATATGAAACCAACTTTGCGTTCCGATGATTTGCTTCAAAAAATCAAAAAATCTACTTTTAAAAAGACGAGCGAAACACTGCAAAAAGAAATTAAATTGAGTCCTGCGCAGATCGGGCTTTTGAAAAAATACCTTTCGAAAGAAACCTACCTGAATCCAGCGCTACTGGCACAAAATATTAAGAAATTGAGTATCGAGATCACCGGTTCTGCCCTATTGAACGATGCGATATCAACAACAGGCGGTATCCAACTGAATGCTGTGGACGAAAATTTTCAACTAAAAGATAAAAAAAGTAATTATTGCATTGGTGAAATGCTCGACTGGGATGCACCTACCGGCGGCTATCTCTTGCAAGCTTGTTTTAGCATGGGGATGCATCTTGCGCGTCATCTGAACAGTCTTCCTTAAATTTTTTACACTATTTTCGTGACTCATTCCTAGTAAATCACGCATCAACGTTTTTAAAAAATTAGCCACAGATTCACAGATTAAAAATAGATTTTTGGCAAAAAAAACATAGATATTATCCAATTTAAAATCAGTGAATCCGTGGCAAAAAATGGTTAATACGTTTTGCGGACAGTCATACCCTCTCTATTCTATTGTTGACAGCATAAAAGTATTTTAATTATGAATTGACTTTCCAACAGTTTTAAAATTTATTTACAATACCATTTCTTCAAACAAGCGTTGTGCTGTTTGCTCTAAATCATCACTTAGTCCCGGATGTGGTCTTGAGGTTTGAATAGCGGAACTGCGAAGTGCAGTCAACCATCGGAAACGCGATGGAATATCAAATTGTCCTATTGGTCCACCTGATTTTTCTCCATGCGCTACTTTCTCAAATGCCTGTACATTTAAGTGCACTTGTTCTAAATCTAAGTCGGCTGAAAACAGTTGCAATTTTGCTTCGTTCATTGAACACAAAACTTTTATAAACTTTGCTTTTTTACAAAAAAGAATAATACCTACATTGAGGAATTCTTCGCGTTCTACCCTTGGCACAACCCGGATTACGGCGTACTCATATAAGTGCTTCTCTTGCATTTTGCGCTTCATTTATAAAAATTTCGGAATGGTTTAAACGTATGGATAAAAACTGAAAATAAACGTCTCGAATGGCCTCTGGAGTTTCATCGACATCTTCCCAATTGAGCCATACTTCTGGAATCATATTCACGATATTTTGCAGTATATCGTCAGTCAATATTTTTTTAAATACCGCATCCGTTTCTAACAATAAGGAAGCCTGAGGCAACATTACATGGTCTTTTATCAGTGCAAAAGGACTTTGCGCATGCTTTTCCCAATTGGTCCACGAATGATGAAAATAAAGGCAAGCGCCATGGTCGATCAGCCATAATTCTTTATGCCAAATCAGCATATTGGTGTTTCTAAATGTTCGGTCAACATTTGTAATAAAAGCATCCAACCAAACAATTTGGGAAGCAATTTTTGCGTCAACCAAAGTGACAACAGGATCAAAATTGATGGCTCCAGATAAATAATGTAACGCTAAATTAAGTCCTTGACTGCCTTGAAGCAAGTCTTGAATCTCTTCATCTCCTTCTGAACGTCCAAAAGCTTCATCGAGATTTGCGAAAACAAGTTCTGGCATTTTAAGATTTAAAGCACGTGCAATTTCTCCACCTATTAATTCGGCAATTAAGGCTTTTACGCCGTGTCCTGCACCTTTGAATTTTAATACATATTTAAAATCATCATCGGCTTCAGCAAGAGCAGGCAAAGAACCGCCTTCTCGCAACGGAGTGATGTATCGCGTAACATTTACGGTTCTGAGATGGGGAGTTTTTTCCATAATCGAATTGGATAAAGCAATTTTGCTTGGATACAAACTTACAAATAAGTGAGATAAAATTCATTTATGAGCGCTATTTACTCCATTTTTTTTAAACTCAAAAAAGCTTTTCCAATATTCGCAATTACATCAGAGGCGATAAAAGATTGATAACCCGTTTCAGGAAGTGCTATATCAGCGGTTAATCCGTGGAGGTACACACCTAGAATTGCTGCGTTTATTGGTTTATAGGATTGCGCTAGTAAACTCGTTATCATTCCCGTCAAAACATCACCACTTCCTGCAGTTGCGAGAGCTGCATTTCCGGTGGTATTTTCGTAAAAAGTTTCTCCATCTATGATTTGGCTTGGTGCGCCTTTCATCACGATTATCACTTGGTACTGTTTTGAAAAGGAGATCGCTTTATTGATTTTGTCCTCTTCGGAATGCCATTTTCCTATTAATCGTTCCAATTCTTTGGGATGTGGCGTTACGATTGTTTTGGGAGGTAATAAGGAAAGCCATTCTTTGTTTTGGGATAAAATATTCAACGCATCGGCATCAATTACTAGTGGGATTTTATTTGTTTTTAAAAAATGATGCAAAGCATTTTGGGTTGCAACTGCCTGACCTAAACCGGGACCAATTCCGATGGCTTGCGGCGTTATGTCGAAAGTGATATTTGTGATTATTTTTTCTTCATTATCAGTGAGAACCATGACTTCGGGAACAGCGACTTGCAGGATGTTATAGCCACATTCAGGGATTAAAACAGTGACTAATCCGCAACCGGTTTTCAAGCAAGCTTTGGCCGATAAGCTCACGGCGCCTATTTTCCCATAACTTCCGCCAATGATCAAAGCGTGTCCCTGAATTCCTTTGTGGGTGTGTTTATCCGGTATTTTGTAGCGTTTCAATATTTCTTTTTGCTCGATATAAATAAGATTTGTCATGGCTATTTGTTTGTTTAAAATTACATATTTAATAGGAAACTAATTCGTTATTTGAGCCTAAATTACTTAGCCCTGAATCCTTAACTTTTCTTCAATTTC
Organism: Flavobacterium cryophilum; assembly: GCF_048286555.1. Lineage (NCBI taxonomy): Bacteria > Pseudomonadati > Bacteroidota > Flavobacteriia > Flavobacteriales > Flavobacteriaceae > Flavobacterium > Flavobacterium cryophilum. The sequence goes on along the minus strand of NZ_JBLVPZ010000005.1, from coordinate 102,070 downwards.
AATAAAAGTTCAGTGAACTTCGTTTGCAACGGAAATCCTTCTTTTTACCCTGTCAGGGTTCAAAACCCTGACAGGGTAATACAAGATTGATGTGAAAAGCAGGACACGAGCGGAGCGAACTGACGAAGTAAATAACACCTGAAAATAATTGTCATAATCCTACAGAACGAGTTATTGCAAAAACGTTTGAAACTTTAAACTTTGCATCACTCCGCCTTTGTCACTCGAAATAAAATCAATAAATTAGCGACTTCAAATTTAATGTAAAAATACAATGAAAAATACTGCGCTTACGCACATACATGAGAGTTTGGGAGCAAAAATGCTTCCTTTTGCCGGATATAATATGCCCATTTTATATGAAGGTGTGAATGCCGAACATGAAACGGTGCGCAACGCCGTGGGAGTTTTTGACGTTTCACACATGGGTGAATTCCTGCTTACGGGTCCAAATGCAATGGCTTTGATTCAAAAAGTGACTTCAAATGATGCTTCTACTTTGACTATAGGAAAAGCGCAATATTCTTGTTTACCGAACAATGATGGTGGAATTGTAGATGATTTGCTGGTTTATAAAATGAAAGAGGAGCAATATTTATTAGTCGTAAATGCATCGAATATTGACAAGGATTGGGATTGGATTTCGGCTAAAAATGATTTGGGTGTGGAGATGAAAAACCTTTCGGATGATTATTCTTTATTGGCCATTCAAGGACCAAAAGCGGTTGAAGCGATGCAATCCTTGAGCTCAAAAGATTTATCTGCGATTCCATATTACCATTTTGAAGTGGGTGATTTTGCCGGTATCGAAAACGTAATTATTTCGGCTACAGGATATACCGGTTCTGGAGGTTTTGAAATTTATTGTAAAAATTCCGACGCAGAACAAATTTGGAATAAAGTTTTTGAAGCGGGTGCAGCTTTTGGCATCAAACCAATTGGTCTTGCGGCTCGTGATACGTTGCGATTGGAAATGGGTTTCTGTTTGTACGGAAATGATATAAATGACACGACTTCTCCACTGGAAGCTGGTTTGGGATGGATTACAAAGTTCACAAAAGAATTTACAAATTCTGAAAACCTGAAAAAACAAAAAGAAGCAGGAGTTTCTAAAAAACTGGTTGCGTTTGAAATGCAGGAACGTGCGGTGCCAAGACACGATTACGAAATTGTAGATGCATCAGGAAATGTAATCGGAATTGTAACTTCGGGAACAATGTCACCATCCATGAATAAAGGAATAGGAATGGGTTATGTCACGGTAGAAAATAGTGCTTTAGAGAGTGACATATTTATCAGGATCCGTAAAAATGATGTTCCTGCTAAGGTGGTAAAATTACCTTTTTACAAGAAATAAAATCATTGGATAAAGTATAGAATAACTGTATTTTTGCAGTTCAAAATAAAAATAGAAATGGGAAGAGCGTTTGAGTTTAGAAAAGGAAGAAAAATGAAACGTTGGTCAGCAATGGCCAAAGCATTTACCAGAATTGGTAAAGATATCGTAATGGCTGTAAAAGAAGGCGGTCCTAATCCCGATGCCAACTCTAGATTAAGAGCAGTTATTCAGAATTCCAAGGCCGTAAATATGCCAAAAGAAAATGTAGAACGTGCCATAAAAAAAGCTACCGATAAAGACACCGCTAACTATAAAGAAGTTTTATTTGAAGGGTATGCACCGCATGGAATTGCCATTCTAATTGAAACTGCCACGGATAATAATAACAGAACCGTAGCTAACGTTCGCAGTTATTTTAACAAATGCAGTGGAACTATGGGAACCCAAGGATCGGTCGAATTTATGTTCGATCATACCTGTAATTTTAGAATACCAACAAACGGAATCGACCCTGAAGAACTCGAATTAGAATTAATTGACTTTGGTGCTGAAGAAGTTTTTGAGGACGAAGATGGTATTTTAATATACGCGCCTTTTGGTAATTTCGGAACGATTCAAAAAGAATTAGAAAACAGAGGACTTGAAATTCTATCTTCTGGATTTGAAAGAATTCCGCAAATAACAAAAAAATTAACGGAAGCTGAAATGGCCGATGTAGAGAAACTGATCGAAAAAATGGAAGAAGATGATGACGTGATGAACGTATATCATACAATGGAAGAAGCTTAGACTTCATTTAAATTATATTTAAAACTCTAGCTTTAGCTGGAGTTTTTTTGTTTCACAATTATAAATTAAGAATTAAGCCTTTTTTATTTCTTTTTTTAATTAACCTTTGCTGCGTAACTGCTGCGTTTTTTAAAAATCGGCCTAAAGCATATTTTAAACATAAAGTAGAAAGTTACTTATAATTATGCATTTGCCCTCTTGCCCTTCCCTTTCTATCAAGTTTTCTTATAATAAATCAATTTATAAAATATAGTTTTTTAATACGCTTTTACCTGTAAATTATTATATCAATACAGTTTAAATAACGGAATATGGTGAAAGACAGAAAATTTAGCAAAAGAGTATTTTTTGATATCTTTTTTACTGCTAACAAGTTTCTTATATTTGCTAACTTTTACTAAGTGTAAAGCCTTAAAAACAAGCGATACATCAAACTATTGGGAGCACAATTATTTTGCAAACTAAATTTCCTTATTTGAGACAAAAAAGACTTAATAAAAATTTAGTTTTTGTGACGATTTTTTACAAAATATAGTCCGTAATTGAATGCGTTTTGTTAATTAGCTAAATATTCCTAATACAGAATATCGTTCCAAGGAACGTATAAAATTATAATACACATGACAAACAACATCCTGATTGAAAATCAATATAAGAGAACAAGTTTATTTGAAAAAGAAAATGTAAACTATTTAGTTCGCGTTTTAAAAAGATTTAATACCGTACCAAAGATAAATAATATCAATATTATCACCTCAACTAGTGAGCCTACTATTTTCAAAATTGTACCCAACAAATCAATTATAATTGGTTCATCCTTTTTGAGTAAACCCATTTTAGCTTTAGTCTATTTAAGATATGGCATCGAATGGCAGCTATGGTACAAAGCTTTGAATACCGAAAAACAAGATGTAGTTTTATGCGATATTGCAGCTCTTGAAGTAACTCGAATATTTTATAATTTGCTACCTAAAGATGATAAAGAAAAATTAGAAAATCTTGATTATGTTCTAATTAATTTAATTAAAAATAATATCTATTTAAATACTGAATCTTCATTAATAAACGAAGAACTCCAATCTTTTCATGGTTTAAAAAATTCGAACACTGAACTCAAAAAATCTTGGAAAGCTATTGTCGAAAATCTTGCAAAACCCACAGAATATATGTTGATGTCTGGAGGAGATCTTCGTTTGAATATCGATGAAATTCATTTGCTAAACAAGTACGGATGTCGTCCATTCCCCAGACCTGATGCATTTACTTTTGCTTCATCTACGGCGTCTAGCGTTTCTAATTTTGCTTTTGATAAAACAGATAAAGTGAGAAGTATATTAATTAGAAATAGCTTAAAAAATGGTTTTAAAAATACTACTATAGATTTTTCTGAATTACTAAAAAATAACCTTAGAAAAATATTTAGATTAAGTGAGGAATGTGAAATAATTTTTTCACCATCAGGTACTGATTCTTCACTTCAAATAGCTGCTATAACGCAAATTATTTCCGATAAAGAAATTACACATATTTTAGTGGCCTCTGATGAAACTGGTAGCGGTGTAGCTACGGCTTTAAAGGGATGTCATTTTGAAAATACTACTGCTTTAAATTATCCAATTAAAAAAGATGCTAAAATTGAAGGTTTTAGAGATGTTGATTTAGTACAAATCCCTTTTAGAGATCAAAATGGCGCATTAAAAACTTCTGCTCAATTAGATAAGGAAGTATTCGATGCCGTTATTAGGACTAAAAATCAAGGCAGGCATGTAGTATTACATACTATGGACCAATCAAAATTAGGGTATCAAGCTCCTAGTGACGAATTTATAAAAAAATTAAATAAACTTGAAAACTTATCAATTCAAATAATTGTTGATGGATCACAGTTGAGATTAGATCCAAAAGACATCCAAAATTATTTAAATAAAGGATATATTGTTACCATAACGGGGAGTAAATTCTTCACTGGGCCGCCATACTGCGGTGCATTAATTTTACCTCAAAGTGTCAATAAATTAATTCAATCTGTAAAAAATACATTACCAAAAGGCTTAAACAAATATTATAATAGTTCTGATTGGCCGACTTCATGGTTTTGTTCCAATGAATTATCTGACGGATATAATTATGGTTCTTACATGCGTTGGAATGCTGCCGTGGTTGAAATGGACAGGTATTACAAAACACCAATTTTATATCGAAATATGGGTATTGAGATGTTTTGCAATTTTGTTGATGACTCTATAAAAGAGGCCACATTTTTACAGCCTATTTATAGTGATGAAACAAAAACAAAGAGCTTTAGCAGTAAAGAATTTGGAATAAGAAACATCCGTACAATTTTTCCTTTCTTTATTTTTAAAAACAATGAGGTCTTAGCTGTTGATAAAGTAAAAAAATTGTACACCCTATTAAATTCTGATTTATCCGATCATTTTGAAGGTTCTTCATTAGAAATTATTCGACTTGCTGCCCAAAAATGTCATATTGGTCAAGCAGTTAATGTCAAATATACTACTGAAATTGAAAGTGCTATTTTAAGAATTAGTTTGGGCGCAAGAGTTATTTCTGAAAGTTGGGTCAGTAGAGATATCAGTCTTTTTTTTAGAAATATAGAATTACAAATGAGTCAGATCACAATCACAATTAAAAAAATTGAATTGATACTTAATAATTCTGAATTATTGGATTAAATTAAAAGTGTCCTTATTTATATTCAATAAAAAAGTCCCATTTACAAAAGCAAGTAGGACTTTTTTATTTACCTATAATTTTTAACTTATTTTATCATTTCAATTTTTTGAACTTCTTCTTCGTTGATGCTATCAAAGAAACCTTGTTCGTTCATCCAGTCATCGCTAAATACTTTACTCATGTAACGAGAACCGTGATCCGGGAAAATTGCAATTACATTACTGTTTTCGTCGAATTCACCTTCTTCAGCATATTGTCTTATCGCTTGCATTACTGCACCTGATGTATACCCTACAAATAAACCTTCTTTTCTGGTAATTTCTCTCGCAGCATGAGCACTTTCCTCATCCGTTACTTTCATGAACTTATCAATGATATCAAAATCCGTTGCGGACGGAATTAAATTTTTACCCAAGCCTTCAATTCGGTACGGATAAATTTCATCATTATCGAATTCTCTTGTTTCATGATATTTCTTCAATACAGATCCAAAAGCATCCACCCCAAGAATCCTAATATTTGGATTTTGTTCTTTTAAGTATTTTGCAGTACCAGATATGGTTCCACCTGTTCCACTACAGGCAATTAAATGCGTAATTGCACCATTAGTTTGTTTCCAAATTTCCGGACCGGTAGATTTATAATGGGCATCAACATTCAACTCATTAAAATATTGATTGATGTAAATCGAACCTTTCGTTTCTTCGTGCAAACGTTTGGCTACATTATAATAAGAACGTTCATCATCAGCAGATACGTGCGCCGGACAGACATAAACTTTTGCTCCTAAACTACGAAGCATGTCTATTTTGTCTTTAGATGATTTAGAACTAACTGCAAGAATGCAGTTGTAACCTTTTATGATACTGACCATTGCTAAACTAAAACCCGTATTACCGGAAGTGGTTTCAATTATCGTATCACCTGGAGATAAAACACCTCTCTTTTCAGCTTCTTCAATTATGTATAATGCTATTCTATCTTTTGAGGAATGTCCTGGATTAAAAGCTTCTACTTTAGCGTAAAAATTTCCTTTTAAATCTTCAGTAACTTTATTTAGCTTAATAAGTGGAGTATTACCTATCAATTCTAAAACATTATTACAAGCAGTTATTTCTTTTTTCATAAAAAAATAGTTAGTCGTAGCAATTTTTAATCAGACCACGAATATTACAAATTTAACAAAAAAAATCTAATTAGTTTTTAATTCCTTCTAAATCTAATAAAAAACTATATTCTTTTGCCAATTCTTTAATGGCTTCAAATCGTCCTGAAGCACCGCCATGTCCCGCATCCATGTTTGTATTTAAATACAAAACGGTATCATTAATTTTTTTAGTTCTTAATTTAGCAACCCATTTTGCGGGTTCCCAATACTGTACTTGCGAATCATGAAGTCCAGTAGAAACGAACATATTAGGATAGTTTTGCTCTTTTACGTTGTCATATGGCGAGTACGATAACATGTAATCGTAATATTTTTTCACGTTTGGATTCCCCCATTCATCATATTCTCCAGTTGTAAGCGGTATTGTATCGTCGAGCATGGTGCTTATTACATCCACAAAAGGAACCTGAGCAATCACTCCATTGTATAATTCTGGTGCCATATTTATTACTGCTCCCATTAATAAGCCTCCTGCTGAACCGCCTTCGGCGTATAAATGTCTCGGAGAAGTATATTTTTCCTGAATTAAAAATTTAGAGCAATCGATAAAATCAGTGAATGTATTTTTCTTTTTCAGTAATTTCCCGTCTTCATACCATTGTCTTCCTAAATCTTCACCACCACGAATATGGGCTATTGCGAATACAAAACCTCTATCCAGAATAGACAGACGTGTCGACGAAAAGTAAGTATCCATCGTGACGCCATACGAGCCGTACGAATAAAGCAATAAAGGATTTTTACCGTCTTTCTTTAAGCCTTTTCGATACACCAAAGAAATAGGCACTTTTGTACCATCGATAGCCGTGGCCCAAATGCGTTCTTCGATGTAATTGCTTTTATCAAATTTGCCACCAAGAACTTGCTGCTCTTTCTTGATTTCTTTTTCTTTAGTTTTCATGTTAAAATCGATAACCGATGACGGTGTTGCTAATGATTGATAGCTATAACGCAGGATATCAGTGTCAAAATCAACATTGGTAGTCGTATAGGCATTGTACGTTTCGCTCCCAAAAGGCAAGTAATATTCTCCTGTTCCGCTCCAAGGCATAATTCGGATGTGATTCAGTCCATTCGAACGTTCCTCGACAACCAAATAGTTTTCGAAAATCTCGATATCTTCCAGCAGAACGTCTTCTCGATGGGCAATTATATCTTTCCAATTTTTTTTAGCAGTAGCGTTCTCGGGCGTTTTCATTAATTTAAAATTAGTGGCCTTATCTTTATTGGTCAGAATATAAAAAGAATCCCCAAAATGAGAAATACTGTATTCTAAACCACGAACTCTGGGTTGAAAAACCACAAACTCACCTTCTGGCGTATCTGAATTAAGTATTCTATATTCTGTAGTCAATGTGCTCTCGGAACCAATTATGATGTATTTTCTTGATTTTTCTTTACCCACTGAAACGTTGAAAGTATCGTCCTTTTCATTAAAAACCAAAATATCATCGGTAGCATCAGTGGCTAATCTGTGTTTGAAAACTTTATCAGATCGCAAAGTAACTTCATCCTGTCTGGTATAAAAAATAGTTTTATTATCATTTGCCCAAACGGAGTTTCCTGTAGCATTTTCAATACTATCAGAAAGGATTTCTCCCGTTTCAAGATTTTTTATTTGTATCGTATAAATTCTTCTTCCTACAACGTCTACGCCAAAACTTGCAAATTTATTGTCTTGACTCACACTTAAACCTCCTAATTGAAAATAGGAATGCCCTTTGGCCAAATCATTGCAATTGAATAAAATTTCTTCATTGGCAGAAAGACTTCCTTTTTTTCGGGAATAAATAGGATAACCCTGCCCTTTTTCAAAACGTGTGATGTAATAATAGCCATTAAATAAATAAGGAACTGATTGATCATCTTCCTTTATTCTTCCTTTCATTTCATCAAACAATTCTTTTTGAAAATCTTTAGTATGTGCCGTCATTGCATCATAATACGTGTTTTCTTTATTCAGGTAATCAATAACTTCGGGATTTTCTCTGTCATTTAACCAGAAGTAATTATCAATTCTTGTTTCATTGTGTTTTTTTAATGATTTAGGAATTATTTTAGCGACTGGAACTGGACTTTTTTTTAACATTTGTTGTGCTTTTGTATTAGTAAATGAAGTTGCAAAAATAACACAAAGAGAAGTTATGATAAGTCTATTTTTCATGAATATTTTGTTGAATATGACTGTGCAATATACTAATTTTGTAATTCAATTAATTTAAAAAATTAAAATATGGACTTAATGGGAATGATGGGCAAACTTAAAGAAACCCAACAAAAGATAGAAGAGACTAAAAAACGTTTAGACACTGTTCTCATAGAGGAACAAAGTACCGATGGTTTATTGAAAGTGACACTAACGGCCAACCGATCAATAAAATCAATTACTGTCGATGATTCGTTGCTGGAAGACAAAGAACAATTAGAAGATTATATTATTTTGGTACTGAACAAAGCTATCGATAAAGCAACAAAAGTAAATGAAGCTGAGCTTGATGCAGTTGCAAAAATGGATATGCCAATGATTCCAGGAATGGATAATTTGTTTAAGTAATTAAGAATTATAAGTTGTGAATTATGAATTTTTCAAGTTATCAAATCTCATAATTCACAACTGCTTTTTTTTTACATTTTTTCTAGTGTCTCCAAAACATACGTGTGCATCACTTCTCTATAATCAAGATGCGTTACAATTCTCAATTTTCCATGTCCCATCGAGCTAATCGAAATGTTTTTTTGTTTTAGAACTTCAATTAAATTCTTCTCATTACAATTTGGTGCCAATGAAAAAATCAAAATATTAGTCTCAACTGGCTCCACTGATGCAACCCAACTTACCTTTTTTAATACCGCAGCAATTTCTTTAGCTCTTCGATGATCTTCGGCTAGACGTTTTATGTTGTTATCCAAAGCATAAATTCCGGCTGCCGCCAAATAGCCTACTTGACGCATTCCGCCACCTAATATTTTTCGAATACGTAACGCTCTGTGAATTGTAGCTTTGTCAGCCAATAAAACAGAACCAATCGGCGCTCCCAGACCTTTAGACAAACAAACTGAAATAGTATCGAATAATTTTCCAAATGCTTTTGGATCTTGTTTTTTGGCTACCAAAGCATTCCAAATTCGGGCGCCATCCATATGAAATTTCAAATGATTAGCGTCGCAAACTTGTTTTATTCGCTGTAAATCTTCTAATTCATAACAAGCACCACCGCCTTTATTCGTAGTGTTTTCCACACAAACTAAACTCGTCAACGGACTATGATAAAACTCAGGATCATTGATCGCTCCTGCCACTTGCTCTGCGGTTATCATTCCGCGGTTTCCGTCTAATAAACAACAAGAAACCCCGCTGTTAAAAGAAGCGCCACCACCTTCGTAATGATAAACGTGTGCATATTTGTCAGCTATTAATTGTTCTCCGGGTTGTGTGTGTAATTTTATCGCCGTTTGATTGGCCATTGTTCCAGAAGGAAAGAAAAGTCCGGCCTCCATACCAAACATCGCTGCTACTTTTGCTTCTAATTCAATAACGGTAGGATCCTGTTTGTAAACATCGTCTCCTACTTCTGCTTTGAACATATATCGTAACATTTCGTTAGAGGGCTTAGTAATTGTGTCACTAATTAAATTTATTTCCATATTTTTTTATTGTCAGTATGAACAATTTGAGAATTGTCCCTTCGTAAAATTTTTCTATTTTTGTGCCACAAATTTACATAATACCGTTTGTTAATTCAAGCTAGTTCAGTTAAAACTAAACTAAATTTATTACACAGCGGAATTTTATATAAATATTGAAAACAGAACTATCAAAATAATATAATATTTATGACAACTACCGAACAAATTAAAGGTATTGTGGAGCGCCTTGGTGCGTTGAGGAGGTATCTTTGACGTTGATGCCAAACTAATTGAGATTTCTAATGAAGAAGAGAAAACTTTTGCACCCAATTTTTGGAACAATGCAAAAGACGCTGAAGTCATTGTAAAAAATCTTAGAAACAAGAAAAAATGGATTGAAGATTACAATAAAGCCGTCGAGATGACGGACGAATTGCAACTCGCCTATGATTTTTACAAAGAAGGAGAGCTTACGCTAGAAGAATTAGACGAACAATACAATGCAACCCAAGCTCATATTGAAGCTATAGAATTTAAAAATATGCTTTCGGACGAAGGCGATACTTTGAGTGCTGTTGTACAAATAACCGCTGGTGCCGGCGGAACCGAAAGTTGCGATTGGGCCGAAATGCTCATGCGCATGTACATGATGTGGGGCGAAAAATACGGTTATAAAATCAAAGAACTAAATTTTCAGAAAGGAGAAGCTGCGGGTATAAAAACCGTAACACTCGAATTTGAAGGCGATTATTCTTTTGGATATTTGAAAGGTGAAAACGGTGTACATCGATTGGTTCGAATATCCCCTTTTGACAGTAATGCCAAGCGTCATACTTCCTTTGCTTCCGTTTATGTATATCCGCTTGTAGATGACAGCATAGAAATTGATATTAATCCTGCTGATATCGAGATTACAACGTCTCGATCCAGTGGTGCGGGAGGACAAAATGTAAATAAAGTAGAAACGAAAGTACAATTGTTCCATAAACCAACCGGAATTCAAATACAGTGTTCCGAAACACGTTCGCAACAAGACAACAGACAACGTGCGATGCAAATGTTACGCTCTCAGTTGTACGAAATTGAGTTAAAAAAGAAACAGGCACAACGCGCGGATATCGAAGCTGGAAAAATGAAAATAGAATGGGGATCGCAAATCAGGAATTATGTAATGCAGCCCTATAAATTAGTCAAAGATGTTAGAACCGGCCATGAAACCAGTAATGTTGATGGGGTTATGAATGGAGAAATCGACGAATTCTTGAAAGCCTACTTAATGATGATGGGACAAAAAGAGGAGGAATAATTTGCACTAAACATTTCATCTTACAACGTAAATAAAAACTAATCCTACTCGCTTCAAAACCGGTAGAATTTTTTTTTAGTATATGAATTGTCTTTGAAGATTTAAATAAAAAAGCAAAAGTTTGCAATATTAATCACAAAGTATAATCAATTAAACGAGCAGAAAAACTGTTTAAAAAAGTGTTATGATTATACTAACTTTAACCCGTTGGGTGTAATTAATAAAAATTTCAATTAATCTTATATAAAAAAATTGAACCACATAGAAACATAGGAATAAAGAGTAGGATAGCCTTATTCTTGGGTTCACATAGTATGGTTTTCTCTAAAAAAATGAAACGTTTTACATAATTTTAAAATCTATGTTTCTATGTGGTTAAAAAATCAAACAAATTTGAATTACACCCAACGGGTTAACTTTTAAACATAAAAAAAAGTTAATGTGGAAATTGTGTAAGTCCCCTTCTCTACCATATTTTTATCTTTGTTATTCAATAATTGGCTAACAAAAATTAAAGCACGTTTATTTTCAAAAAATAAAAATCTACTTTTTAAAAATTCAATTAATCAATTATTGAACATTAAATATGCAAAATAATGTGTTTTGCACACTAAATTAATTTTGACAGGTGCCGAAATAGTAATCATTTTTAAAACATAAAATTATGTCAATACAAACAGTTAATCCCGCAACCAATAAAGTAGTAAAATCGTTTGAAGAAATGACGGACAAACAAGTAGAACAAGCTGTTAATCAGTCCAATATTACTTTTCATGAATGGAAAAAAACATCTTATCCCGAGAGAGCAGCTGTTTTAAACAAAGTCGCATCATTAATGCGAGAGAAAAAAACAGCTTTAGCCACATTAATTACCCTTGAAATGGGGAAAATATTTTCTCAGGCTGTAGGTGAAGTAGAATTAAGTGCCAATATTTTAGACTATTATGCTGAAAATGGCGAAACATTTTTAGCCGATAAAAAGTTAGAACCTGAATTAGGTGAAGCTTTTATCAGATCAAGCCCAATAGGAGTATTATTAGGAGTTCAACCTTGGAATTTTCCTTTTTATCAGGTGGCTCGTTTCATAGCGCCAAATATGATGGTAGGGAACACCATCTTATTAAAACATGCTTCGATGGTTCCGCAATGTGCTATTGCAATTGAGGATTTATTTAAAGAAGCGCAAGCGCCAGTTGGATTATATACCAATTTGTTACTGTCAGGAAAAAGAGCTTCACTACTTGTTTCTGACAAGAGAATTAAAGGTGTTTCGCTTACCGGTAGCGAAGCCGCAGGTGCGAGTTTAGCCTCAGAAGCTGGAAAAAATCTTAAAAAATCAGTGTTGGAATTAGGAGGTAACGATGCCTTTATTGTTCTAGAAGATGCCGATATAGATAAAACTGTTGAATGGGCCGTGGTAGGTAGAATGAATAACAACGGGCAAAGCTGTATTGCCTCTAAGAGAATTATTGCTGTCGAGGCTATTGCCGATGAATTTATCGAAAAATACACCGCCAAATTAGCACAATTAAAAGTGGGTGATCCGATGGATCCAAACACTGAATTAGGCCCCTTAAGTAGTGAAGAAGCTTTATTACACTTGCTAGATCAAGTAGATAGATCCGTTGCAGCCGGAGCCACTGTTTTATTAGGAGGCAAACGGGTAAATGGACCAGGAGCATTTATGGAACCTACTATTTTGTCTGATTTAAACCCAGAAATTCCTGCTTATCATGAAGAATTATTTGGTCCAGTTTCCTCTTTTTACAGAGTTAAAGATGAAGCGGCAGCAATTATATTGGCAAATGATTCTGATTTTGGTTTAGGAGGTTCCGTATTTACACAAGATATCGAACGTGGAAAACGAGTTGCAGATCAAATTGACTCTGGAATGATATTTATTAATCACCCAACTTGGACGCAAACCGATTTGCCTTTTGGTGGAACCAAAGGTTCAGGTTATGGTAGAGAACTTGCAGAAATTGGAATTCATGAATTTGTAAATAAAAAATTAATTCGTGTCATTGGATTATCTGATCCGTTTTAGAAATTATTAATTAGCTAACGCCTATCTATTCTACTGCCAATTTAAAATTAGTAGAATAGATAGGCTTTGGCATTTATAGGTTTTTAAATACTCACTTTTAAAAAATACAATCATGACAACTAAACAAATCGTATTAGCAGCGAGACCTAATGGAACTCCAATATTGAATGATTTTAGATTTGAAAATATAGAATTAGACGCACTGCAACATGGCGAAGTACTGGTACAAGGAATGTATTATTCCGTAGATCCTTACATGCGTGGACGAATGAATGAAGGAAAGTCTTATGTACCTCAATTTGAATTAAACAAAGCCATAGAGGGCGGAGTCTTGGCAACTGTACTCGAATCAAAATCTGATCTTTTTAAAACGGGAGATGTTGTATTGGGAGCTTTGCCTTGGAGCGAAAAAATGATTGCCTCGGATAAAAACCTGCAAAAAATTGAATCAGCAGTAGAATCCTTGACGTATTATTTAGGAATCTTGGGAATGACAGGATTAACTGCTTATTTTGGTCTCATGCGCATTGGTAAACCAAAAGCAGGTGAAACTGTTGTAGTTTCTGGAGCAGCAGGAGCAGTTGGAATTGTAGTTGGCCAAATTGCAAAAATCCACGGAGCCCGTATAATCGGAATTGCTGGTTCTGACGAAAAAGCAACAATGCTAAAAGAAAAATTTGGTTATGACGATGTCATCAATTACAAAACAACCACTGATATAAATACCGCAATAGCTAATTTATGTCCAAATGGAGTTGACGTCTATTTTGACAATGTGGGCGGAAGCATTTCTGATGCGGTCATCCAAAACTTGAATTTTCACGCGAGAATTGCTTTGTGCGGGCAAATTTCTTTATACAATAGTACTGAAATTCCTATGGGACCCCGTATTCAACCGTTGTTATTAACCCACAGTGTATTAATGCAGGGTTTTATTATCAATAATTTTCAAAAAGACTTTCCAGTAGGAATTGCTCAATTATCAAAATGGGTAAATGAAGGAAAATTGAAATTCACAGAAACAATAGTAGATGGTTTTGATCAATTACCGGCTGCCTTACTTGGTTTATTTAAAGGAGAAAACAAAGGAAAAATGATTGTCAAAGCATAAAATATGAATGAAATAAATACAAATTAGCCGATACTATAAATTAAGTATCGGTTTTTTGCTTTAAAATTACTTACGACGATTCAATTAGGGAAACTCCAAGTTTTACAATAATATTCTATTTCTATAGATGTTAAAGAAATTAATAAGATTAGGAATTTCAACCCTAAATTCTTTTATTTGAAAAATATTTAACATCAAAATCCTATATCTACGTAATGAAATCCTACACCATTCAAGAAATAAATGAGATTCTAAAAGGAGAAATAGTCGGGAATACTTCCCAAAAAATTACTGCACCTGAACAACTTGAAGCCGCTACTGAATCTGAAATTTCATTTATTGGAAACAAAAAATATGAAAAATTTTGGTCAGCATCAAAAGCTTGTGCCGCAGTTGTCAACGAGGATATTACTATACAGCCTGGAGAAGACAGGGCTTTTATAAAAGTAAAAAATGCTGATTTAGCAATGTCTCAAATATTAGAACTTTTTGCACCTCCAACTCCATTATTTACAGTTGATATCCATCCAACCGCAGTAATAGATCCAACTGCAACTATTTGCAATGGTGTCAGAATTGGTGCAGGATGCTACATAGGTCCTAAAGTCATTATTGGTGATTATACGAGCATTTATCCTAATGTGACTATTCTTGACGAATGTACAATAGGAAAAAACACTGTGATTTGGTCAGGATCTGTTATCAGAGAAAGATGTCACATAGGAAATGATTGCATTTTGCATCCTAACGCAACAATTGGTGCCGATGGTTTTGGTTTTCGACCTGATCCACAAAGAGGTTTAGTCAAAGTTCCTCAAATTGGAAATGTGATTATAGGCAACAATGTTGAAATTGGTGCGAATTCATGTGTCGACAGAGGAAAATTCAGTTCTACCGTTTTAGGGGACGGTTGCAAAATTGATAATTTAGTTCAAATAGGTCATAATAGCAAATTGGGGAAATTCTGTATTATGGCTGGAAACAGTGGACTGGCAGGATCAGTAACGCTAGGAAATGGTGTAATCATTGGTGGAAGCGCTTCCATTAAAGACCACACTACTATTGGTGATGGTGCTATTGTTGGTGCTGGTTCAGGTGTTACAGGAGATATTGAAGCTGGAAAAACTATGCTAGGATATCCTGCCGTAGAAGCTAGAGACGCATTAAAACAGTGGGCAATTTTAAAAAGACTGGTAAATGAGTCTAAAAAATAATTACGTGCTTTTTTATTAAATTCATAAAAAAACAGACACAAACTTCTGTTTCTTTGTTTTAATAGTAACCATACATCCGATTTTCTTCACAAACCAATTAAAATAACAAAATTTATTTCGTTGGATTTTGTATTTTTGACGCAAACTTTTTTAATATTATTTCATCATGGATTTGAACTTTAACAAAAACGAAGACCACAATAAACTTTTACTTTCAGCATTGCGACAAAAATTTAGCGTAGTCAAATTAGGAGGTGGTGAAAAACGCATCCAAAAATTACATGGTGAAGGCAAAATGACTGCACGCGAACGAATCGATTATTTATTGGATCCAAAAGCGAAAAGTATTGAAATTGGAGCATTTGTTGGTGAAGGAATGTATGCAGAACACGGAGGTTGTCCCTCGGGTGGTGTCGTTGTCAAAATAGGATATATTAGGGGAAAACAATGTATTGTTGTGGCCAATGATGCTACTGTGAAAGCGGGCGCTTGGTTTCCTATAACAGCAAAGAAAAATTTGCGCGCGCAAGAAATTGCAATGGAAAATCGTCTGCCAATTATATATTTAGTGGATAGCGCAGGTGTTTATTTGCCTTTGCAAGATGAAATTTTCCCTGATAAAGAACATTTTGGTCGAATTTTTAGAAATAACGCTCAAATGAGCAGCATGGGAATTACCCAAATTGCGGCTGTAATGGGAAGTTGCGTTGCCGGTGGTGCCTATTTGCCAATCATGAGTGACGAAGCTATGATTGTCGATAAAACGGGAAGTATTTTCTTGGCGGGAAGTTATCTAGTCAAAGCTGCCATTGGCGAAAGCATTGATAACGAAACCTTGGGCGGAGCAACAACACATTGTGAAATTTCAGGTGTTATAGATTACAAAGCTAAAGATGACAAAGACGCATTAGACAAAATAAAAAACATAGTTGACAAAATAGGTGATTTTGACAAAGCCGGATACAGCCGAATTAAAGCGGGAAAACCAGCATTAGACGAAAAAGAAATTTATGGCATTTTGCCAAAAGCCCGAAATGAACAATACGATATGATGGAAATCATCAATCGACTTGTTGATAATTCAGAGTTTGAAGCTTACAAAGATGGATACGGACAAACCATTATTACTGGGTATGCCAGAATTGATGGTTGGGCGGTAGGAATTGTTGCCAATCAACGGAAAGTGGTTAAAACTAAAAATGGCGAAATGCAATTTGGCGGGGTAATCTACTCTGATAGTGCGGATAAAGCTACCCGTTTTATTGCTAATTGCAACCAAAAGAAAATTCCTTTAGTTTTTGTACAAGATGTTACCGGTTTTATGGTTGGATCAAAATCTGAACATGGCGGAATTATAAAAGATGGTGCCAAAATGGTAAATGCTGTTTCTAATTCAGTTGTACCTAAATTCACGGTTATCGTAGGAAATTCATATGGAGCGGGAAATTATGCTATGTGCGGAAAAGCGTACGATCCAAGATTAATTTTTGCTTGGCCAAGTGCGGAGTTAGCCGTTATGGGTGGAACACAAGCCGCAAAAGTATTGGCACAAATTGAAGCTTCTTCGCTTAAAGCAAAAGGAGAACTGGTAGATGAAACTAAAGAAAAAGAATTATTCGATAAAATTAAAGCACGATATGACGAGCAGGTGTCACCTTATTATGCCGCTTCCCGATTATGGACTGATGCAATAATTGATCCTTTAGACACCAGAAGCTGGATTTCTATGGGTATTGAAGCGGCAAATCACTCGCCTATTGAGAAAAAATTTAACTTAGGTGTAATCCAAGTTTAACTACTTCTTTATAGGATCTTAGATTATATTTCGTGTAGTGATACTTGTAAAAAATTATTATATTTTATAGCTTTAAAATTCTCCGTCATTTTCTAAAAATTAACTTTTTTATTATAGCCCTGCTTAAAATTAAAAAAGTATTAGTAGTATTTTATTTGTAAAAGCCTTACAACCGGTGTTTCTGCCTATCAAATATTTAAAGTTTAGTTTTATTTAACAATTTTAAATTATTCGGTTAAAAATCAGTAACTTAGTGCTTAATATTTAAAACTCCACTATTATGAACAACGTAAAAAATTTAAACAAATGGGCAAATATGCACACTTATTTAACTTTGGATTTGGCACGAATAGCACTTGGTGTATTTCTGTTTATGAAAGGAATCTCTTTTGTAACGAACATCCAATATTTAAATGATCTCATTTCACCTATTGACAGAATTGGTGGTGGAATGTTCCTCATTCATTATATTGCTCCAGCACACATGGTAGGTGGTATCATGATTGCTTTTGGTTTACTTACAAGATGGGCAATAATAGCACAACTACCGATACTTATAGGTGCTATCGTAATAAATTTTATGGGAGAAATGCATTCCCAAAATCTACTTTTGGCATTACTGATTTTAGGAATTTGTATCTTTTTCTTATTTTACGGAAGTGGAAAAAATTCAGCTGATTATTATTTTAAAATGCAGCAATAATTAAATAGAAATGCATCGGTTTTTAACGAAGGCACTAAAAAAATGTTTTTAGGAATAAATTGTTAATTAAAAGGAGTAGAAAAATTTGATTTCTACTCCTTTTTTTTTGTTTTTTTAAGTGTCTCTAATCAAAATAAGATATTTTTCAGTGCCCTTTAAAATTAGAAAGCTTTTTTAATAAAAATTGTTTAAATACGGTCAACAATTTCTTTGCGTTTTATTTTCCCGCTTTCGGTTTCACTAAATTTAGAAACATAAAAAACTTCTTTCGGCTTTTCATATTTGTCTAAGCCATCAAAAATAGTCTCGTCCAGTATTTGATGTTCCCCTTCTATAACAATTACAAGTTTTTCTCCTAAAACAGCATCTTGTTTTCCGGTTACAAAGAATCTTGAATCAATTTTAGCAGATAACTTTTCTTCAATTTTTTCAGGAATCAATTTGATTCCGCCGCTATTTATTACATTATCAAAGCGTCCTAAAAAGACAAATTGATTTTCCCCCACCAGTTCCACTAAATCATTTGTAACAATGGGTTCATCTGAAATTTTTAATGCATTTATCACCAAGCACTTTCTATCGTCTTGGCTAATTTCTATATTTGGTAAAATTGAAAAAGCCTCCTCCCCTATCTTTTTGGCTGCAATGTGAGTAATTGTTTCCGTCATACCATAGGTTTCATACACTTCAGTTTTCAATTTAGAAAGTCCTTTTTCTAGCGTTTTGCTTATTTTAGCACCACCAATAATCAACTTTTTTACATTTTTTAATGCTGATAAAGAGTTTTGAGCTTGTAATGGAACCATTGCCACAAAATCATATTTGATATCATTCTGCAACAAAGGATGAGAACTTGGCGCAACAAAATCAATATCAAGACCCAAAATAAAACTCCTCACAAACATCATTTTTCCAGCGATATATTTTGTAGGTAAACAATGTAATGCCTTATCCCCAGGTTCTAAATCAAAAAAATCACCCGAAGCAATGGCCGAATTAACCATAGCTTGTTTATCGACACGAATTAATTTAGGAACTCCCGTAGTCCCCGAAGTACTCATTTCGATGTACGACTTCTGATCAAACCAATCGAGTATAAAATCTCCCACCGATTTTTCAAACTCTTCTCCTTCTTTTATAAAACTGTACGCTACTCGGCATAAATCATTTCGATTCAGATGAAACCCGTTTAATTTAAAAAGGTTGTGAACATTTTGATGTGTTATTGTATCGATCATGATAGGTATATTTTAAATTATTGAACAGTTTATGGTTTAAATTTTTCCAGTTAATTTTTCTTTCCAGTTGGTCCAATTGTATTTTTTACTAAAGATAAATAAAAGTATCGGGTAAATAAGAACGACCGGCAGGATAACATCTAATCCGGCTGAAGGATCCGAAATATCTTTAAAAATAGAATTGGTTTGAAATGCAGACCAATCGGACGTAACGAGTAAAGCACCTACTAGATTATTGGCTGCGTGAAAGCCTAAAGCCAGCTCCATCCCTTCATCCATCAACGTAATGATTCCCAGTAAAAGACCCGTTCCTATATAATAAACAAGCACTATATACCCTATTTTAGTCACTTCAGGATTAAAAATATGCATTCCTCCAAAAATAACCGACGTCATCAATAAGGGGAACCATTTATTTTTGGCTAGATTTGCGAATCCCTGCATTAAGTATCCTCTAAAAATATATTCTTCGGAACTGGTTTGAATTGGAATTAAAATCACAGCTATTACCACTAAAATAGCGAAGGGTATTGGCTTAAAATTGACTACAAAATCGCTGGGACCAGAAAAATAGAAAAGTAAAGTGGATACGATTGTAAAAACGGACCATATCATAAAAGAAAATCCAACTCTTTTCCAATCTATTTTATCTCTTGATGTTGTTACTGAAAGCATCGTTTGACGGTGAAAATTACGGACTACCAGCACAATGCCTAGCATAATAAAAACAAATGAAATCAGTATTAAAAATAAAGTCAAATTAGAATCAAAAAAACGCATTAACGCTTCATTACTAGCGGGATAAGGCTTTCCGTTAAAAACTGTTTGATATAAAATGCCCATCAAAAACGGCAACTGACCTACTAATGAAGCGCAAATTATCACGAACGAACCTAAAATATATTTCCAAAACTTATTATCTGATTTTATTCCTTGTTCTACAAACATATAATTTTCGTTTTATTATATCCTTAAATTAGTTTAGCAAATATTACTTTTGTGCATTAATCCGAATCCTAGATGAACCTTTTTACAGTAAACCAATAGTAATAAATATGATACAAATATACCATAATTCACGTTGCGGAAAATCGAGAAATTGCCTTGCATTTGTCGAGAACTCAAAAAAAGAGTTTGAAGTTATCAATTATCTGATTAACCCGCCTTCATTTGAAGAGCTGTCTGTTATTCTCGAAAAATTAAACATGCAACCTATTGAATTAGTTCGTCAAAAAGAAAAAATTTGGATAGAAAATTTTAAAGATCAAGAAATGAATGACGAACAAATTATTCAGGCCATGATTTCTAATCCAATTTTAATTGAAAGACCTATTGTAATCAATGGAAACTCGGCAATCATAGGACGCGATTTAAAAAAAATTGAATCTTTTATTTTATAAAATTCCGATTCCTTTAATTAACATTTTTTTGTGATTTGCGGTGCTAAACCAAAACCAACTTTTGCAATCTAAAGTGGGTAACCAAAGTTTTTAAAAATGAAAAAAATAAAATCCGTTTTAATTCTTGTTCTATTTTTCACCACCCTGTTCAGTTTTGCTCAACAAGGTCCTGTTGTGTCAAGAATTAAAATAACAGGTAAAGTTGTTGAAAAAACCAGCAATCAACCTCTTGAATATGCTACGATTACTTTTTTAATTCCAAACAATCCAAAACCAGTTGCTGGTGGAATTACAAATCCAAACGGCGAATTTAATATTGAAATTAAACCGGGTGTATATGATATAAAAATTGAGTTTATATCTTTTAAAACACAAGAAATTAAACAAAAGAACCTTCAAAATAGCAGTAGTTTAGGTTTAATCTCTTTATCTGAGGATGCAAATCAATTGAATGAAGTAATTATTCGTTCTGAAAAAACAACTGTAGAAATAAAATTAGACAAAAAAGTGTACAACGTAGGGAATGACCTTATGGTAAAAGGTGGTACTGTTAGTGATGTTTTAGACAACATCCCTTCTGTCGCTGTTGATGTCGAGGGAAATATAAGTCTTCGTGGAAATGATAATGTTAGAGTTCTTATTGATGGCAAACCTTCAAACGCAATCAATATTGCTGAAGCCTTGCGATTAATTCCAGCCGATGCGATTGACAAAGTAGAAGTTATTACCAATCCATCAGCAAGATATGATGCCGAAGGTGGTGGTGGTTTATTAAATATCATCTTGAAAAAAGGAAAAAATCAAGGTTTAAACGGAACTTTTATAGCTTCAACCGGATACCCTGAAACGTACGGTTTAAGCGGTAACTTAAATTATAAATCGGAAAATTTTAATCTTTTCACTACTCAAGGTTACAATGACCGTAGTAATCCCGGAAATGCATTTACAGATTCAAGATATTTAAATGCTGATAATACAACTCGAAATTATGTAAATGAAACGAGAGAAAATGAAAGAGACAATAAAGGGTATAATGGAAACTTTGGAATGGAATGGTATTTAAGTGAAAGCCTTTCTTGGACCAATACCTTCAACTACAGAAAAAGTAATGGTGCTAACGTTGACAACGTTTTTCAAAACAATTTTAATTCCGGATTTAATTATGACTATACCCGTAATCGGATCAATTTAGAAAATAGCGACAGTGAGAATGTAGAATTTTCGACAAACTTCACAAAGAAATTTAAAAAAGACGGTCATAAATTAACAATTGACGGTTCCTTCTCGACTAATGATGATATAAACGAGGCATTGATTACTGACACATCAACAAACACAACAGTGGTGAAATTTGACAATACCCTCAATAATCAAACGCAAAGCCGAAATTTACTTCAAATGGATTATGTTTTGCCTTTTGGAAAAGCAAGCCAGTTTGAAGCAGGTTATCGTGGTGATTTCTCAGAATTACTAACGGATTACAGAGTTGAAAATGATGGTGTGATCAACAATAATTTTACAAATACATTACAATACAAGGAGAAAGTAAATGCATTTTACACACAATATGGTGTAAAGATTAATAAATTTTCAGCACTTTTCGGTTTGCGTTTTGAAGATTCTAATATTGAAATAAATCAATTAGCAACCAACGATTACAATACTAAAAAATACAACAATTTTTTCCCCAGTGCTTTCTTCACTTATGAAATATCAGACAAAAGCAGTGCTTCTGTAAGCTACAGCCGAAGAATACAAAGACCTAGAGGAAGAATGTTGAACCCATTCAGCAACTTGTCAAGTAACATCAATATTTTTGTTGGAAATCCAGATTTAAATCCAGCCTTCTCTGATGCTATTGATTTTGGTTACATCAAAAGATGGGATAAATTAACCTTCAATACTTCCCTATATGTAAATAAAACAACGGATGTTTTTCAATTTGCTAGAAGAGAATCAGGAGATTTTGTTAACGGAACTCCTATAATTATAAGTTCTCCAATCAATTTGGCAACTGAATATAGAACAGGATTTGAATTCACGTTAAATTATTCTCCATTTAAATGGTGGAAATTAAACAGTAATTTCAATTTCTTCAGAAACGAAACGCAAGGAGATTTTACGTATACTGATTTTAGCGATAATGAAATTGTACAAAATTTTGATAACGTAGCAACATCGTGGTCTACAAGACTAACATCCAAAATCACCTTGCCATATAAAATCGATTGGCAGACTAATGCATCTTATAATGGTCCTCAAAATAATGCACAAGGAAGAAGCTTAGGGATTTTTGCAGCAAATATAGCCTTCAGCAAAGACATCTTAAAAGACAAAGGAACACTTTCCTTCAACGTTAGTGATGTTTTCAATTCCAGAAAAAGAATGGTGGAAAGTTATCTTCCAGGAATTGTAAGTTCTTACAGCGAAATGCAGTGGAGAGAAAGACAGTTTAGCTTATCATTCACTTATCGTTTTAACAAACCAAAAAACGAAAGAGAACAACCTAAACGAAATCAAAATGAAAATGAAGGTGATTTTCAAGGATAAAAAAATAAGGGCTCGCGAAAACGGGTCCTTTTTCTTTTACTATAAAAGTAGAATAGCAGCTATCATAATGCATAAAAAAAGGACCCATGTAAATGAGTCCTTTTTTTATTTAACAAACAGGTTAAACTGATTGCTCTTTCTTTGCTTTTCTTTCTTTGTACATTTCCCAGAGAGCACCGCCAATCCAATATTGAACGAAACCTACAAGAAAAAACATTAACCAAAATCCTAAAGTAAGAATGGTTAAGAAAAGTAAAAAGCCTAAGTACTGTGAAAATTCAAACATGTTTTCCGGAATTTTTGAATGTAGCCACAAATGTAAGTTTAATTCCTTTTCGCACCAATAAAAAATCATAAAAACTACCAATCAATTTTTATAAAAAAGGAATTATCCGTATTTTTGAGCTCAGAATTTGGAGCTGTTTCCCGCTATTCATTACAATCTTTTCTTTTTTAAAGAAAAAAAGAAAAGGATTTACATTTCTATCGGGGCTAAAGACCTATTAAACGACATAATTATTTTTAAATATCATCAAATGAAATTCAGAATAGAAAAAGACACCATGGGTGAAGTGCAAGTTCCAGCTGACAAATACTGGGGCGCACAAACAGAACGTTCTCGTAATAACTTCAAAATAGGTCCATCGGCTTCCATGCCAAAAGAGATTATTGAAGGTTTTGCGTATCTTAAAAAAGCAGCGGCTTATGCCAATTGTGATTTAGGTGTTTTACCAGCAGAAAAACGCGATGCCATCGGTGCTGTTTGTGATGAAATTCTAGCAGGAAAACTGGATGATGAATTCCCTTTGGTAATTTGGCAAACAGGTTCCGGTACGCAAAGTAATATGAACGTAAATGAAGTCGTTGCAAATCGTGCACAAGTTCTTAAAGGATTCAACATTGGCGAAGGAGAACAATTTATTAAAGCCAATGATGATGTCAATAAATCACAATCTTCTAATGACACTTTTCCTACCGGAATGCACATTGCGGCCTACAAAGCAGTTGTTGAAGTCACCATTCCCGCTGTTGAAAAACTAAGAGACACGCTTCATGCCAAAGCGACTGAATTTAATACAGTAGTCAAAATAGGTCGGACACATTTAATGGATGCGACTCCACTAACATTAGGACAGGAAATTTCAGGATATGTAGCACAATTGAACTATGGTTTAAAAGCAGTTAAAAACACGTTGGCACACTTATCAGAAGTGGCTTTAGGCGGAACTGCAGTAGGAACTGGATTAAACACACCAGAGGGATATGACGTAAAAGTAGCGGAATATATCGCTGAATTTACAGGACATCCGTTCATAACCGCTGAAAATAAATTTGAAGCACTGGCAGCACATGATGCTATTGTAGAAACCCACGGCGCCTTAAAGCAACTGGCGGTTTCACTAAATAAAATTGCCAATGATGTACGTATGCTCGCATCTGGTCCCCGTTCAGGAATTGGAGAAATTATTATTCCGGAAAATGAGCCTGGTTCTTCAATCATGCCAGGAAAAGTAAACCCAACACAATGCGAAGCCTTAACGATGGTTTGCGCACAAGTTATGGGCAATGATGTTGCAATAGCTGTTGGCGGAATGCAAGGTCATTATGAACTGAATGTTTTCAAACCATTGATGGCGGCAAATTTCTTGCAATCAGCTCGTTTATTAGGCGATGCTTGTCTGTCTTTTGACGAACATTGCGCACAAGGTATTGCGCCTAACTATAAACGCATTAAAGAATTGGTAGACAATTCATTGATGTTGGTGACGGCTTTGAATACTAAAATTGGGTATTACAAATCTGCTGAAATTGCTCAGACGGCACATAAAAACGGAACAACACTGAAAGAAGAGGCCGTTCGTCTAGGTTATGTAACTCCAGAAGATTTTGATACTTGGGTTAAACCAGAAGATATGGTGGGAAGCTTGAAATAATTAATAGGCAATACTGAATTATTAATTAGTTCTGATGAGTTATAAAACAAACACCCTGCAACTTACATTGCAGGGTATTTTGATTTTAAAAGTTATCATGCGCAACAAAATTAAATAATCGCACGTTGCTTATTTGTTTAAAAGTTTAAACCAAAAAAGAGTAGCAAGCTACTGTGAGTTTTAAAAAAAAATTTAAATTCTATGCTTTATTGATTGTTTCCATTACTTCCTTCATTATTCGGATGCTTTTCAGTTTCTCTTCATGATCGAAAATTGGGCTGGTAATCATCAATTCATCAATACGCGTATACTCAATAAACTGTTTTAATTCGATAGCTAATTTTTCTTTGCTTCCTACAAAAGAACAAGCAGTCATTTGGTTCACATGAAAATGTTCCTCTTCACTCATAATTCCGTCGAGCGAATCAACTGGCGGCTGTAATGGTTTTCTATCATTTCGAATCAAGTTCAGAAACATCAGAGTCAAACTGCTTGATAATTTTTCGGCTTCTTCATCGGTATCAGCTGCAACTGCGTTCACACAGGCCATTGTTTTGGGTGCATCTAAAAATTCTGAAGGTTTAAAATTTTCTCTATAAAACTCAAATGCCTGATGCATTTGTTTAGGTGCAAAATGTCCTGCAAAGGCATAGGGCAATCCATTGGCTGCAGCCAAAGAAGCACTATCCATGCTAGAACCTAAAATCCAAATCGGAACATTAGTACCTTCTGCAGGAAAGGCTCGCACTTTTGCAGTAGCATTATTCTCCGAGAAAAATTCTTGGAGAGCGGCAACATTTTGAGGAAATCGTTGCGATTGTTCGAAGAAATCTTTGCGAATCGCTTGAGCGGTTAAACCGTCTGTTCCAGGCGCTCTTCCTAATCCTAAATCAATCCGGTTAGGAAATAGTGTTTCAAGAGTGCCAAATTGTTCCGCAATAATTAGCGGAGCATGATTCGGCAACATGATTCCGCCAGAACCAACACGGATATTTTGGGTTTGACTGGCAATATAACCAATCAAAACAACTGTGGCAGAACTCGCTACATGAGCCATATTATGATGCTCAGCTAACCAAAAACGGCTATAATCTAAATTGTCTGCCAGTTGTGCCAGCGCTTTTGTTTTTTGTAATGTTTCGCTTGCATTGCTATCTTCGGTAATTAACGCTAATTCTAGTAGGGAAATTGGAATATTTTTAGTCATTATAAATTTTGAATTTTGAACAAAATTAGGCAATTACACAAACTCATTAAATTCTGAGGTGTTAATTGATTTATAATATTTCAAAACGAAGCTATTCCTTTGCCTACAAATTTCCGTAAAAAAAACTGTATCGTTTCACTACAACCGCTAATTTTTTTTTTAAAGCAGCCTTTATTTCCCGTTGACATAATCTTGTAAATAACTGAATCTTGGGGTCAGTTTTCCATTTTCAGTTATTTTGGCTCTTAATAAGAGCCCATCTTTATCTTCATTGAAAAATGCCGGAATTACATGTTCCATAAACATTTCTCCAAATCCTTCACTGGCGTCTTTTGGCAACTCACATGGTAAATTATCAACTGACATGACTACAATTGCCGCAGGATGAAAAACATCAACTTCCTTATCTTCACTTGGTAAATATCCATAAAAAGGTTCCGCAATTGTTGAAGATCTAACAGTGCAGGCTATTGGACCATTCACATCACAGGAAACATCACCAACCACCTTAATTTTACAATCTTTAGAGTGAAGCATTTCACGGGTCAGAATTACTGGAGCTTCATTGGCATGAAAATGTCCTGTAATATAAATATCAGAGACTTTAGTAAATCGTTCAAAATCAGAAACGTATTGCTGTGGATTATCATAAAAATCAGTAAAATTCAATACTTGACCGTCTTTACGTTTGTTGTATTGTAATACATCAAGCTGAGTATAAACCGGTTGTGTGTAGTTTTTTGTCAAATAATTTTCAACTGAAACTTCTTTTACTTTTATGGCATCCAGAATCTCTTTTACGCCATTACCCACTTTTCCTGTTCCTGTTATCACAAATTTCAATGGAGGCAAAATCAATCGTTTCAAATGTGTAATTAAAGCTTCTTTACCGAATAGTGTTTCCGCTTTTGGCAATTTAAATAATTCAAATTTAATTCCAAAAGCTCTTATGCTATTATACGCGCCTACAATTCCAGCATACTGTCCAAATCCTATTAGTCTGTGATTATGAGAGTTTACGATGGTTTCATGATCGTATAAATCAATGTTTTTTTCTAGAACCGCTTGTAATAATTTTCTGTTGTAAGGCTGTTTTTTTATGGTGTGTGAAAAAAAGAAATAGGCTTTATTTGCTATTAAATTTTCTATCGGAACTTCTTTTACCCCAAATAAAAAATCACAATCACTGACGTCATCGGTTACTTCAATTCCTAAATTTTCATATTGTTCATCGGTAAAAACCCGAATGTCAGAGCTTTCAACTTGTACAGTAACACTTTGATACAGCTGTTTTAGTCTGACCAATTCATTTGGCGAAAAAATAACTCTTCGATCAGGCGGATTTTTTCTTTCTTTTAATATTCCGAATTTCATATTTTTCTATACTTATTATATATTTTTTATTGTAACTTTATTTAGCTGTTTTGTTACAAATATAACAATTTAAACCAAATTCGATTTATTTTTTTATATAAAAATCGCACTCTAGTGATACTGATAAAATAGTGTTAAGGTTTCAAAAAAACAACGTGTGAAAAGACATTGATTCTATATATTTGCCTTTCTAGCAAAACAGAAATGAATTTTATAAAAAAAACAAATATACTACATATATTGCTGCTCGTGTTACTTTTGAACGCTTGCAATAAAGAGAAAAAGAAAGTAGAATTAAGTGATGCCCAACTCCCAAAGAGTACATTACCGAAGATGAAGCCGTTAAGAAATCCGGAGAAAAAATTAACAGTTGAATACATTAATTTAAAAAAGGAATCCATTGACTCTTTTTATAAAAAAAACTGGCCCAACAATAGTGCAAACGGAGGCTTTCTAGTCGCAAAGGATGGACAGATTATTTATGAAAAATATGAAGGCTATTCTAATTTTAGACATAAAACATTAATTACTAAATCTACACCTTTACACATTGCCTCTGTGAGTAAAGTGATTACGGCGACTGCGATTTTAAAGTTAATAAATGCTAACAGAATTGAATTAGACCAAAAGGTAAATACCATCCTAAAAGAATTTCCGTATCCGGATGTTACTATAAAGACATTGTTAAATCACAGAAGCGGCATGCGTAATTATGCCTATTTTACGGATCGTGATAAAACTATTTGGGATAGGCACAACATACTTACCAATCAAGATATTCTAACTATTATGGCTACAAAGGACATTGGTCTAGAATTTAAAACCGACACTCGTTTTAGTTATTGCAATACAAATTATGCCATGTTGGCATTAATAATTGAAAAAACAACAAACCTCCCTTACAAAGAGGCTATGAAACAAATCATTTTTGAGCCTCTTGGTATGAAAAACACCTATGTTTTTGACTATGAAAGGGATAAAGATACTGCTGTTACATCCTATAAAGGAAATAAGGTAGAAATAGGGAAAGACTACTTAGATGCGGTTTATGGAGATAAAAATATCTACTCGACTCCACGTGATTTATTAAAATTTGACAGAGCGAGAAGCAGTTCCGCTTTTTTGACCCCTGCGCTGCAACGCAAAGTATACAAAGGATACAGTAATGAACGCAAAGGCACTAAAAACTACGGTCTTGGTATAAGAATGATCAATTGGGAGACAGGACAGAATTTTTATTTTCACAACGGTTGGTGGCATGGCAACACATCAGCTTACATTACTTTGAGAAAAGAAAGCGTTACTATCATTGCGCTATCGAATAAATTTACCCGTAAAACATATGATGTTAAGAAATTAGCCGTATTATTTGGGGACTATCCTTTCAAATTAAAAGATGAATAAAAAAAGGAATGATTTTTGAAAATAGAGATGCACGTTTAGCACTATTAATTCAAGTTTAAAAGCGTACATTTGCAAACTCCAAATTCACATATTTATTTTGGAATACTAAAAGGGGTCGACTGGTTTTGACAGCAAGTCGAATTGAGAAGTAAGCACGTCGAGAACTGGGACAATTCTCGTTAATAAAAGGTTTCAAAACACTTACACGGCGAAGGAAACTACGCTCTTGCTGCATAATCTGAATCATAGTAAGATTAGCCTCGTTCCTATCAGATAGGAAAGCAGGATTTACCTCGAAAGCTTTGGTTTATAGCGGTCGATAAAGGTGAATCGTAAATTTAAACCTAGATTTCTATAAGCTTCGGATGGATTTCGAAATTAAGAAGATAAGTCTTGTGCGACTGTTTCTGGTCAAACGCAAGATCGAAAATTTAATCAGGAAATAAACGCGTAGAAAGCTTTTTAGTTGCTTGTTTGGACCCGGGTTCGATTCCCGGCGACTCCACAGAATCCGAAAATCGTTTTGATTTTCGGGTTTTTTTTATGCCTAAATCTCAGTAGCTTGCGCCTTCTGGTTTTCTCTTCTGCTTGGATAAAGGCTTGCAACTTTTATAGCAATTCGTTCTCACAACGCGGTGCTTCAATCTCTAGAAGAAGCTCTTCAAGCTTAAATGCATAATCATACTTGACTTTTCTTTCCATAAAAATACCCCCAAATAGTGTCTAACTTTTTGGGGGCAGTCTAAAAAAGACGGGTTTTTTTAAATCAAAAAGCTGGACGAACTAATTCTTACTCCAGTCTCCGATACTATCTTTATTCATTTTTACATAATCCTGATTTTTAGCAATTTCAGCAGCAGCAAGAGATAATTTTGCAGTTTCGATTGCTCCTTTTTTATCTCCAAGCTTTGCTTGAATCAAAGACTTCAATCTGTTAAACCAAAACGGTTGTTCTTTGGACATATCTAACGCTTTGTTTACATAAACTAAAGCTTTTGCATTATCTCCATTCGATTGAAATAAAAATTGTGCTGCAGAAAAATAATCTGCGCCACTTGGTCCCGATAATGCTTTTTCAATATTCGCTGTTGTTTTTTGTAGCGTAGGCACTTCGAATTTTACAGCTGCATACGAGTTCTCCCAAGACATTTCTAAAAAGGCAAAGTTGTTATCTAAACCACTAATTCCAATAGTAAATGTTTCGACACGTCTATTTACCGTTTCTGGTTTAACTGTAGCTCTTAGTGCTACGTTTTCTTCTTTCCACTCCTCCGGATTTCCCCAGTTATCAGTAGTTTTGTAAAATATTATTTCCCAACTTTCTATTTTTGGAATAGTATACAAAGAATATTTTCCTTTTTTCAATGTTTTTCCATCAATCACGACGTCATCACTAAAGGATATGGTTGTATTTTCATTAGCTCCAGTTCTCCATACTTTTCCAAAAGGAATCAAATTGCCAAAAACAGCTCTTCCTCTGGCACTTGGTCTTGAATAATTAACCTCTACATCTGTCAAACCTACTGCTTGCATTATAGTAGCTTTTGGACTTGATTGTGGCGTTTTTACCTGTGCCTCAATGGTGAAATTTGCGATGATAATGGCAAATACAATAATTATTTTTTTCATAGTATACATTTTTTATGTTTCCCAAATTTACAAATTCAGTAGTTTGGAAATGTTAATTATTTCTTAATTTAGAATCTATGTTCCGTACTGCATTGAAATCTAATTCGTTAAAATGATTAATTACAACATCAGCCTCCGATAAATCTTGCGCCTCAGAATGAATACTGTTGTAACCAATGCACAAAATTCCGGCAGTTTTTGCCGCTTTAATACCGTTCGTGCTGTCTTCAATAACGATACAATTTTCTTTTGGAGCAATCGATAATGAAGCAGCATGCTCAAAAATAGCAGGATGCGGTTTCGACTTAGGGAAATCTTCTCCGCTTACCACATGCGTAAAATAGTCATGCAACTTAAACCTATTAAACACACGTTCTATGGTAACTTTTGAAGCCGAAGAAGCTAGAATCAATTGCATGCCGTTTTGATGCAATTCTATTATCAGATTTTCAACGCCTTCCAGTAATTCCAAGTCAGCTTTACTATCAAAAGCGTCATTAAAAATAGACCTTTTTCGTTGAATTAAATCCTCTACTTCTTGTTCTATTACAAAAACTTCTTTCAATTTTTGAAACGTATTTCGAGTGGAAAAACCCGTAAATGAAGTGTACAACGCTTCTGTGACAGCTATATTTAATTCTTCAAATTGTTTGAAATAAGCATAACGGTGTACGGGTTCCGTGTCGACAATTACGCCATCCATGTCAAAAATTACGGTTTGTATCATTTTTTTTAGATTATTAGACTTCTTAGATTACACTGATTTTCAATTCTGAATACTGACCACTAATCACTGATTACTGAGCACTAATTACTGAATTCTGAACGCTATTTTTTGAGTAAATAGCGAATCACGGTTTCTGCAGCATACAAACCAAATAATCCTGGCATGTAACTGTTTGTTCCGTAAAATGATTTTTTAAAATTGGATCCATCGGTCATTTTTAAACTCGTTTCGTCCTGAATTTCAGAAGAAAAAACCACTTTTAATTTATCAATTTTTACTTCTTTCAATCGTCTTCGGATAGTTTTGGCAAAGAAGCAATTCACAGTATTTGTAATATCCGTTACTTTCACTTTAGAAGCTTCCATTTTTCCGCCGGCGCCCATGCTACTGATGATTTTTACTCTTTTTCGCTTAGCGCCAATAATTAAATTCAACTTAGGAGTTACACTGTCTATGCAATCCAAAACATAATCAAACTCCTCTGAAACAATTTCGAAAGCACGCTCCGGCGAAAGAAATTCTTGTACGCGAGTTAATTTCAATTCTGGATTAATGTCCATCAATCGATCCCCAACAACAGTTATTTTAGGTTGTCCCACGGTAGAATGTAAAGCGGGTAATTGACGGTTTATATTGGTAATATCAACTACGTCACCATCTACAATAGTCATCGCTCCTACCCCTGCTCTAACCAGAAATTCAGCCGCAAAAGATCCAACACCACCTAATCCAACGACCAATACATTTGCATTTTTCAAATTATCTAAACCTTCTTTTTTGAATAAAAGTTCGGCTCTTTCTGTCCACTCTGCCATTTTCTTTAGTTTATTGTTTATAGTTTGTTGCTCTCAAAAATCTGAAATCAACAATCGTTACGCTACATTCTTAAATCAATTATAGTTCAATCTTGAATACTTCCAAAAAATTACCATTCACCAGTTGCTGCATTTCCTTGACTGAAATTCCTTTATATTTTGCGGCCAATTCATAAACTGCTTCAATTCCTTCTTCGACAGTATCCGTTTCTAGAAAAAATCGATTATTGGGAACGCTTCTAAAAACAACTTCTAGTTCCGTATTAAGCAATAAATATTTCCCAAACGAAATATAAAATCCAGTGTCCACTAATTGTTTGGCAACTTGTGTCTTTTTTGAAAATCCATGAATCAACATTGGAACTGAAATATTCAATTTTTTCTTAAGTGCAATTACTTCCTGAAAAGCCGCAACACAATGTATCACCACTGGTTTTTGATATTGCTGTGCCAAAAGCAATTGTTTTTCGAAAACCATTTGTTGCAATTCCATTGGGATTTCGGTACGTTTGTCCAATCCACATTCGCCAACAGCGAGACAATTTGCCTCATTCAATTTACTTTCGATTATCAACAAATCAGATTCTATTTGTTCTTCAACAATAAACCACGGATGAATCCCGATCGAATAATACGGAATTGTGGCATCAAATTCCTGCGGATATTGATTCACTATCTCTATCACATTGGGCTGAATCGTACTTTTATGCGTATGCAGATTAAAGAATTCCATTAATTGTGAAACTTTTTAACCCCAGCTTTTATCTCTAGATTTAAATCATTTTCCAATGGAACTTTTGGACAGGAATATTTAGAATTATAAGCGCAATACGGATTGTAAGATGTATTAAAGTCAATGATTAGCGTTTCTCCTTTTGGAATTCTTAAATCGATATATTTTCCGCCAATGTAACTTTCGGTACCCGAAGTCAAATCTGAAAACGGCAGAAATAAATAGTCTTTATATTCCTCCTTTTTCGAAAGCTCAATATTCTTGTACACATTTAGTTTAAAGTCTGAGCCTTCAATTCTAAAAGAAAGTTCACCATATTTTACGTACAATGGTTTTCTGTCCGTTGACGTTTTCATTTCAAAAGGCTGCTCGTTTTCCGTTCTCACAAATTTCGCGGTTACAAAAAACTTTTCGTCAATAGGATAAAAATCAAGTGTTTTGAATTCCGCTAAATCTTCTGCAGTCAAAGGGCTTGTCTTTGCATCCGCGTATTCTGCATTTAATTCCGTTTGAAATTTGGCTACAGCCGAAACGTCAAATTTATCTTGGCCACAGCCAAAATAGAATTGCAATAAAAGAATGAAAGTAAATAGGATCTTCATGTTTCTATTTTTATGCAAAAATAGTTTAAAAGTTACTACGACACAAAGACGCATCGGTACAAAGTTTTCTACCTTTGCAAAATTATAATTTTAGTTATGCTCAAAACTGCTTTTCAACGTTACATAAATAATTTCAGAGGCTTTACAAGAGAAGTTTGGATTCTTACACTGATTACTTTTATCAATCGTGCCGGGACGATGGTTTTGCCTTTTTTATCCAAATATTTGAAAGAAGATTTAAGTTTTTCCTACGCTCAAGTAGGATGGATTATGGTTTCTTTTGGTTTTGGTTCTATGCTCGGATCTTGGCTTGGCGGTAAATTATCCGACAAAATCGGGTTTTATAAAATTATGGTTTTCAGTTTATTTACCAGTGGAATTTTACTGTTTTTCGTACAATATATACGGACTTTTTGGGGATTGTGTTTTGCAATGTTCTTTATAATGACCGTTGCTGATATGTTTCGTCCCGCCATGTTTGTATCTCTGGGGACGTATGCCAAACCCGAAAATCGCACCAGAGCATTGACTTTAGTTCGATTAGCAGTAAATTTAGGGTTTACTGCAGGACCTGCCTTGGGAGGTTTGATCATCATGAATTTAGGTTACAGCGGATTGTTTTGGGTAGATGGAAGCTCGTGCATTGTATCTATTTTGATTTTCACCTTACTGGTAAAAGAACGTAAAAAACCAGCCGATTTGAACACCGAAAATAAGGAAACGGAAATACCTGCTTCTGTTTTTAAAGACAAAATATTCTGGATATTTCTATTTGTTTGTTTCATTTCGGCAATGCTTTTCTTTCAGCTTTTCACAACTTTACCCCTGTATCACAATGAGAAATTTGGGCTGACGGAATTTCAAAGCGGACTTTTATTATCGTTAAATGGACTATTAATTTTCTTTTTGGAAATGCCAATTGTAAGTATTAGTCAAAGAAAAAGTATCGATAAACTCAAAATTATTCTTTGGGGATCGCTGTTAATGTCTATTAGTTTTTACGTTTTAATGATTAATATGTGGGCTGGAATACTGATCGTCAGCATTCTTTTTATCACTTTTGGAGAAATGTTCATCTTCCCTTTCTCCAATTCATTCGCCTTAAGCCGAGCGCCAATAGGGCACGAAGGACGCTACATGGCTTTGTTTACGATGAGTTTTAGCTTAGCACATATAGCAAGTTCCAAAACCGGACTGGAGATCATTGCTGCCTTTGGCTACCAAACCAATTGGTTTGTCATGGGAAGTTTAGGAATTCTTGCGGTAGCCGGTTGTATTTGGCTGCAAAAACTAGTTCAAGAAGAACAAAACTGATCCTGTACTAATTCTTTGGGCGTGACCCCATTGTTAAAAGGGGCAAACATAAGTAGCTGGTTATAAAGCCCCTTTTAACAATGCGGTCGTGCTATACGCGCTACTTCGGTAGCTAGCTGCTATCACTCTCGCAGCTTCATTTTCAGAACAGCGTATCTGAAATACAACTATTTTACTTTCAAATAAACTTCATAAACGAGGTAAAATACACTAAAACTAAAAAAATAGTTTAATAACTGCTTTTTTAGTTGCGTAACTGTAATTTTAGTTGTAAGTTTGATTCAAATAATAGAATCATGCAAAAATTGACGAATAAAGAAGAAGAAATTATGCACATTTTATGGAAGCTCAAAAAAGCATTCGTAAAAGAAGTCATGGCAGAAATTACAGAAGAGCAACCCCACTATAACACCCTTTCGACTATTGTGCGTAATCTGGAAGAAAAAGGCTTTGTGTCACACAATGCTTTTGGAAACACGCATCAATATTATCCTATCGTTAGTATAGAAGAATACCGAAAACGCTTCATGAATACGGCGATTGATAATTACTTCAATAGTTCCTATAAAAATATGGTATCTCATTTTGCCAAAGAAGAGAAAATTTCTGCCGCCGAATTGCGGGAGATTTTGGCAATGATTGAAAATCCAAAAGAGGAAATATAAACTTTAGATTAACAACAATAATTATGGAAGCATTTTATATTTATCTTATCAAATCCAGTGGCTTAATTGCGCTGTTTTATTTGGCTTATCATTTTATGTTGCGAAAAGAAACCTTTTTTACGAGTAATCGTTGGTTTTTGCTATTGGGTTTACTCACTTCCGTACTTTTACCGTTAGTTGTATATACCAAAATAATACTGGTAGCACCAAGTGCTGAAAACTTCGACTGGTCGAGAATTCCTGTGACTAATAGTTTGGAAAATGACGCTTTTACAATTAATTGGTATTTGATTTCTGGAATTACTTACGCAATTGGATTAGTTGCATTTCTAGTCAAATTTGCTTTTGATTTTTATAGCCTACATACCGTTTTAAAAGGGAAAAACATTCAAAATCAAGCCGATTTTAAATTTATTGACACCACTGAAAACGTGGCTCCATTTTCCTATTTTAATACTATCGTTTACAATTCATCATTGTACAGCAGTTCCGAATTAGAGAATATTTTGGAGCATGAAAAAGTGCACAGCGATCAAAATCACACCATTGACGTATTGATTTCAAGACTATTTTGTGTTCTTTTTTGGTTCAATCCGTTAATTTGGTTATACAAAAAAGCTATTTTACAAAACCTGGAATTCATTGCCGACAGTGAAGCCTCAAAAAAGATATCCGACAAAAAAGCGTATCAATTCACGCTTTTAAAAATAACAACACACGAAAATTGTGTTGCCATTACCAATCATTTTTACCAATCATTAATCAAAAAACGAATCGTTATGTTAAACAAAAATCAATCAAAAAAATTGAATTCCTGGAAGTACGTATTAATACTTCCTGCTTTAGTGGCCTTTGTCCTTTTATTTCAAATAAAAACTATTGCACAAGAGAAAATTGTCGAAATGCAAGAAGTTAAAAATAAAAAAGAGGATTTAAATACTGTAGATATTTACAAAATAAATAAAAATACTACTGATAAAGAATTAGATCAAAAAGTATCAGAGATAAATGTTAATTATGGCATTAAAACCACTTTCTCTAAAATAAAAAGAAATTTAAACAACGAATTAATTGCCATTACAGTAGAACTTAAAAAAGGAAAAGAGATTTCAAAAGTTATGGAATTGCAAGGAAATGAAGCGATAAAAACATTTGGAATAGTAGTTTCTAAAAACATCAAAGGACTTTTAACAATCGATTTTGCAGCAGAAGATAAAATGAGTAATACGATACAAAGTAATGGTATTATTTCTCCTGATGCACCTTTGAGTACCGAAAAAGAAATCTTTATTAATGGTGCAAAAGCAAGTCAAAATGATTTGGATAAATTAGACCCTAATGACATTGAAAGTATAGATGTGATTAAAAATTCTAACAATCAAGAAATTCGTGTTGTTACAAAAAAATATTCTAAAACACTTAACGAAAATGACATCTACGTCAATGACGAAAAAGTAAGCAAACATGATTTATTACTATTAGATCAAAGTACAATTGAGAGTATGGACGTTGATAAAAATAAAAAAACAATTAGAATCCTGACTAAAAAAAGCATTAAATCTTCAAATGAAGATATTCCAACACCACCAAACCCTCCTATATTCCCAAGCGGACCAATAGCAAATCTTCCTGAAATTGATATGTCAAAAATGCCAACTCCACCAGTTCATCCAGCTGATGCAAATAATAAAAAGACGATAATACAGTTTAAAAAAGAGATGAAGGAATTTGAAGCAAAAATGAAAGTATTTGAACCAGATTCCAGTGCTCATGAAAAAGCAATTGAAGATGAAATGGCAAAACGATCCGCTATATTCGAAAAACAAATGGACGAATATGAAGATGCTATGAAGCGATATAGAGAGACAGTGAAAAAATAAAATTCTCATAAAACCCAAAAAGACGGTCTCATTCAAGATCGTCTTTTTTTATATCTTTGAAAAAAAAATAGTATGTATAAAATCCTGGCACAAATCAATAAAGTCATTTTACCTAGTTTCACCAAACAGCGATTGGATATGGCTAAAGCCAAGAAATGGCAAATGGCAATCATCGGTTTTAGATATTACGTAACCACACGTGCATTAAAGTAACACAAAATAGCCACAAAATTGTTCATTGACACTAATTCACTATTAATTCTTAAAAGACATTTGCAGTGGCCTCTTCATTTCACTATTTTTTCTTTTTTAAATTCCTATTTCTACCTGAAAACGTAAATACCAATTGTTTTTGGTACTTCCGTCAAAATAATTTAAAGTATCAAAAGTTAATTCGCTTTGTAATTTAAAAGTATGTTCCCAAATATATTTGGTCAAACCAACCGTATATTGTTTAGAATTTGGAGCCAAAATTCGGATATCAGCTCCTACTTTTTGAATAGAATATCTCCCGATGATCTCATAGTTTGACCGAAAATTATAACTCAACTGATGATCAAATCCATACCCTACATAGGCAAAATTCGATTGTGAAATATCAGCTGGATTTGCGGTAACGGCATTTCTGGCAGTAGTTCTCGACATATAACTTGACATCGCTGCCCATCCATTGTATTTTAACATCGCATCTAACATCACTGATTTCATGGTTCGCGCTTCAAACAAATCATTCCCTAATTGACCTTGAGTTCTTTTGGCGTGATTATTTTGCTGAAAAGCTCCAGAAAGTAGCAATTTTGGCTTTTTTTCTCTTAAAATATCACCTTCAAAATAGGTTCCGTCTCGAGAAAACGCGCCAAAGGGCAACAACTCCACTTTACCCGTTACGGCAACTCCTGCATCCGCATTTCCTGTTATATTCCTGCCTTCTCCTGTGGATATAGCTGTTTTTAAATTATAAGAGAATTTATCTTTAAACTCATTCATATTATGAACTTGAAAACCGAAATCCCTATCGATTGTAAATCTGGCATTATTGATCGATCTGTCCGTCAACTGCAACCCTCCGGAAGAGTTCACGCGCTGGCGATTTCCTGGTAATTTAGTCTGACCAAAACTGATATTCCAATTTTTATTGGGTCTATAAAAAACTACCGCGTCACGAATAATATTAATATTTTCTCCTTCTTTAATTTCACCTAAATCGCCCGGGGCAAATGACAATTGAACTGCATACAAAAATTTTGGTGTTCCCACATATCCGTCTAATCGCAAACGCAATCGTCGGATTTGGCCGTCATAAACGCCTTTTTCATCTTCATTTTCAGAGTAAGTAACTCGGTTTTGCATTCGGAACCGAATATTTAGTTGATATAAACTATCCGGAGATGTTATTCCAATTCCTTTACCAAAACTATAGTAAGGAAGCGCCGATAATTGCAAGTCATTATCTTGTTTATTTTGTTTTATGGTAACTTGAGCATTACCTGAAATACTGAAAAGAAAAACAAAAAATAAGATTATTTTTTTCATGGGAAATGGTGTATTTATGATGCAAATGTAAAATAAAATTTGATTTACAAATGCCGTTTAAATAGTGATCACTACCTTTGCAAAAAAAAGAAGCATGTCAAACATTTATATCGGCTATCATTTTACTATTGATCCTAAAGAATTGGGTTCAGAAATATTAATCGCAGAATTAGGAGAAAGAGCCTTTGAGAGTTTTACGGAAACTGAAACCGGTATTTCGGCTTTTGTTCAAAAAGATTTGTGGGACGAAATGATTCTTGATGATATTCATATTTTACAATCAGAGGAGTTTAAAATTGATTACACCTTTGAAGAAATCGAGCAGGTAAACTGGAATGAGGAATGGGAAAAGAATTTTGAAGCGATAGATGTTGAAGGAAATTGCCATGTACGAGCTCCTTTTCATTCAAAAACGGACGCCGAATTTGATATTATAATTGAACCGAAAATGAGTTTTGGAACAGGTCACCATGAGACTACTCACATGATGATTCAGCATTTATTAGAAATAGATGTTACCGGCATGAAAACGCTAGATATGGGATGCGGAACTGCTATTTTAGCCATACTTGCCGAGATGAAAGGTGCGCAACCAATTGACGCAATAGATATTGACAATTGGTGTTATTTGAATTCCATAGAAAATGCAGAGCGCAATAATTGTAAGCACATTACTGTTTATGAAGGCGAAGCAGCATTACTAAAAGGTAGAAAATACGATTTGATTATAGCTAACATCAACAGGAATATTTTATTAAACGATATGCAGCATTACGTTGATAGTTTAAATCCTCATGGAACACTACTTTTAAGCGGTTTCTATCAGGAAGATATACCATTTATAGATGCTTCTTGTACTGAAAAAGGATTAACTTATGTTAAAAAATTTGAAAGAAACAATTGGGTATCTTTAAAATATGTAAATTAGTGGTACTATTTTTTTATTAATTACGAAAGTACAAAAACCTCCAAAATGAGTACTAAAGAAAAAGTAAGAGAAAGAGTTAGCCTTAAAGAAGCTATAAGTTTAGACAATGAAATCGTGGTGTACAATGATGATGTAAATACTTTTGATCATGTCATTGACACTTTAATTCGCGTATGTGAACATTCTCCCGAACAAGCAGAACAATGTTCCTTAATTGTACATTATAATGGGAAGTGTATTGTGAAAACGGGTCCTTACGAAAAATTAAAACCACAATGCACCCAATTATTAGAAGCAGGATTAAATGCTGAGATAATATAAGAATGATTAAACTTTCCTTTGAGAAATAATTTACGGTGAATAATTCAAAAACATTCTCTTTTATTCTATATTTGAATAAATAAAAATGTTATTATGGAAGAATGTGGCAAAATTTTAGTTTTTGTAATGCCAATTTTCTTACTAATAATTGGCTGTAACCCGATATTTTGTCCACAGCCATTTTGAAAATGAAATACTGATTGTAGCTCAATATTGAAAGAAACTATGAAAAGCAACCTAATATTAAAGAATTTCATCGGGTTTAGTCTTGTCTATCTTTTGATAATTCTTTTTGGAAGTGAAGAAATTGCCTGGTTTTTGAAACCATTTTTAATGCCGTTTCTAATTCTGGCAGTTTATGTACACGAAAGATTTATAACCAAAAAAATTCTTTTAACTGCTTTGACCTTGTCATGGATTGGTGATGTTATTTTGCTGATTCCTGACCAAGGAGAAATATATTTTACTGCAGGGTTAATTGCCTTTCTATTTTCGCATATTTCATATATTATACTGTTCAGCAAACAATTAAAAATTTATTTAAAGAAAAGTAAAATCATTTTCTGGGTAGGCTTTACTGCAATTACCTTTTATTTAATCGTAATGGTATTAATTTTATTACCAAGTTTGGGTAACTTAAAAATCCCTGTTTTTGTTTACGCCCTCACCATTTCCATTATGTTATTATTTGCGCTGAAAGGTTTTTTAAATTGGCAAAAACCTGCCAGAATCTATATTTTAATTGGTGCTCTAATTTTTGCTGCTTCGGATAGTATTTTGGCATTTGATAAATTTTATGCGCCGCTACAAAACAGCTCATTCCTGATTATGGCAACCTATCTAACTGCACAATACTTAATTGTTACCGGCATTTTGAAATTAAACAAAAAAAACTAGCATTTTCATACAAGAATGCTAGTTTAATGACAGCGGTCTTCTGATTAATGAGGTAATTTATTTTTTAATAATCCATAGAGATACGTTCCTAAAAGAGCACCGAACAGTACGATCAAAACGGTCCAAAAACCCGCGCCCAATAAAATAAAGATAGGACCCGGACAGGAACCGACCAGTGCCCAACCCAATCCGAAAAATAATCCGCCAATCAAATACCGAGCAGAGCCTTTTTCTTTGTTTGGGAAATGTATGGCTTCTCCTTTTATATCTTTTATATTGTTCCTTTTTATGATTTGAATACCAATAATTCCCGTCAAAATAGCCACCGAAATAATTCCGTACATGTGAAAGGACTGAAATTGGAACATTTCGTAAATGCGATACCAGGAAACGGCTTCTGATTTAGTCAGGACAATTCCAAAAACAAATCCAACCAGTAAATATTTTATTATATTTTTCATGTTTTTTATTATAAAATTAAGATCATTATTATTGCCTTGCAACTCCTATTTTAATAGTAATGGAAATAAAAGATGCACCATTATCAACCCGCCGATAAAAAAACCAATCACAGCTTTCAAAGAAGGAATTTGTAAATTACTCAAGCCTGAAATAGCATGTCCAGAAGTGCAACCGCCTGCATAACGAGAACCAAAACCTATCAAAACCCCACCTATAAGCAGTATAAAAATACTTTTTGGAGATTCTAAAATAGCGGTTCCAAAAAGAGCCTCTGGAATTAATTTTCCGTTTGGCGCATCGATGCCAAGTTGCGCTAATTCTGAAATTGTTTTAGGATTAATAGCCACATTTGAAGCATCGCTCATATAATGAACTGCAACAAAACCACCTAACATAGCGCCTAGAACGACTACTAAATTCCAGCGTTGTGCTTTCCAATCAAAATCAAAAAAGGCTACTCGGTTTCCTAAACCTGCCATGGAACAAAGGGAACGCAAATTAGACGACATTCCGAAAGACTTCCCAAAATAAATTAACGAAAGCATAATCATACCAATCAAAAACCCAGAAATGTACCAGGACCATGTTTGAAAAATAATATCCATATTGTTTTTGTACAAAGATAAGAAGCATTTAGCTTGTTCAATGTGAGAAATGTTACATTCGATAAAAATAGGCCCTATATTTATAGTAGGAACTGGCACTAAGGTCTAAAGTTCTGTTTATATTTGTGTCAAAGTACTTTTTTTCAATTAAAAGGTGCAGTTTAAGTTTTGACATTATAAATTTACCTTAAATATGAAAAAAATAATCCTTTTTATTGCTTTGCTAATGAGTATGGCTTCTTGTTCGAGTACACAATCTACTTTGAAAAATACGGATGATAACGCACCAAATCTTACGCTTTCCCAAGACAATGTATTTGTGATTACTGTATATAGTAAAGACAAAAAATATGGATATGACAAAGATTATCCTGTCAATATATTCTTTAATAATACGACAAACGAAACCATCAACCAGCAGCGTTTTTTTAATGCTCTTGCTGGGCCTAATGGTGAAGCAATAACATATACCAAATTAGAAAACTGTTGTCCGTTTCCCACTAAAAGAAGTGAATTAGGTGCCGGTTTTTTGGATGTTTATGAATTAAAGTGGAAAGGACAAAAAAAACCGATTCAACTTTACGTGAACATCTATGAAAAAGGAATATTGATGGTTCCTGTGGGACTTTCACTAAAAAAACAATAGTTTTTGAATCCCCGAATATCCGGGTAAACTAAATTCCTAGCCCTGATGGCAGAGGAAATCCTCCCGTCTTTTTTCGGGAGATTGAAACGTACAGCAGGAAAAAGCTCCAAATAAAAATTTTATCCAAGAAATTATTCGCAAATCATAAATAGTAAATCGTAAATCATAACTACCTTTGCACCTTTAAAAAAAATCATATTATGAACCTACAACATATTCCACAAATTAAATTCACGGACAGTGGCAATTTCTTTCTGCTGGCTGGACCTTGTGCCATTGAAGGGGAAGAAATGGCAATGCGAATTGCTGAAAAATTAGTTGGCATTACTGATAAATTACAAATCCCTTTCGTTTTTAAGGGTTCTTTCAAGAAAGCAAACCGTTCCAGAATTGATAGTTTTTCAGGAATTGGCGACGAAAAAGCATTGAAAATCCTTCGAAAGGTTTCCGAAACATTTAAAATTCCCACCGTTACCGATATTCATACCAATGAAGATGCGGATATGGCAGCTCAATATGTTGATGTATTACAAATTCCGGCTTTTTTAGTACGTCAAACCGATTTAGTCATGGCTGCTGCCAATACTGGAAAAGTCGTTAACTTGAAAAAAGGGCAATTTATGAGTCCCGAAAGTATGAAACATGCGGTTCAAAAAGTATTGGATTGTAATAATGAAAACGTGATGATCACAGATAGAGGCACCATGTTTGGATACCAAGATATGATTGTTGATTTTAGAGGAATTCCTGCGATGCAACAGTATGCCACTACTGTTCTTGATGTTACACACTCCCTGCAACAACCCAACCAAACGGCTGGTGTAACCGGAGGAAGGCCTGATATGATTGAAACCATTGCCAAAGCAGGAATTGCTGTAGGCGTGGACGGGATTTTTATAGAAACTCATTTTGATCCTGCTAACGCAAAAAGTGACGGTGCTAATATGTTGCATTTGGATTATTTTGAGTCCTTAATGACCAAGTTAGTAGCCATCAGAAAAACAATAAATACATTTTAACTTTAGGCCCCAAATTCATTGAAGCATTTTTATTTATATTCCGCTTTCCTAATTGTACTATGTACTAATACTATACTTGCACAGGAAAAAACAACAATTCA
This sequence comes from Flavobacterium cryophilum, assembly GCF_048286555.1. Lineage (NCBI taxonomy): Bacteria > Pseudomonadati > Bacteroidota > Flavobacteriia > Flavobacteriales > Flavobacteriaceae > Flavobacterium > Flavobacterium cryophilum. The sequence continues at coordinate 58,293 of NZ_JBLVPZ010000005.1, read as the reverse complement.
AGATCGATATACCGCTCATAACAAAGGGAAATTTTTTGTTTCATGGGGAGGAAATAGAGACAATTACTCTAAATCTGATATTACTTTTCAGGGTAAAGAGTACAACTTTACTTTAGAGAATGTACCGGCACATGACAAACCAAAGGGATGGCACGTAGACTATATCAATCCATCCCGAATGACCATTCCACAAACTAATTTTAGATTGGGCTATTTTATAAATGACCATTATAGTGTTGCAATAGGCGTTGACCACATGAAATATGTGATGACGCAAAATAAGGCCGTAAATATCGACGGTTATTATCCTAATCCCGGATCATACAATGAGGTATTGCCCAACAATCAGGTGCTATTGACCGAAGAGTTTCTAATGTATGAACACACCGATGGTTTGAATTATGTAAATACTGAATTTTCACGACATGATGATATTTCCTCTATTTTTAAAATTGAAAACACCGACAAAATACAAATTAATTTAACGGAAGGAGTAGGTTTTGGTCTTTTGTATCCAAAAACTAATACAACTTTATTAGGAAAGGAACGCCATGATGATTTTCATGTTTCAGGTTATGGAACTTCATTAAAAGCAGGTTTGAATATTACTTTTTTCAAGCACTTTTATATTCAGGGAGAACTTAAAGGAGGTTACATCAACATGCAAGATATTAGAACAACACAGAGCATTGAAGATAGTGCTTCACAGGATTTTTTCTTTCTGCAGAGAATAATCGCCGTGGGCGGAATATTCAAAATATAAATTCTGCATAAATAAAATAAAAGGAGGCTGTCATTAAAATGTCAGCCTCCTTTTGTTTAATCTGTTTTTACGTAATTTATTGTTTTGCCATACAAAACATCCCGTACAAGATCAGTAATCTAGAAATAATAGAATTATATTCTACTCTTAATTTAACTTCTTAAAATAAACGTTGAACAGTTGACGGATTTAAGTTTTAAATTCAACGTAATAATTGTAGTTCAATGAAGTTATTTGCAATACAAAATTTATTTTAAAGTAAATAAATTGAGACTAAAAGAGACCATTACCCAAACCCAATTGTTAGTATTGGCAGCATCTGCAACATTTTTCAACCTTTCTAACGTTTTTGAAGCAAACATTTGGGAATACCCAGCCGAAGCAATAATATTTTTTTGAAGGGTATAAGATGCATTAACATCAACTTCCGTTCCTAAATAACGTTCCATTTTTTTATTAGAGGCGTCTAAAACCGTATTTGGTGCGGAGAATACATGGGGGATTACATTAAATTGCCATTTGTTTTGGGTATACTTCAATTTCAAATAACCATCTTGCAATCCAACGCTATTCACGTGATTCCCTACATAAAAATAATCCATAAAACCATTAAACCCGTGATTAGTTCCAAAAATAGGATTGAATGATTTTATAGTAGAGCTGCCATCGTTTTGGTTTTTGCCCGAGAGATATTCATATCCTAATTCCGCGTTAAATGTATGGGTAACTGCATATCCAAGATTTACACCAGCATACCAAGCGCCTACGCTTTTACCATCGCTTTTTCCAGTTTGTCCGTACAAACCTAAATTTGTATCCCATTTTTTATTTTTAAAAGTAAGATACGTTCCAAAAGTTTGTTTAAAATCGACTTCTAAAGTACCAATTGATTTCTCAAACTGATATCCGGTATTTAAAAACAATAAACTCAAATTTAATTTGCTTAAATGCGTATGGTACCATGCATATTGCAAGGATTTGTAGTTAGTCGTGTAGGCAGTTTGCGGCTCCAATAAATTTTCTGCCGTAGCATTCAGTGCCAATCCTAAATCCAGTTGATGGTTGTTAGAATGAAAAGAAAACACAGCAGCATCATGGCTTTGTCCTTGTTGTGCCCAATCAATTTCCCCAAAAATACGCTGATTGTCATACGAAATTACTTGGCGGCCAAAGCGCGCACTCCATTTAGTATCAAAATCATATTGTGCCCAAGCCTCAAATAAGGCAATTCCGTTTTTATCAACCTGTGTTGTTGTTGCTACATCCCCCCAAGTACGAATGTTCTGAAAAGTCAATTTGGCTTTTAATTTTTCTTGCTTGTAATTAAAATTTAATCGGGAACGTTGCGATACAAATGAGGTTGCCTTTTCGCCGTTTGGCATTGGGCTTTTAAAACCGTTTCGGTATTCATAACGAGGTCTGAGTTGCAGATTTACATCCAACTCTTGGGCATACGTCCCCATGCTTACCATTCCTAAAAATGACAAACCAATTATTTTAAATAGTTTCATGTTTAATTTATTTTTTGCGCTTCCTCAGTAATTTTTTGAATGGTTTGGTCTGAATTGATACTTAAACCCTCCTGTTGATAGGCTAATTCCCCATCAGCATTAAATACACTTATAATATTGGAATGGGAGAATTCCATTGGCGCTATTTTTTTATAATTCACAGCCAAAACCGCTGCAAATTCTCTTGTATTTTCTTCTGATGAACGTAAGAAAACCCATTGTGAACCGTTCATTTTATTTTCAATAGCAAATTCTTTCAAACGTTTGGGCGTATCTACAGCAGGATCGATACTCACTAAAACCAATGTCACATTATCCTTAATGTTATTCGGTAATCTTTGTTCAATATTACGCATGTCAGCCACTAATCTTGGGCAAGCAGCCTTACAAGAAGTGTAAATCATTACCATAACCAGCACTTTTCCTTTCAAATCTTTCATCTCTAGATTTTCACCTTCTTCATTGGTCCATTTTGAAGGCAGATTGTAAATCGATAAATCCGAAATAGGTTTGTCTACAGTTTCCGCTTTTGATTTATTAACACAGGATTGAAGTGATAAAAGAATGACAAGGAATCCTAAAAAAAGCGTTTTACAGCTGTTTATTTTAGTTTTTATCTTTGAAAGATATGCCTGTTTAGATAAGCTGGAATTGTGATTATATGATTTCATTTCTGTTGTCATTTGAGTTGATTTTGAGCGCTACTTTTTATCTTTCGCACATCGAAAACCGAGGTTTTTAGTAGTAAATCGTGCTTTAAGACTTCCTCTGAAAGCATAACGCATAAAAGCGGCATAATTCATTAAATCGGTAGCATTGACAGAACCGCTTCCGCAAAAAAGATTCTGGTCCGTATCCTTATCTTTTCTGGATTCCCCGGAAAGAAAAATACTGTTGAAGTCAGCTGTCCATTCCCATACCAATCCATGCATATCATAAACACCCCAATAATTTTTGAAGGTGCTACCAACTGGATTCGCAAAAGTTTGTGGCTTTTCATACCAAGCCATGATGTAAGAATTAAAGCGTTCTTTAGTACGTGCATCAATTCGTTTTTCATCGGCCATGGCAGCATATTCCCATTCGTCCATGGTGGGCAATCGTTTTCCTTGACATTCACAATATTTTTTAGCTATAAACCAAGAAACATTGGTTACCGGTGCAGTACTTAAATTGGCGGAGCCATAATTAAAATCACTTTCCCAATGCGATAAATAGCTTTTATCTGCAAAAATACCTTTCATTCTGGAGCGGCTGTTTTCTGGATATTTCTTTAAAAATTCCAAAAACTGAGCATTGGTCACCGGAAAAACATCCATGTTGAAAGCGTCAACTTGTACTGGTTTTTTACTTTTAACTCCATAAAGAGGGACATAAGTCCCCCTTTCAATAGAAGCCATTTTAACAACTTGAGACGATAGCGATGCAGTAATAAGAAATAAAAATATTGGCAAAAATTTTTTCATATGTGACATGGCTAATTTCTTTTAAGCTGTACGAATTATTTTCTTTGAGCTTTTACCATTGCTGGTGTAACCTTGGTTTTATTATTTCCCCAGCTAGCGTAAACATAAGTCATGGCATCCGCTATTTGCTGATCGCTTAATGCTTGTGCTGGCATGGCACTATTAAATTTTTTACCATTTACAGTAATTGGTCCCTTTAATCCCTTTACGACTCCTTTTATGGCGCGATTCACATCTTTATTTAAGTAATCTGATTTCGCTAAAGGAGGGAAAGCACCCGGAATTCCTTGCCCGGCAGCTTGGTGACAAGCGATACACGTTTTTGCATAAATTCCTTTTCCATTTACAGCGTTTTGGCTATATCCCTGTACAGCCAATCCCATCATTCCGATGCATAAAATATACTTTTTCATATTATTGTAATTATTGTTAAATACTTGTTTGAGTTAGGATTAAATCCTGTTTTTATTCATGAATATCTTTTGCTTTTGGAGCTACTTTTCCTCTCAATGTTTTAACCATTGCCGGCGTTACTACCGTTTTATTGTTTCCCCAACTATCATACACATAAGTCAACACACTGGCGACTTCATCATCCGTCAAATTTTGACTGGTCATGACGCTATTGAATTTTTTTCCATTTACAGTAACTTCTCCGCTCAGTCCGTTTAAAACAGCATTAATTGCTCTGTCAGCATTCGCGTTTAAATAATCTGATTTGGCTAGTGGAGGGAATGCATTGGGAATACCTTGCCCCTCGGCTTGGTGACAGGCGAGACAGGTTCGTCCGTATAGTTGTTTCCCTGCTTTCACATGTTCAGCTACAGTTTTTACCGCAACGTTTTGAGTTTTACCTTTCACTTTAGGCATATTCTGTATGGTACCTCCTTCTGGCAAATAAATCCCTTCTTGTGTTGTTCCAGAGTAGACTGCTTTGTTATCATCACCTTCTACTTTCAACATCCCCAGTGCCCCTTTATTGAAAGCTCTAAAAATGGAGTGATCTACTAATATAAACGTACCGGGAACTTCCACTTTAAATTCAACTATTGCAGCGCCACCAGCGGGTATCAAAGTTGTTTGGACATTTTTGTTAATTAAATCTCCACCTTCTACATGAACTTTATCAAATATTTCACCAATTGCGTGGAACGAAGAAACTAAGTTTGGTCCACCGTTACCCATATAAATACGTACCGTTTCCCCTTTTTTGGCGGTTAATGCTTTGTCACCTGTTAACGCCCCAACTTTTCCATTAAATACTACGTAATCCGGCTGCTCTTTAATCGCTTTATTCATGTCAAAAGGTTGAGCGCCTTGTTCTCCATAATTTCCTTTGGTATAAAAATCGCCTTGCATGATGTAGTATTCTTTATCAACTGGAGGTAAACCACCTTCTGGTTCCACTAAAATCAAACCATACATACCGTTTGCAATGTGCATCCCAACAGGAGCTGTAGCACAATGGTATACATAGAGACCCGGATTCAACGTTTTAAAATTAAATACTTTTTCATGTCCCGGTGCCACTAATGAAGAGGTTGCTCCTCCACCTGGTCCAGTTACCGCGTGTAAATCTATATTATGCGGCATTTTATTATCTGGGTGATTTTTCAAATGAAATTCCACCTCATCACCAACTCGAGTTCTTATAAAACTTCCAGGAACTGATCCCCCAAAGGTCCAATAGGTATATTTAACACCATCAAGCATTTCGCCCTCTTGTTCTTTAATCTCCATGTTCACAACCAACTTCGTAGCGGCACGATCGCCCACTGGTTTAGGTACAAAAGGTGGTGCAGTCAGTTCAGCTGTAGTTTGACCTTCTACCGTAATACGCTCATAATATGCCGCGTCTTTTTCTTCAATTTTTGAACATGAAAATAGACCGAGGGCTACAAAAAAAGCGGTAGCTATTACCCTACTCCGTTTGTTAAAATTAAATGTGATTTCCATAATAATCAGGTGTTAAATTTATCGTGATTGATAGTACAAAAATAAAAGACACTTTTATCCTTTATTATGACATTTGTCATGTTTTCCACCTTTTTTTAAGAATTTATTTTACAAAATTAACCCTAAAACGATCAATCCTAAAACCGAAATCAAACTTACTTTCCAAAAAGCATTTGCTTTGTTAAGCTCCATGAATTTGAAAGAAACCAAAAGAAATTTAAATACCGATAAGCCCATAATTAAAATAATAGTAAGGCGAGAAACAGTCATTGTATTAGAGATCAAAGCGGTTGAAACCGTCAATAAAATCAACAATCCGTACGTAATAAAAAGTGTTTTTTTCATTTTCTAAAAAATTAAGTAAAGAACAGGAAATAGTAATAGCCAAATCAAATCACACATATGCCAGAAAGCAGCACAGGCTTCGACATCGTCAACGCCCATATCGGAATTTTTCTTGGTTATTTCATAATTCGTACAAATTAAAATCACTAAACCCATAATAACATGTATCAAATGAAAGCCGGTTAGCATCCAGTAAAAAGTAAAAAACATGTTGGTATCCAATGAAATCCCCGCATCTATTTTATGATAGTATTCTACTGCCTTTAATATTAAAAACAACGTTCCACCAAGCATCGTCAATTTAAAATACATAGACGACTTTAAACGGTTATTGTTTTTAAACTCCACCACAGCATTGGCCATAAAGAAACCACTTGTCAACAAAAAAATAGTGTTTACTGCTCCATAAGTAGTATTGAGTTGCAACCTTGCCTGATGAAACAATTCGGGTTGCTCTTTTCCGTAGTAAACAAATGCAACAAGTGCCATCCCAAAAGTAAGAAGTTCCAGAAAAATAATAATCCACATTAAAATACCTCCTGGAGGGTAGTAGATGTTTTTGTAATCGATTTTGATTGTGTTCATTTTAATCTTTATTTAAAAATATTTTATTCCCAGTCTAGTAATCTTTTTTCGCCTTCTATTTTCTTGATATCAGTAATATCCTGTGACATTTCGATGACGCCTTTGTAGTTCTTATCAGCATCCCTGACCGCGAAATACCGAATATAAATCAGGCGTTCTTTGTAATTAATCCAAAATGAGGATTCGTTTTTTGTTCCTTTTCTAAATTCGTCTAGGATTTTAAGAACCGTTCCCACACTTTTTGGTGGATGACAAAATTTTACTTCACGGCCAATAATCCCGGCACTTCTTGGAAACACACGCTCTTCTCCCCGATTATAGAAAATAACCTTATCATTTTCGTCAACATAAGTCAGATCTAACGGCATTGTTTTGAAAAGTAAATTTACCTGCTCCACTGTCATGTAACCTTCATCATAATGAGCCGTATTTTCGAGTGAAAAAGACATTTCTCTTTTCGTAAAATCTTCACTTGGGTGAATGTATTCTTGTTTTGGATAAGAAGCAGGAGTTTCTGTCAGCATCCAGCCAATTTCTTCTTCGCCTTTGCGCATTTCAATCCAGTCAGATTCGGTAAGAAGATTTATCGCATTTGGAAACAAAACCGTTTCTTCCATCTGCATCAATCTGGTAATTCCATTGACCAGAAAAGGAGTATTCACAATAATTTTTTCCGGATTATTCATTTTAAGATAGTACTGAATTAAACGGAATTGCTCTCGTAAATTATCATGAAAGGACCACATTCCTTGAGAAGGACCGTTCCATCCTTTTTTTTCTAAAAACGGAAAAAGCTGATTTTCTTTTCGGGCAAATCGTTTTTCAATAGTAGACAGCTGATTGAATATATTAGTATATTTTTGAAAATCATCCTCAGGATTTGTTGTTGTTAATTCTTCCAAAAGTGCCTGAATAATGTCCTTTTCCTGAAAGTAAATTTGAACCGGATGTCCTTCCGGAAGTGTTGTGGTATTGGAAATATCGTTCATTATAGTATTTATTTTTGATGTTTAATTTTTTCGTACAATTGCACCAACGATCGCAATAGTTCAACTGGTGTTGTTAAGATTTGATAGTGATTTTGCCCGAACATTTGTGGCAGATAATATTTTGCCTGAGTTTCAATAGCCAAAGCATACGAATTAATATTCCTGTTATTGAGTTCACGAAGCGCTTGTTTCACATCTTTGATGCCGTACTTTCCTTCGTATTTATCATAATCATTGGGTTTGCCGTCAGATATCAGGATAACCCATTTATTCTTAGTGTTTCTTTTATCGAGTCGTGCTCCGGCATGACGCAAAGCGGCTCCAATTCTGGTATAGCCATTAGGTTCAATGGCTCCAATTTTATGTTTGGCAACATTCCAGTTTTCATCAAAATCTTTTACCGTTAAATAGGTCGAAAAATTTCGCGTTTTGGAATAAAAACTGTCAATAGAAAAATCGATATTGAATTCGTTTAAGATTTCGCCAAAAAGAATGGAAACTTCTTTCTCTACATCAATCACACGATTTCCCGCGGCATATCCATCACTGGAAAGACTAATATCCAAAAGGATTAGAATCGATAAATCCTTCTCTTTTTTCCGATTTGAAATGTATACATTTTCTGATGGCGTACGTTTCGAATGAACATCAATATACAAATCCGTAATGGCGTCAATATCAAATTCGTCGCCTTGTGCTTGGCGTTTTTGCTGTTGCATTCTGTTATTGACATTGGTCAGCATTTTTCGCAAACCCAATAAGGTCGAAGCATTTTTTGTAATGGTCTTTTTATAATAATTCGGGTCCGTTTTCTGTTGTAATTTCGGATATACTTTACAGAAATTCTCCTTGTAAATACGCTTGCTAAAATCCCATTCGTTATACGTTAGATGCAATCCTTTGGCATCAATTTCGGCACTTTCGGAAATGGAAGTATTCTCAATAAAATCAGATTGATAAACGGAATGCACCGTATCATCAACGCGAACCGTGTATTTCATATTCAACTCTTCCAATGCTTCCTGATGCTCTTCCAATTCGTCAGAACCGTCAAAGTCACGCCAGGTTCCATTGAATTCTTCGGCAGTTTCCACTTTTTCGAAATTATGCAGCAAGACATAATCTTCCTGTTGTTTTTTATCGACCTCAACAGTAATCACTTCTTCTACCGCTTTTGTTTTTAAAGTCGTTAAAGCTTGATTTTCATTCGCTTTTTTGGTTTTATCAGAGAAATTTTCGAGAATGGTATTGCTGTTTTTTTCTATTTCATTTTGCATCCATTTGCCATACAGCCAAGAAAAATCAGGAGTATTTTTTCCATTTTCCTTTTGAATGAAATGCTGTTTTGCTTCGGTATGAAACTTTTTATCGATAGAAAATTCTTCAAACAAAATGGCTAAAACAGCTTCTGATGTTTCAAATGCTTTTCGTTGAGAAAGTGCCAAAGGTTGGTCTTTATCTTCAAAAGTCCAATTCAAATTCAATCGCTGCTGCACGCCCAGGTACAAAATTCTAAAAAGATAAAAAGTAAGGTTCTCTTTTTTCGTTGGCAATTTGGAAAAAGAAATAGGAAGAAAAAAATTATTGTTTTTATATCCTCCTTCTCTTTCGGCAGGGAAAATTTCGATTGGTTTCCCGGTCAAAGCGCGAGCCAAAATAGTCAATCGAGGTTTTATATCACTAAGTGTTACAGTTCTTGCAATAATTTCGGGATGTATCTTTTTACTTTTTTTTAAGTGTCTGAATAACTTCCCAACTATATATTCATCTATTTCGAAACCCATTTTTTCTTAGTTTTTTGTCATTGCGAGGAACGAAGCAATCTCATCCAGATTATCCAGTATATAAATAGCAATCTATGCGAGTGTGATTGCTTCGTTCCTCGCAATGACCACTGATTACTTTTTATTATATCATCAAATCACATAAATCCTTCAATGCTTCCACGGTTTGCAAATCATCGGTTAACGGTTCCACAATAGCCACATGAACCGACAATCGTTTTGGAAGACCCGAATGAATAATTTTGGCGGCATCCACTAAAAGTCGGGTCGAAACGGTTTCTGTCAACCCCAATTCGGTTAGGTTTCTGATTTTATTTCCAATGGCTACCAGTTTTTTGGCAACATCAGGATCAACATTAGTTTCCTTTACCAAAATTTCAATTTCAATTTTCGTTTCCGGATATTCAAAAGAAACGGCAATAAATCGCTGACGAGTCGATGGTTTTAACTCTTTAAAACCTCTTTGATAACCAGGATTAAAGGAAGCAACCAACATAAAATCGTCGTGCGCTTTTACGGATTCGCCTAATTTGTCTATGAATAATTCCCTTCTGTGATCCGTCAGGGAGTGAATGGCTACAATAACATCCGGCCGCGCTTCGGCAATTTCATCTAGATAAATGATGGCTCCTTCTTTTACGGCAGTGGTTAATGGACCATCCAGCCACACCGTTTCGGCACCTTTAATTATAAATCGTCCTACTAAATCTGTAGATGAAGTTTCTTCGTGACAACTAATCGTGATAATTTTTTTATCCAATTGATGTGCCATGAACTCGACAAAACGGGATTTTCCAGTTCCGGTTGGTCCTTTCAACAGGAAAGGTATTTTGTTTTTATAGGCGTGTTCAAAGACCTCTTTTTCTTTGCCTACGGCGTGATAATATGGGATATTTGCTAACATTTTTTTTATTTTAGAAAAAAACCAGAACACGATAACTGTTGTTTCTTCGGAAATGCAATTCTAAAAAACAGTAGTTAAAGCATTCTGGAAATTTTATTTTAAGTATTCTGTTACACAAAAAGGTTTCAGTTTTAAATCACTGTTTTTCCTTTTTTCGCACTTGTTCCTGCTAGATTTTCAATTATATGATTATCGATTTTATATCCATCTACTTTATGTCCGTGATTGTCGGACTCCAAAGCTTCATCAGTAGGTCTACCGTATTTGATAAAATCAAAAATAAACATACCAATTCCGATAGTAAACATGGTGGCACAAATAAGCAGTACTACAAAGTGGATGCTAATTTCGCTTTGAACGACCATGAAATCCATTTTCATTTTTCGCTCCATATACACCTGAGCAACTCCTGCAACACCAAAGGCTACGGTCATCCCCAAAATTCCAATATTGGATAACCAAAAAGCCATCATTCCCTGTGCGCTTTCGTATCGTTTACGTCCCGTTAAATTGGGTAAAGCATAACTAATCATCGCAAGAACAATCATCGCATAAGCGCCCCAGAATGCATAATGAGCGTGCATTGCCGTTACTAAAGTTCCATGCGTATACAAGTTTGTTTGTGGCATTGTATGCGCAAAACCAAGTAATCCCGCACCCACAAAAGAAACGATAGCCGAACCAATAGTCCAGAATAAAGCAATTTTGTTCGGATGACTTTTTTCCCCTTTTCTGTACATGTTTACAGCAAATAATGCCATTGCTAAGAAAGCCAAAGGTTCTAATGCAGAGAAAATACCACCAACGATTAACCAAATTTTATTTACTCCAATGTAGTAGTAATGATGTCCCGTTCCCAAAACTCCGGAAAGAAAAGTAAGCCCAACAATTACGTACAACCATTTTTCGATTACCTCTCTGTCCACTCCAGTTAACTTGATCAATAAGAACGAAAGAATACCTCCCATAATTAATTCCCAAACACCTTCAACCCACAAGTGAACCACCCACCAACGGAAAAAAGAATCCATTACCTGGCTGTCAAACCAAATCATTCCGGGTATGTAAAGCAGGGCTGAAAAAAATAATCCCATTGTTAGTACCAAAGCCGTAGTAGTTTGTCGTTTTCCTTTGAAAAGTGTGCCCAAAATTATGAATAAGAACAACAGCACATTTACAACTACTAAATAGTCCAACTCTCTTGGAATTTCAAGAAATTTTCTTCCTTCCCAATGGTTGAAGTGAAAGCCAATTATTGTAACAACGCCCACAATGGCTAACGAAATCAGTTGAACATACGCCCATTTCACGCTTATTAATTCGCGTTGCGCTTCTTCGGGAATAATGTAATACGCCGCACCCATAAAACCGGTTAACAACCATACCACTAACAAATTAGTATGCACCGCTCGTGCCACGTTAAAAGGAATAATTTCATGTAAACCTTGAATTCCTATTCGGTCAAAGCCCATGATAAAGCCATAAATGATTTGCAGCGAGAACAAAAGCATGCACAATGCAAAAAACCAGTAGGCTACTTTCTGTGATTTATATTTCATTTTTAAAAATTTTAATTGTTTTCTTTAGCTAAAGGGGAAACGATTCGGTCGAAACCATTTAAATCTAATTTTCCAACCCATTGGAAATAGGCAACCATGGCATTGGCATCCGCTTCATTCATTTTATAAGCTACCATTTTTCGCCCATTTGGTGCCCATGGAATTGGCGACATCAAAACCGCTTTGATATATCCTTCGCCGCGACGCTCCAGTACTTTTGTTAACTCGGGAGCATAATAGCCTCCTTCGCCCATAATAGTATGACAGCCCATACAATTGTTGGTCTCCCAAATTTCTTTTCCTCTCACTACTTCTTTAGTAATCTTACTGTAGTTTGTTTGATCATTCCTTGGCATGAACGAATAAATAGTCAATCCTATAAAGATTAAAAAGGTGACTAATGTTCCTCCTAAAAAAAATGCTCTTGCCTGTGATTTTGAAAGCATAAGTATTTGTTTTTGTTTGTTAATAAATTTACTCTAATTCTAATAAAAGACAAAAATGTCCTTTATTTGTTTGTTGCAAATTAATGACTTTATAAAAAGCTAAAACATGATAAAAATCATATTCCAATTCTATTTTTATTGTTACTATTAAAAAGATAAAATACAAATAAAAAATAGTTATAATGCATTGATAATTAAATTTTTATCAACTATAAATGTTTAAAAATTTATTTCGGATAAAATTATCCTTTATTAAAAATAATGCTTAATTTTGCCTAAATAAATTATAATCGAAAACAGAACTTATGGAAACTTTAGAGAAAATAACAATCGGAGAATACGTTGCAAAAGATTTTAGAACAGCAGCAATATTTTCAAAATACGGAATTGATTTTTGCTGCAAAGGAAATCGAACAATCGAGGAAGCTTGCGAAAAAAAAGACGTTGACACGGAGCAATTAATGGAACAGATAAACACGGTTTTGGCAACCAAAAATGATAGTGCCATTGATTTCAAAATTTGGCCTTTGGACCTACTGGCCGATTATATTGAGAAAACGCATCACCGTTATGTAGAAGAAAAAACGCGAATTTTACTTCCTTTTTTAGACAAACTGTGCAAAGTACATGGCGCAAATCATCCTGAATTATTCGAAATTAATGAACTCTTTATTGGTTGTGCAGGCGAATTAGCGCAACATATGAAAAAAGAAGAATTGATGTTGTTTCCTTTTATCAAAAAAATGGCAAAAGCAGCCATTACAGAGGAAAACATTGTGAAACCACAATTTGGAACCGTAAAAAATCCGATAGCCATGATGATGGAGGAACATGTAGTCGAGGGAGACCGTTTTGTTAAAATAGCTGCATTAACCAATAATTATACACCACCGGCCGATGGTTGCACTACCTTCCGTGTGACTTACTCCATGCTAGCTGATTTTGAGCAGGATTTACACAAACACATTCATTTAGAAAATAATATTTTGTTTCCAAGCGCTATGCTCTTAGAAAAAAAATTCTCCGAACAAGAATAAAACACACTCCACCACTATAATATAAAATCATCGCATGCTATGGAAAAATATGTTATCAAAAGAAACGGCGAATACAAACCTTTTGAACCTTTCAAAATAAAAGACGTAATTGAAAAAAGCTTTCAGAGTGTTTCCATAGCATTTGATGAAATTCTTTTCGAAAAAATTATTCAGGATTTACAATCCAAAGAAACCTGGGCCGTGGAGGAAATTCAGGATTTAATCGAGAAAAACCTTTTTGAAAAACAATATTTCGAAGTCATGCGTTCCTTTATGTTGTTTAGACATACGCGCAAGTTGCAACGCGAACATGTGAATGGTATAAACGAGGACACCACGTATGTTGACAGCACGCAAACCATCGAAGAATACATTGAACAAACGGATTGGCGCATCAATGCCAATGCCAATACCTCCTATTCTAATGCTGGATTGGTCAATAATGTTGCCGGAAAAATTATTGCTAATTATTGGCTCGACAAAGTATATACAAAAGAGGAGGGTTATGCGCATCGCAATGGCGACATTCACATTCATGATTTAGATTGCTTGACCGGATATTGCGCCGGTTGGAGTCTGCGGGTATTACTCAACGATGGTTTTAATGGCGTTCGCGGACGCGTGGAAAGCAAAGCGCCTTCGCATTTTAGAGAAGCTTTGGGACAAATGGCTAATTTTCTAGGGATTTTGCAAAGCGAATGGGCTGGAGCGCAAGCCTTCAGTTCGTTTGACACCTATTTGGCTCCCTATGTTTTCAAAGATGATTTGTCTTTTGAGGATGTCTTGAAAGCCGTTCGTAGTTTTGTCTACAATTTGAATGTTCCTGCGCGTTGGGGACAATCGCCTTTCACGAATATCACTTTGGACTGGGTCGTTCCCGATGATTTGAAAACGCAAATTCCGACGAAAAATGACTACCATTTTTTCGAAAACAATTTTGATTACGATCTATTATTGCGCGCCAGGGAAAGAGGCGTTACAAAAGTAACCGAATTGCGTTACGAACATTTTCAAAAAGAAATGAATCTCATCAACAAAGCGTATTACACGGTAATGACCGAAGGCGATGCCAACGGACAGCCCTTCACCTTCCCTATTCCGACGGTAAATATCACTGAAGAATTTGATTGGGATGGAGAAAATACCGATTTGCTTTTTGAAAACACAGCCAAAATCGGTTCATCATATTTCCAGAATTTCATTGGAAGTCAATATGTTTTGGATGAAAACGGCAATAAAGTAGAAAACGAAAACGCATACAAACCCAATGCCGTTCGCAGCATGTGCTGTCGTTTGCAACTCGATTTAAGAGAACTATTAAAACGTGGAAACGGACTTTTTGGGAGTGCTGAAATGACAGGAAGCATTGGCGTAGTGACCATTAATATGGCGCGTTTGGGTTATTTATTCAAAGGGAATAAAGCCGAATTATTTAAACAATTAGATCGATTATTATATATTTCTAAATCTACTTTAGAGAAAAAACGAGTATTTATCCAAGAAATGTACGACCGAGGTTTGTATCCGTACACCAAACGATATCTGCAACATTTCAGAAATCACTTTTCGACCATTGGTGTAAACGGAATGAACGAAATGATTGCAAATTTTACTGGAAATCAAGACGCTATCACTTCATCGTCAGGAATAGAATTTGCATCAGAAATCTTGGAGCACATTCGGAATCGAATGAAAGAATTCCAGGAAGAAACCGGAAATTTATACAATCTGGAAGCCACACCGGCCGAAGGCACCACCTATCGTTTTGCCAAAGAAGACAAAAAACGTTTCCCAAACATTTTACAAGCCGGACAGGGCGACAATATTTATTATACGAACAGTTCCCAGATTCCGGTGGATCACACCGAAGATCCTTTTGAAGCGTTGTTTTTACAAGACGAATTGCAATGTAAATATACCGGAGGAACGGTTTTACACTTATATATGAGTGAAAAAATCAGTTCTCCGGAAGCCTGTAAACAGTTTGTAAAGAAAGTAATATCCAATTTTAAATTGCCATACATTACCGTTACGCCAGTGTTTAGCGTGTGCTCGGTTCATGGGTATTTGAATGGTGAACATGAATATTGCCCGAAATGCGATGAAATTCTCATTGAAGAAAAAAGTTCAAGATGTAAAGTTGAGTTATAAAACTTTAAAACCATTAAGAAATTAAGTTCCATTAAGCCAAATCACACTTAATGTTCTCAATTTCTTAATGGTTCAAAAAAATAATTTTAATTTTTTAAACCATAAAAAAATATGAAAACAGAATCCAACCCGATTTTAGAACAAAACCAACATTTGAGAACCAAATGTTTAGTGTATACAAGAGTAATGGGCTATCACAGACCCGTAGAAAGTTTCAACATTGGAAAAAAAGGAGAACACAAACAGCGAACTCATTTCAGTGAAGGAAAATGTTAATACTCCCATTTACAGCATAACGCCTTTCACTTTATTAGATTATGCGCATAAATCGGCTTGCATTCTTTGGTTTGCAGGCTGTAATATGCGTTGTTTGTATTGTTACAATCCTGAAATCGTGCTTGGAAAAGGAACTATTTCATTCGAAAAAGCGCTTACTTTTCTTCATTCCAGAAAAAATTTGCTGGACGCGGTGGTTTTTAGCGGAGGCGAATGCCTGTTGCACAAAAATAGTATTCAACTCATAACCGAAGTCAAAAAACTGGGCTTTCTAGTAAAAATTGACAGTAATGGTTCACGACCGGATGTTTTACAACAGTTACTTGAAAAGCAATTGATTGATTATGTGGCGCTGGATTTTAAAGCGATGCCCGCTCATTTTAAAAAGATAACACAGTCCAATCTTTTTCTGCCTTTTGAAAAATCGCTGCATTTATTAGTAGAAAATAACCTCCCGTTTGAAGTCCGCACCACGGTACATTCAGATTTGATAGATAAGAATCACATGCACGCCATGATACAGTATTTAGAGCTGCACAACTATGAGGGAAATTATTACCTCCAGCATTTTGTAAATGGAGCGACAACGTTAGAAAAACTGGGATATTCTGTTAGGGAATTAGAAAAGGAAAATCTTTCCACTGCACGTATTAAAGTATATTTTAGAGGTTGATTCTAAGGTTAAATTGCTGACAAAAGCGTATCTTTAAAAACAAATAAAATTTACATGAACCATCATTTATTGCTAATTATTCATCTTTTAAGCGCCACAGTTTGGGTGGGCGGACATTTATTGTTGCTCTTTGGTCATTTGCCACAAGCCTTGAAAGAGAAAGACCCGAGCATCATTTTAAATTACGAAAAGAAGTATGAACCTGTGGGAATGACGGCCTTGGTTTTACTGGTCGTTACGGGAATTTTTATGGCGTACAAATATGGCGTTAGCATTGAATATTGGTTCCAGTTTGCCACTCCTTTTGAGAAAGTGATTTCTACTAAATTACTTTTATTGTTTTTGACCGTAGCCTTCGCCTTGAGTGCACAGTTTAGGATAATTCCCAAACTTAAAAATAATCCAGACAAGTTGCCTGAAATGGCTTTTCATATTCTATCCGTTACAATAATTGGTGCATTGATGCTCATTTTTGGTTCTTACATTCGTTTTGGCGGGTTTTAAATTTATATATTATGACATCAAGTAAACCATTAAAAAGAGCTCCGGAATTACAACCTTTAAGCCACGATCATCATCATGCTTTACAATTGTGTTGGAAAATACGAACCGGTTTTTCGAAACAGATTGAACCTGATCGCATCAAAAAATATTTGGACTGGTTTTTTAAAACGCATTTGAAACCGCATTTTGAATTGGAAGAAAAACACATCTTTCCCATTTTAGGTGCAGAAAATGAACTTATAAAACGAGCGTTGGCAGAGCATCGTAGATTGAAACGCTTATTCAAGCAAACTTTCGATCTAGAAAAGTCTCTAGGTCTCATTGAAGAAGAATTGGAAGCACACATTCGTTTTGAGGAACGCATTTTATTTGTTGAAATCCAAAAAATAGCCACTCAAGACCAATTGGCTAAAATCAAAGTAATGCATACCGAAACGTCTTTTGTAGAAAAGGACGATGATCCTTTTTGGATCTAAAAAAGTAGGCAACTCAAAGAATAAAGAATATTCAAAAGGAATAGCAAGTATTTCTATAAATTTGTAAAAAAACAACTATGTTTTCTAAAACCTGCGAATACGGAATTCGAGCCACCATTTTTATAGCATCCGAATCCTATCAAAATAATAGAGTTGGGCTTAGAGATATTGCTGAAAAAATAGATTCTCCTGAGGCTTTTACAGCCAAAATTTTACAGATATTATCCAAGGCTAGTATTATCCGTTCTATAAAAGGTGTTGGCGGCGGATTTGAAATCCCAAAAGAAATTATGAGCCAAATAAAACTATCCCAAATTGTAACGGCACTAGATGGAGATCGCGTTTTTACCGGTTGCGGTCTGGGATTAAGTTACTGCTCTGAAGATCATCCCTGCCCGGTTCACGATAAATTCAAGGCCATCAGAAATGAATTGGCTTTCATGCTCGAAAACACTAATCTGGAAGAATTGGCAATGGGAATAAAATCAGGCGATACTTTCCTGAGGTATTAATAAAAGTAATCTTATTTTTACAAAATAATTGTTTTTAGCCGCATGCAATACAGTGAATAATCATTGATAATACTCAATTCCTTTCGTCAAATTGTTCTTGAACACGTTCCATTTTTTTATCTGCAAGCAACGAAAGCAATATATTTAAGCATTATTCCCTTGCTTTGCGGTCAATTACTAAAGGAGATATATCATTAAATAAAATTACTGCTTTACGAAATCCCTGAATATCACGTATATAATTCTTAAGTGTTATATTTTTTATTTTTTTTATAAATTTAGACTTGCAAATTACACAATTACACCTATATTTGCACCCGAATCAAGGCCTTGTGGCGCAACTGAATAGCGCACTTGATTACGGCTCAAGAGGTTACTGGTTTGAATCCAGTCAAGGTCACAAATAAAAAACGGTAAACTGCTAATAAATATGCGTTTACCGTTTTTTTATACAATTATTTAACCAACAATCTTCATAAACTCTCTTTTTACATCAGTAATCCAAACATTATATTTAATCCAAATCGTTTGATTCATATCGAAAGAACCGCTGATAATATTTCGATTTTGGATCATTAAGCGGGCTGGAGAAACAGTTTTCCTAAAAAACTATTGGGTGTTAGTTAAAAAACGCTTAATCCAAGAAAAGTTGTGTTCTATATCTAAAAATCATAAAGTCTTTACTTTTTTTAAATCTGAGCTTACAAATATGTTGTTACGAAAAGATTAAATGATCAATTATAAGTATCTTTAGTTCTATTTTTTAACTATGGAAACCCTCAATACAATATTAAAAATTTCTGCTGGCGTGGGTTTGTTTCTTTTCGCCATGTATCTTATGGAGGAATCCTTAAAGAATCTTTCGGGAAGAAATTTTAAATTGTTTTTACAACGAATCACAAAAAACAACCTCGGCGCAGTAGCTGGCGGAACAATAGTCACTGGGATTCTTCAAAGTAGTTCAATGGTTTCGTTGATGGTTTTGGCATTTGTGGGTGCAGGAGTTTTTACGCTGAAAAATGCGATGGCCATTATTCTAGGGGCAAATTTGGGAACTACGCTTGCAAGTTGGCTCGTCGCAACGGTTGGTTTTAAAACCAATATAGAAGTGATTGCTTATCCGGCAGTTTTTGTAGGAGGCTTTCTCCTAATCCTTCTCGGAAATCGGAAAACTATAAAATATGTTTCCTATTTTCTTCTGGGATTTAGTTTAATGTTTATCGGTCTTTCGTTTATGAAAACTGCCATGGAAGCTCAGGTTCAATATTTTGATTTTTCACAGTATGCATCAAAACCACTTATAATTTTTGTGATAGTTGGTTTTATAATTACGCTGGTTGTTCAATCGAGTTCCGTAACTATGGCACTTACCCTGAGCGCGCTCAACGCTGGAGTAATTGAATTTCCCATGGCTGCGGCAATCGTTTTGGGTAGTGAAACTGGCACCATCATAAAAATAGTAGTGAGTGCTATCGGCGGAAATGCTTGCAAAAAACGAGTGGCACTTGGCAATTTATTGATTAATATTTTTATTACTGCCATTGCTTTTGTATTGCTCAGACCTATTCTTTTACTACTGACCGATATCCTAAAAATCAAAGATCCACTTATTGGGTTGGTCGCTTTTTCGAGTTTAATTAATTTGATGGCTATACTAGTATTTCTTCCAGTTTTGAATTTATTTACCATTTTTTTGGAACGTTTTTTCAAAAATACAGATGGTTCGACGGCAGCATTTATAAACCATGCATCAATCGATGAACCTGAAACAGCTTTGGATTTATTTCGAAGAGAGACCAGATATTTCATTCACAACTCGATGCTTTTCAATTTAGAATTATTCAAAATTGAAACCCATGAACTTGACCAACATATGTATTATAAGGAAATCAATGAGAAAAGAAATTTTGATTCAAAAACTACCGAAGAAAAATATGAATTCCTAAAACAGTTGCAAGGCGAATTACACGCTTTTTATTTAAAATTAAGAATGAAATTAAATAGTGAACAAAATTCAGTACTGAACCAATTGATTTCGTCAGTGCGAAGCTCCATGCACGGGGTGAAAAGTATAAAAGACATTGGTAGCAACATTACAAACCTCAGCAATTCCTCAAAGGAAATTAAATATCAATTTTTCCTGCAATATAAAAAAGAAACTCAAGAACTCTACCTTAAATTAAATGCGGTTTTGAACACAGAAAAAAAGACCGGTTTTGAAGAATTGAAGATTCAATTTGACACCATAGAAAACAAATACAGCTCAGCGCTCAACACATTTTACTCTGAAGTACAACTCACACCTATTGAAGACATTGACATTACAACGGTAATCAACTTCAACAGAGAACTTTTTACTTCAAATAAAGCAATGGTAATGGCTGTAAAAGATCTAGTGTTAGACGAAAAACAAGCACAAAATTTTAATGAAATCCCCAGATATAAAACGTAAAACGCTTCAATGAATTACAATACCTTTTAGCAATTTTGCAACATTATTTTTGAATTATATAATGTATTGCGTTTTCAATTTTTAACCTTTGTATGTACATCCATTTGCACACAAGATTGCATTTCTGATTAAAATTGGTTAATTTTAACCAAAAAACACACCTCATTTGAAAACATATTTAAAGAAAGGTTTAAAAATTTTCCTTTGGATAATAGGATCCATATTCCTATTGTTCTTAATTCTGTTTGTGGTTATACAAATACCCTCTTTTCAGAATTATGCCAAAGAAAAAGCGGTGACTTATCTCGAAGAAAAAATAAAAACCAAAGTGAGGGTTGATAGTCTCGCTATTAAATTTCCAAAAAAAGTCGTTCTGATAGGTGTTTATTTTGAAGATCAAAAAAAAGACACTCTTTTTGCGGGCGAAAAACTAGCTGCCGATATTAGTCTGTTTCAATTGATAAACAACAAAGTAGAAATCAACTCATTAGAATTAGTGGGGATTTCAGCCAATTTAAATAGAGATTCCAAAGCCGTTTTTAATTTTGATTACATCATAAAAGCATTTGCTTCGCCAAAGAAACAGGAGAGTGATTCGCCACCAATGCAGTTTTCTGTCGAAGAAATTAAGCTCGATCGCATCAAGTTTAATTTTACCGATGCTGTCACAAAAAATGATATTTACGCTAATCTTAGGCATTTTGAGACGAAAATTAAAACTTTCGATTTAAATGAAATGAATTTTGAAATTCCAAAAGCAAAAATCAATGGTTTACAACTTAAATTAAAGCAAGGTTTAGTTCAAATATCCAATGCAACCAAAGTGGCAGCGACAAAGAACGCACCAGAATCCATCTTAAAATTAAAATTAGGTGAAATTGATTTGGCAAGAATCGATTTCGAATATGAAAGTGACGAAACTAAACTTTCCACCAACTTTTATTTAAAAAAATTGCTCGCTAAAATTGATAAAATTGACCTTAACAATCAGTTCGCAATTATTGAAAGTCTTGATTTAATAGGTGTAGAAGGTGCTTTAGCTTTTGATAAAGTCGATATAATCAAGCCTACAAAAGAAGCGATAAATACTGCATCCAACAATTGGCAAGTCAAAATAAACAAAACGGAATTCAAACGAGTAAACTTTCGGTACGACAATAATACTGTTGCAACAGTTCAAAAAGGAATTGATTACAACCATTTGAATATCACCAATCTAAACTTACAGGTCGATGTACTGAATTACAATCCGGAAAATATTTCAGGAATTGCCAATTCATTAACGGTTAAAGACAAAAGCGGTTTGAACATTCAATCCTTTAAGGCGGAATTTTTCTACGGCAAAAAGAATGCTTTTTTTAAAAAATTATTTTTAAAAACCCCACAAACAGAACTGAAGGATGAAATTAGAATTGGCTATCCTTCCATTGAATCATTGGCTAATAATCCGGGAGAATTAGGCCTCACAGCCAATTTGAAAAAGAGCAAACTGGGAATTAAAGATATTTTGCTTTTTGCTCCTACTTTAAATAATACGAACCCATTTATGAGCAATCCCAATGCAATATTGCTGATCGATGGAATTGTAAAAGGAAAATTAAAAAACATTGAATTTCCAAGTATCGAAATCAGCGGTATAGGAACTACAAAAGTAGCGGCAAGCGGCAGAATCATCGGTTTACCGGATGTCAACAAAGCCTATTTTGACTTAAACATTAAAAACTTACAATCCGGTTCGAAAGATTTCGTTGGTTTTTTACCCAAAGGAACCATTCCTAATTCGATTCAGTTACCGCCAAAATTTAACGTCAAGGGAATTTTTAAAGGAACCATTGCTAATTTTAATACTGATATGAATATTGTAAGCAGTTATGGCAACGCAAAAATCAAAGCTAAATTTGACCAAAGTAGAAAAAATTACGAAAAATATGACGCCCAAACAGAACTTAATAATTTTGATTTAGGGAAATTTATCAAAAACGACTCCATTGGAAAAGTAACTTTAAAAGCAACCATAAAAGGGACTGGTTTTGATCCAAAAACAGCAACTGCATCTTTAAACGGAAGTATTTTAAAAGCCTATTATAATAAATATACATACCAAAATGTAAACGTAAAAGGAACTATTCGCAATGGAAATTTTAAAGCAACTGCTTTTGCAAAAGATCGTAATCTGACCTTTGATTTGGTGAGCAGCGGAAGTTTTAAAGACAAATATCCTACCGGAAAATTAAAACTGAATTTAGATATCGCTGACTTGGAGAAACTGAATCTGCATGCTGGCCCACTAAAAATTAGAGGTGTTGTCGATGCTGATATTCAATCGGTAAATCTTGATTACCTCAACGGAACGGTAGATGCGCACAACATTACCATAGTAAATGCTAAAGAAGAATTTGTAATTGATTCCATTAGCGCAGTCGCCACATCCAGTGCTGAAAAAAATACATTCGCATTGAAATCTCCAATGTTAGATGTGAGTGCCTATGGAAAATACAAGTTGTCAACTATAGCAACTGCGTTGTCAAATTCTATTGCAAAGTATTACGACAGCGAACCAAATTCTAGAAAAAAAGTAGTTGAGAAACAAGAATTTATTTTTAAAATTGGCGTAAAGGACAGTCCTCTTCTATTAAAACTTATTCCTGATTTGAAAAGTCTGGAACCTATTAATATACAAGGAAGATACAACTCTGTTAACGACTCTATCGTTTTGAATGGTACGATTCCAAAATTAATTTATGGAGAAAATACGATTACAAATGCAGTCCTTACTGTAGATACTAAAGACTATTCTCTTGTTTACAGCTTTGTAGTTGATGACATTCAAAACAAACAAATTCAATTGCCTCACACCAGTATTTCCGGTAAAGTGCAAAAAAATATTGTGAATTATACGGTGCAGTTAAAAGATTCAAAAGATATAGAAAGATATTTAATTGCAGGAACATTAAAAGCTACCAACGGGAATAACGACATAAATCTTGATCCCACTAATTTGTTGCTAAACTATGATTCTTGGACAATAGTACAAGACAATTTAATTCGCTTTGGCAAAAAAGGAATTTATGCTGATAATTTCGAATTGAGTAAAGATGGAAGTAAAATCCTTATACAATCGCAATCGCAGGAAGCAAATGCGCCAATAGCAATTGATTTCAAAGATTTTGACATAAAAACTATTACCAGTTTCGTTGAAAAAGGCGATCTACAAATGAGCGGTAAAATCACTGGAAATGCATTGGTCAAAAATATAAGCACCACGCCCCTTTTTACTTCAGATTTAAACATTGAAAATTTTACTTTCAAAAAAGATACAATCGGAAACATTAGTATCAAAGTAAATAATGCGATCGCCAACCAATATGATGCCGTAGTTGAGATTACAGGTCAGGGAAATCAAGTCAATTTAGAAGGAAATTACAAGACTACTGACAGCAGTTTTGATATGAATCTCGACATCGATAAACTGAATTTAAAAAGCATTCAGGGTTTTACATTGGATAACATAACTGAAAGCACGGGTTTTTTGACAGGAAATTTTGAAATAACGGGAAATACAACCCAACCCAAAGTAATAGGAGAATTACAGTTCAATGAAATTGGTTTCAAAGTGAAGCAACTTAATGCAAAATTTAAATCAATAAACGATAAAATTGTATTTACACCCACTGCTATTCTTTTTGATAATTTTATTATAAAAGATGAAAAAGACAATGATTTAGCCATTAACGGAAAAATTGACAGTGCCAATTTTAGTAATTTTGGTTTTGACTTAGCCATCGATGCTGATAATTTTAAAGCCGTCAATTCTAAAGCTAAAGATAATGATTTGTATTATGGCGAATTGTACCTGGACAATCATTTGCAACTATCCGGAAATTTAGACAATCCCGTTGTGGAAGGAAACATCAAAATTAACAAAGACACCAAATTTACTATTGTGCTGCCACAATCCGATCCGGCAATTGCTGACAGAGAAGGAATCGTAGAATTCATTGATCAAGACAATCCGAAACTAGTAGAGACCATTGTTATGGATGAACTGAATAGTGAAATGGATATAAAAGGAATCAATGCATCAGTAAATATTGAGATTGATGAAGAGGCTGAATTATCGTTAGTTATTGACAAAGCCAACGGTGATTTTTTAAAGTTAAAAGGAGAAGCGCAATTAAACGGCGGGATTGATCCTTCAGGAAAAACTACGCTGACCGGAAGATATGAATTATCTGAAGGGAGTTATGAAATGAATTTTAATGCGATAAAAAGAAAATTCGACATTAAAAAAGGAAGTTATATATTATGGACTGGAGAACCTACAACGGCGGACATTAATATTACTGCGGTTTATAAAACTGAAGCTGCGCCCATTGATTTGATAAATGATCAATTAGGAGATATCACTGCCGAAGTGAGAAACACGTACAAACAAAAAATTCCTTTTGAAACCGAATTGAAAATGAATGGTGAAATAATGAAGCCAAACATTTCATTTGATATCATTTTGCCTGAAGGAAACAATAGCGTTTCAACAGAAATTATCAATGCTACACAAGCTAAATTAACCCAACTGCGTCAGCAACCTGATGAATTAAACAAACAGGTTTTTGCTTTACTGCTGCTGAATCGTTTTATTGGCGAAAATCCATTTGCCAGTGAAACCGGTGGAACGAGCGTTTCGTCACTAGCGCGAGAAAGTGCTAGTAAAATATTGTCACAACAACTTAATAATTTGGCGGGTGATTTAATTGAAGGTGTAGAACTCAATTTTGATTTAAATACTTCTGATGATTATACAACCGGTCAACGTGAAAACAAAACCGATTTGAGCGTAGGGATTTCAAAGAAATTACTTAATGATCGCTTAAAAGTTACTGTAGGAAGCAATTTTGGAATCGAAGGACCACAACAAGTAAATCAAAACGCCAGTAATATTGCCGGTGATGTTTCGCTAGATTATCAACTTTCAAAAGATGGAAGGTATAAAATACGTGTGTATCGCGTAAATAAATATCAAGTGGCACTTCAAGGAGAAGTTGTTGAAACTGGAATTGCTTTTATCATCACTATGGATTACAACAAATTCAGTGAATTATTTCGAAAAAATGAAGCGAAAAAATCAAGACAAAAAAACAAATAATAGTTTTCATACCATTTAGAAAAAGAGAAAATTGAATACTGTATTTTTATTAATTAAATTCCCTACAGTACTGGTTTAATTTTTTTTTATTAAATACTAAAATTGATGAACAAGAGCCATTTATTATATCTTCTTATTTTAGGATTGTTAGTTTCCTCTTGCAGCAATACTCGATTTCTGCCCGAAGGCGAGCTGCTCTATACTGGCGCAACAGTAACTGTGGAAGGAAAAGAAGTCTCTAAAAAAGAAAAAAAAGCATTAAAAACGGCATTAAAAGAAATAGTTAGACCAAAGCCAAATTCCTCAATTTTAGGATTAAGACCTAAATTGTATCTTTATAATCTGGCTGGCAAGCCAAAGAAAGAAAAAGGATTGCGGTATTGGTTGCGCACCAAAGTTGGCGAAGCTCCCGTTTTATATAGCCAAGTAGATTTAGAATACAATAAAAATGTTTTACAAAATTTTTCCGAAAACAGTGGTTATTTCAATACTAGATCATCCGCAGATTCAACCCGACATGGAAAAAAAGCGACTGCAGAATATATCGTAAAACCCGGAAAACAATATAAAATTAGAGAAGTAAAATTCCCTACAGATTCCACCATAATTTCGACCGCAGTTCGAGATACCAAAGAAAGAAGTCTGTTAAAAACAGAGATGGGTTATAGTCTTGATGCGATCAAAGAAGAAAGGATTCGTATTGATGCCAGATTAAAAGAAAAAGGATTCTTTTATTTTAATCCTGATTATCTGAAAGTACAAGTCGATACAACTGTTGCAGATCATCAGGTGGATCTTATTGTAAAGGTAAAAGACGAAGCTCCAAAACTGGCTGAGACACCCTACAAAATCAATAAAATTATCGTTTATCCCAACTTTTCAATCGGTTCTGACAGTGTAAAAACCAACTTGGATTCCATCAAAAAATACAATGATTTAACCATTATTGATCGCGAGAATTTATTTAAACCTCGCATTTTTGATCGCGCATTATACTTCAAAAAAAATGATTTATACAACCGTACCAATCATAATTTATCCTTGAATCGTCTAGTAAATCTTGGGACTTTCAAATTCGTGAAAAATCAATTCAAAGTTTCTGATACCACAGGAAACTACCTGGATGCGTATTATTATCTCACACCATTACCTAAAAAATCAATCCGACTGGAATTATTGGCCAAAACAAATTCCGCGAATTATACTGGAACAGAACTCAATTTAAACTGGAGCAATCGAAATACTTTTAGAGGTGCTGAATTGCTTACTATCTCTGCTTTTGGGGGCGTTGAAGTGCAAGTTTCAGGACAAAATAATGGATTTAATGTCTACCGTATTGGAACCGAAGCTAATTTAGTTTGGCCACGATTAGTCGCACCCTTTAAACTAAATTCTCCAAGTGGTTTTGTTCCCAAGACGAAGGCTACGTTAGGATATGAATTCCAGAACAGAACTAAATTATATTCCCTTCAAACTTTCAAAGGTTCATTTGGTTATTTATGGAAAGAAAATGAACGAAAAGAGCATTTATTCAACGTGACGGAGATTACATACGCCAGTCCACAAAATGTTACTGCTTTGTACCAAGAACAAATTCTGAAAAATGAATCCTTGGGGAAAGTCATTGAAAAGCAATTGATTTTTGGACCTACCTATTCTTACACGTATACCAACACGTTACAAAAAAGAAAGAAAAATAATTTTTATTATAAAGGAACTATCGACTTAGCCGGAAATGTGGCAGGATTAGTTTCAGGTGCGAATGTTCAAAAAGGTGATACCATTAAATTATTTGATGTTCCGTTTAGTCAATTTGTCAAAATAGAGAATGATTTTAGACATTATTATAAGTTCAGTCCAGACTCTCAACTGGCAAGCCGAATTATTGTAGGTGCTGGATTTGCTTACGGAAACTCCCGTGAAATGCCATTTATCAAGCAGTTTTTCATTGGTGGAACCAATAGTTTACGAGCCTTTAGAGCACGTTCTATAGGACCTGGAAGTTTTGATGGTGCATCTACTAATACCACTACTTTTTTACCCGATCAATCCGGTGATTTAAAATTAGAATTTAATACAGAGTATCGTGCTAAAATTTACGGATTGGTCAAAGGAGCTTTGTTTATAGATGCCGGAAACATTTGGTTATTACATGAGAATACTGATAAACCCGGAGCCAAATTTTCGAAAAAATTCCTGAATGAAATAGCCGTTGGTGCGGGAGCCGGATTGCGTTTCGATTTCTCGTTTCTGATTCTTAGAACGGATCTCGCCTTCCCTATTCGGAAACCGTATTTACCCGATGGTGATCGTTGGGTTGTAGATCAAATCAATTTTGGGAGCGGTGTTTGGCGAAGAGAAAATTTGATTTTCAACCTGGCAATTGGCTACCCATTTTAAAATAATACAATCTAGAAAAAAAGAGCCCGAAAATTATCGGGCTCTTTTTGTATAATAAGGTGGTCGTACTTTTTATTTAGTCCACTAAGAACAAAGCATTACTAAACAATAGATTTCCGTTTTCCCAAAAACCTCTAAACAAGGGGTTATCAACCATATAAATTACTTCGCCATTTTCTTTTTTGTCCACAGCAAAACTGACGGTATTATTCAATTTCTTTTTGATTTCATTACCAATAAAACCATAACTCTTATAATCTTTAGGCACGTAGACAACATTTGTCGCTTTTTTCAGTAATGAATAATGTCTGTCATCTGTTTTTAGACTGAAATATTTATCTCCCAAACCAAAAGACATCGGGTGTGTTTTATTTAAAAGATTCTCGATGATAGCACCGGGAATCGATTTAGAAATATACCGGCGTTCTGTATCTTGAAAATCTAAGAATCGTTCTTTTAACTCCGCTTCTTGCGCTTCTTTATCGGAACTGAGTTTGTCTTCATCCGTAGCGAAAGGGCTCAGCGCATATCCTTCTTTTCCTTCAAATAAGCTAAGGGCGCTATTCATGGCAATCACTTTTCCACCGTTTTTAACCCATTCTGAGATTTGTTTGTGTTGCTCTTCAGAAAAATTGTAATACCCATCAGGCAATATTAACGTGTTGTAATTGTATAATTTTATTCTTTTAAAATTATCTGCATCCACAACACTTACCGGATATCCAACTGTTTCTTCCAAGTAAAACCATATAGAACCAAATTCAGTAGAACCAACGCCTTTGCCCGAGAGCAAAACAATTTTTGGCGCTTTTAATAAATTAAAATTCTCTCCTCCAACATCTTTAGAATTTGAAGAAAAACCGGTTAAGATATAATTATAATCAGTTTTAATTTTAACCAGTTCAGTAATTGTTTTTTCAAAGTCAACTACTTTAGGATTATCTGTTTTGGTAACCAGCAACCCTCCTGGCTCAACCGTTGTGTCTCCAAAAACAGCTTTTTTCATTGCTGATCTAACCTTAATATTATTTTGGTGCAATACTGATAAAACCTGAGCTGAAATTCGATTATTCCACGGAATATGAAATGCATATACATTTTGAGGAATCGTTTTTTCCGGCACTTCAATAGACAATTTTGTTTTAAGGGTTACACTGTTTTTCAAGGCATAACCTTCAACTCCATATGCCAAAGGCAATGCCCATGAGGTAATATCGTACGATAAACTGTCATTTAATTTTTGGTTTGGTTCAAAAAGTACCTGCGCAAAAACGGCTTTTTGCTGGTCTACTTTTACAATCAAATCATTGGGTTCAATGGTAAAACCTTTCTCGGTTTTTGTATTATAATTGAATCCGGATGCTTTCTGACTGGCATCGGCATAACTGAATGCTACATTATTCTTTTTTAACAAATCAGCCATCTGAACTAACTTCGGATTGTTTTTCATCACATACATTTTATAATTTCCCTTAACCGTTTTTCGGGAATTATTCATAAAACCTCTGAATCCTTTTAACAAAACATCCGCTTGAGATGCCGCCGATTCCACAACCGTCAAAACTGCCGTTGCGTGATGCGTTAATCGGTCTTTTATAGTCAAATTGATACCATTGCTCATTACAACTTCTCTCCCCGCTCCTATTCCTCCTTGTTCCAATGTCATCCCTACAGCTCCGTTGTAAGTAGGATACGTATCGCCATAACTTGGATAAAACAAATCAAAACGCTCTCCGGTATTGTACATCCAGTTTTGAGTATCAAATTTTTTAGAAATATTTTTACCTAAAGTGTAATGAAAATCTTTTTGATACTTTTCAATATATTCGTGCAACGGTTCCGCTGAAGGTGGGAAAAAATACGGAGAATCATATCCCATTTCGTGTACATCCGTATGTACCTGCGGCATCCATTGATTGTACAATGCGATACGCTGTTGGGTTTCGGGTTGCGTTTGCCAAGCCCAGTCTCTGTTTAAATCAAAAATATAATGGTTGTATCTTCCACCTGGCCAAACTTCCATGTGCTCTCTGTCTGATAATTCCGGATGCGTTTTTTTACCTGAAATTTCTCTTAACCAATTCCCGTATCTGGAATATCCATCTGGATTAATGCAAGGATCAAGGATTACAATAGTATTCTCTAACCACTTTTTAGTTTCAGTATTAGAAGGATTTACTAATTCGTATGCCACGGTCATCGCACTTTCGGTTCCGGCAAATTCATTTCCATGAACATTAAAACTCAACCACACAATTAACTTATCGCCAATCATTTGGGATTTATTTTCGGATAAACCAATAGCGGCTAAATTATTGTTTCGTATTTGTTCCAAATTAGCCAAATTCTCCGGACTGGAAATAAAATACACATTCAAATCCCTTTGTTCCGGTGTTACTCCATATTTCTGGTGTGTGATAAAAGTGGACTTTTCCGTGAGGTGCTTGAAATAATTTTCAGTCTGATGGTAATAGCTAATTTGTTTTCCGTAATTGGGTAAAAATTGAGAAGGACTTTGTACTTGCGAATGAAGGCTCAGCACCAAAGTTAGCATTAAATAAAAAGAAAAAACGGCCTTTTGCATATTGTTTCGGGTTAGTTATGCTTCAAAAATAGCCATTTACCAAGTATTGTACAAGCTAAATTTTGGATTAATGAAATACTGATTTCACAAATCCGCTAACTTTTAGTAATTCCTTTTTTGTTGAAGAATAATACAAATACCGCATTATTAATTATTAAATAAACAACCCGTTATTAATAAAAATTTCAATTAATCTTAAATAAAAAAATTGAACCACATAGAAACAAAGAAAAAAAAGTCAGATAGTCCGAATCTTGAGTTCACATAGCTATTTTTTTCTGTAAATAAGTGAAACGCCTTCCATAATTTTAAAATCTCTAATTCTATGTGGTAAAAGATTAAACAAATTGAATTACACCCAACGGGTTAAATAAACAACATTATTCTAATTTTGACTAGTATGATTGCTACATTCTATTATATTTGTAAACAACAAAATTCACACGACAGATGGAAGAATGTATCTCCGTTTTTGACATGCTAAAAATTGGTGTTGGACCTTCCAGTTCACACACACTTGGACCTTGGAGAGCTGCCGAACGCTTTCTTAGCGAATTGAGAAACGAAAATTTAATTCCTGCTGTAAATCGGGTTAAAATAGATTTATACGGTTCCCTTTCTTTGACCGGAAAAGGACATGCCACAGATTTAGCCGTAATGCTGGGTTTGAGCGGACAAGACCCGGAATACATTCCTGTGGAAAATATTGCTGGAATTATTAAATCAATTGAATCTAAAAACGAAATCAATTTAGGAAACGAAAAACTAATTTCTTTTTATTTCCTTCAAGACATTGTTTTCAATAAAAACTTTCTTCCTTTTCATGCCAATGGAATGACTTTTACAGCTTATATGACTGATGATAGTGAATACGTATCTACCTTTTATTCTATTGGTGGCGGATTTGTGGTCAAAGAAGAACGCATCAACGCCAAAAAGAAAATCCAGATAAAATGTGCTTTTCCGTATCCAATTGATAAAGCGGCAGAACTACTGGATTATTGCAAAAAAGAGACTAAATCCATATCGGAAATTGTTTATGAAAACGAGAAATCGATGCGCACCGAAGCAGTTATCGATTATGAATTGATGCGCATCTGGAAGACAATGCTTGAATGCATGTATATAGGTTGTCATTCTGAGGGGATTCTTCCCGGAGGATTGAACGTGCGCCGCCGTGCATTTGATATGCACCAAAACCTCATCGGTTTAGCCAATTATGATTCGCCTCAAACTTGGCTCGAGGAAATTAGAAAAACGGAAGTGAAATTTCGCCAGATCCTGAAATGGGTTTCTTGTTTTGCCCTTGCGGTAAATGAGGTAAACGCAGCATTAGGCCGGGTGGTTACGGCTCCAACAAATGGAAGTGCGGGCGTGATTCCAGCTGTTTTGATGTATTATTTAGTGATTGAAAACCACAATGCTGGAGAAAAGGAAATCAAACAATTCCTTTTGGTTGCCGGAGAAATAGGCAGTATTTTCAAAAAAGGTTCCACAATATCTGCAGCAATGGGCGGTTGTCAGGCCGAAATAGGCGTTTCTTCCTCAATGGCAGCTGCCGCTTTATGCGAATTGATGGGTGGAACTCCCGAACAGGTTTTAGTGGCGGCCGAAATTGCCATGGAACATCACTTAGGATTGACTTGTGATCCTATTGGCGGCTTGGTTCAGATTCCGTGTATTGAACGAAATACAATGGGTGCCATTAAAGCCATTAATGCCGCTGAACTAGCCTTGGAAACCGACCCGAAAAACGCAAAAGTGCCTTTGGACAAAGTAGTGGACACGATGTGGCAAACGGCCAAAGACATGAATAATAAATACAAAGAAACCTCTGAAGGCGGATTAGCCATTGCCGTAAATATGGCAGATTGTTAAATTTAATAACACAAATTTAAATCACGGACAATCGAATATTCACCAATTTATAGTAGATTTAATCTATATTTTTAAACCAAAAAAAATGGAAATCAATTGGATAATTATTGGAATTGTTATCATTTGTGTGCTTATTTTGAATGTATTTCTTATTAGAAAAAATCAAAAGGATAAAAAAAAGTATACCAATTTTTTAAACAATGATTATAAAAAAGCAGATGAAGAAGAGTCAGATTTGAATGACGACACTTATTAATTTGTTCTTTTAAACTTTAAAATTTTTAGAACTTGATTTTGGCTTTCCCTTAAATTTTATTTTTAATTTCACTAATAATGAAATTATATGCTTTATTTCACTATTTTTGAAATAAAATACATAATTTCATTTTTTATGAAACATTACATCTTAATGGCGGATATTATTAATAGTGGAAAAAAGGAGCAAAAACCACTAATGGAAGATTTCAAAAATCTAATAGAAGAGGCGAATGAAATCTACAAAGCGGATATATTATCTCCCTTGACTATCACTTTGGGTGATGAATTTCAAGGCATAATAAAAAACGTAGCTGCATCAATTCAAATTATTCTTACTTTAGAGGAATATAGTATTCACAAGAAATTAAATTTTAAATTACGCTATGTTTTGAATCAAGGTGAAATAGAAACGCCAGTAAATGAAAAGATTGCTTATGAAATGTTAGGAAGCGGTTTAACGGAAGCACGATTGAAACTGAATGATTCGAAATATAAAAAATTTAGATTTAACATTGCAATAGACAATCTATTACAGCAGAGTGTTTTGAATGAAGCTTTCATAATTTTTGAAAATATTACTGACAAATGGTCTTTAAAAAATGACTATGAATTGGCGTCAAATTTCATTCAATTCAAAGACTATAAAATCGTTTCTGAAAAAATGAATAAAACCCGCTCCTTAATTTGGAAAAGAGAAAAAACACTACACATGGAATCCTATTATGCGACAAAAAATATAATTCAAACAATTACGTCAATAAGATAAAAGCATGGCAGTATTTCAATTTGTGGTTTTAGTTCTTTCTACAGAAGTGCTTCTGGGTATATTTTATTATATTATCACGCCAAAATCAATTCGAAAAACTAAAATAATAGATTATAAATCACTTCTTAAAGGAATCGTTGAACGAATCTTTTTATTAGTTTCAATGATTAATAATTATCCACATGCGCTGACTTTATTTGGCGCTTTAAAATTGGCTACACGATTGAAAAGAGACGATGAACAAGATAAAGTAAAGCAATCGCTATACAATGATTTTTATTTGGTGGGGAACTTTATTTCGGTTATGATTGCAATTTTATACGTTTTTCTATATAGAAAATACATTGGGTAAAACGATTATTTGCCTCTACTTTAAACTTATACTCAATCAAAACTACTTTCTTCGAGTATCAATAAGATGTACGATTTTCCATCCCGAGTTATCACGACTATTTTTTTTGAACAGTGTAAAAGCATTCACTCCTTTGTGACTTAATTTTCCATTTACATAAAACTCATAAGGCGTCCAAGCGTGCGCCATACTTCCATCGACTTGTATGGAATAACTCAGAATTTTTTCCTGAATTTTTAATTCGGAAGGAATAGATGCTATCGAATTAAAAAATACTTCTGGTTTTTCATTGGATAATGTAGCGCCTTTAGCATTCTCCGCTATGGATTGTAAAATCATCGTGTCCTCACAAAGAGCCTTTAATTTCAACGTATCTTTGGCATGAAAAGCCTCGAAAAAAGTTTCTACTACTTTTTGAATTTCTTGCTTTTGGGCCTGAGAATTAGCGGATATAATCAATGCGACTATCAATAAAAATTTCTTCATGGTTTCTTGGTTTAATTAATTGGTACTACAAATAACATTACTGTTCCATTTTTGAGTTAAAAATATACATTTTATTACCTTTACAATCTTAAAATAACAAATATGTCTGTCGCTAAAAAAGATTATAAAAGGATTACTACAAAATCACTGATTGAAATGAAAGCCAATGGAGAGAAAATTTCCATGCTTACCGCTTACGATTATACCATGGCAAAAATCGTTGATACAGCCGGAATTGATGTCATTTTAGTAGGTGACTCCGCTTCAAATGTAATGGCCGGTCATGAAACGACTTTGCCTATTACTTTGGATCAAATGATTTATCACGCTTCCTCAGTGGTGAGAGCTATAGAAAGAGCGTTAGTTGTCGTGGATTTGCCTTTTGGAAGTTACCAATCAGATCCAAAAGAAGCCTTGCGTTCTGCCATCCGAATCATGAAAGAAAGTGGTGGACATGCTGTAAAATTAGAAGGCGGTAAAGAAATTAAAGATTCTATCAAGAAAATATTAAATGCAGGAATTCCGGTTATGGGACATCTAGGTTTAACGCCACAATCTATTTATAAATTTGGAACCTATACCGTTCGAGCCAAAGAAGAAGAAGAAGCGCATAAATTAATAGAAGATGCTAAATTGCTGGAAAGACTAGGTTGTTTCGCATTAGTATTAGAAAAAATCCCTGCTCATTTAGCAGAGAAAGTCGCCCAAAGCATTTCGATTCCAGTAATTGGTATTGGTGCCGGAGGCGGTGTTGACGGACAAGTTTTGGTGATTCATGATATGTTAGGAATGAATAATGAATTTAGCCCGCGTTTCTTGAGAAGATACATGAATTTATACGAAGGAATGACAACTGCCATCGGTCAATATGTTGCCGATGTAAAATCAAGTGATTTCCCTAATTCTAATGAACAATATTAAATTAGACTTCTTAGGCTTTCTAAAATAATAGACTTTTTAGATTCACTATTTAAATCGTCTGCTATTCGAGAAATCTAAAAATTTAAAATCCAAATGAAAATAGTTTCGAATAAAAACAACCTTCAAGTTCTTCACGAAGACAATCACCTTATTGTGGTAAACAAGCGTGTAGGCGATATTGTACAAGGCGATAAAACTGGCGACAAACCACTGTCTGATGTGGTAAAAGAATACATCAAAGACAAATACAATAAACCTGGAGAAGTATTTTTAGGTGTGGTACATCGTTTGGATCGTCCTACAACTGGAATAGTTGTTTTTGCTCGGACTAGTAAAGCGTTGACCAGAATGAATGAGTTGTTCAGCAACCGTGAGACTCAAAAAACGTATTGGTGCATTGTCAAAAATAAACCTTTAATGCCTGAAGACAAACTGGTTCATTTTATAAAAAGGAACGAAAAAAACAATACTTCAAAAGCGCATTTAAAAGAAGTTGCTGATAGTAAACTAGCCAGTTTAGATTACAAAATTATTAAGGAACTCAATAACTATTTTGCGCTGGAAATCAATCTTCATACCGGGAGACATCATCAAATCAGGGCGCAACTTTCGGCAATTGGTTCACCAATAAAAGGAGATTTGAAATATGGTTTTGACCGAAGCAATCCTGATGGCGGCATTCATTTGCATGCCCGTAAACTAGTTTTTGTACATCCTATTTCCAAAGAAAATTTAGAAATCATCGCACCAACACCGAATGATGTGATTTGGAATGCAGTCTGATATTACTACTATTTTTTTATTTAAAATACAACAATAAACAAACTTTACAGACTAACAGATTATAAAACAGGAACAATTTTTCCTGTTTTATAATTTTTTTATTTTAAGATATTGAGTTCGTTTAAAATAATAATTATGTAATTTTAAATTAAAATCAACCAATGAAGTATCACACCGAAATAGCTTTTCGAAAAGAGTCTCTTAAAAAATTATTGCACAACATCATAGAGAATGAACAGGCCATTATTAAGGCTTTATACGATGATTTTAAAAAACCTGCTTTTGAATCCGTTTTAACCGAAACAAATTATGTGATTAGTGATTTAAAAGAAACCATAAAGCATATCGATTCTTGGGCTAAACCGAAAAAAGTTTTTGCTTCTCTTTTAAATTTTCCTTCCACAGATTTTATTTATAGTGAACCGTACGGAAATGTCTTGATTCTTTCTCCATGGAATTATCCATTTCAGTTGGCTTTATGCCCACTTATTGCTGCTGTTGCTGCCGGGAATAAAGTAACATTAAAGCCCTCAGAACTTACGTTCCACACGTCGAATATAATTTCCAAAATAATTACGGAAACTTTTGCAGTCAAAGATGTGGTGGTTGTTACGGGAGATGCTGTTATTGCACAGCAATTATTAAATCAACGTTGGGACTATATTTTTTTCACGGGAAGTGTGGCTGTTGGAAAAATAGTGGCAAAGGCTGCAGCCGAAAATCTAACGCCAGTTACACTAGAACTAGGCGGAAAAAGTCCATGCATTGTAGACGAAACCGCTAATTTACAATTAAGTGCCCGACGCATTGTATGGGGAAAAATCCTAAATGCCGGACAAACCTGTGTTGCACCCGATTATATTTTGGTACACCATAAAATAAAAGATACTTTCGTAACATTACTGATCCAAGAAATTGAAAAGGCACTAGGAACAAACCCAGAAGAATCTCAAGATTACGCCAGAATTATTAATTTAAAAAACTGGCAACGACAATTAAGGTTATTGGAAAATCAGACCATACTTTCTGGAGGTCAATCTCGCAAAGAGTCGTTGTACCTCGCTCCTACTTTACTTGACGAACCCAAAATGGATAGTTTAGTGATGAAAGAAGAAATTTTTGGTCCAATACTCCCTATACTTTCTTATGAATCGAAATCAGAAATTGAAAAAATAATTTTAAGCTTTGAAAAACCATTATCGCTGTATTTATTTTCGCAAAATAAATCCTTTATAGATGAAGTACTGCAAAAATATTCTTTTGGCGGTGGTTGCATCAATGATACGGTAATTCATTTAGTCAACAATCGCCTGCCTTTTGGGGGAGTAGGAAATTCCGGAATGGGAGCTTATCATGGAAAATTAAATTTCGATCTTTTTTCGCATAAAAAGGGAATTGTAAAAAAAGGGAATTGGCTGGATTTACAGCTTCGTTATGCGCCATATAGAGACAAATTAAAAACCATTCAGAAGGTTTTAAAATGGTTGTAACCAATACTAAATCAGAACATAAGGTTAAAATATACCAGCGATCCGTCCGTATTTTTAAAAAAGGAAGCTGTTAAAGCAAATAAAAGTCCTGGGCTTGCAACACAGAATTTTAGGATAAACAAGGCAACCATAAATTATGATATGTGCCCAATGGGAGGTTTTGATTCGCTGAGAATTAAAAAAATATTACATTTACCCGCTCGTTCAAATATAAACATGATTTTAGGTCGTGGAATAAAAGAAGAATAAGGCGCTTATAGGAACGCTTTTCAGTTTCTTTTAAAAAGTCTATTTTAAAAAATAAAAAACTAACAAACCAAATAATACCAAAAACCAAATGATTAAAACTACGCAGGACCGAATTTTAGAAATAAGAAAGAACGGATACACATTAGATTTTGAAAATGTTTTCAACCAGGCCTTCGAGAATTACAAAAAAATTGCGCTTTATGGGGGTTTAATAATTTTTGTTTTTTTTGTTCTACTTAGTATTTTGGCATTCGGAGCAGTAATTGCTATTTTTGGAGGTCCTGCAGTTGTAGATTTTTTAAAACCGGAAAATTTAAATCCACAAGAATTTACTTTAAATACATTATTAATTTTCTCTGGAATTTCTATACTAATTTCTTGTTTAATAAGTCCATTAACAGCGGCGCTAATAAAAATGGCATATTGTGCCGAAAGGGACGAGGAATTCCATATTTCAACGATGTTTGAATATTATAGAACTCCTTACTTTAAAGAAATTTTTATAGCTACATTTTGTGTATCCATAATTAGTTCGATACTCTCTGCTGTAATCAATTATACACAAATACCTGCTATTGGTTTTGTTGTTACAATAATTATCGAATTATTTACGGTTTTAATGATTCCGCTTATTATTTTTGGAAAATTGAAAGCTATTGAGGCTTTAGAAACTAGTATTCTAATCGTTTCAAAACAACCGTTGGTTCTATTAGGATTAATTGTTGTAGGAACTATAGGCACATTGGTAGGGCTTATCGGATGCTGCATTGGAATCTTTTTTACCCTTCCCTTTTTGAATTCATTATATTACGCTATTTATAGCGAAATAATAGGATTTGATGTTGCGAATGAAAACACAATCTAAATCCATTTTTTATAGCTAAATCCAAAATTAAAATTTTAATATATTTTGGTTTTTATTTAAAATAAATCCTTACTTTGAAACCAATATCGAGGTAGACTCCCAAATCTAGCCTTTCAAACCTAACCAAAATATTACTATGGTATTGTACTGTAGCCTACTGTCCAATTACAACTTAAATTTAGTTGTATTTTGGGCCACTAACTTTTTTACGACGAATACTCTTTTATGGGTACTAATTGTTGCATTATTTAATTTTCTGGCGTATAAAATTTATTCCATTAAATCTACTTTGAAAAGTAAACTTTTAGAAAAAAAAGTAAAAGCTGCTACTAAAAACAAGGAATATCAACTTTACCTACTTTTTTTAGGTATTATACTCCCATCAATAGAAGTAGTTTTTGAAATTTTTACGATAAGACCTATTAGTCTATTAATACCTAATTGTACTGCTGGCTTTTCTCTAATTTTCCTATATTATGTAAGTACAAAATCTACTATTGTATTTAGATATATCAAACAAATTTTCATTGCACTATTCTTAATCTATTTTTGTTTTATAGCCCGAAACCTAATTTATTCGCCTAGTGATGTTATTCCGATAACTTCTTTTCTTGTTTCTTTTTACTTTGCTTACAATGTCGTACGACCAATAAGAGTATATTGGGTTTTTGTTGCTTCTGTTTTTATCTTCTTGTCGATCGTCTGTGTATTTGAAATTATACCGTTAAAAACAAATATTGCGCTATTTATTTATTCTATTATAATTCTTATTATAAATTACATCCATCATGTATCATTATTAAACATTGATATTGAATTTCGTTTTAATAATCAAATTATTAACAAAGGAAATTCCCTTATTCTAGCAACAAATAAGAAAGGTGAAATTGTTTTTTGCAGCGAAAATGTAGAAACTATTTTAGGCTTTACCGTTGATCAAGTTATGGGACTAGGATATTGGAAAGTAACCCAAGATACTGAATTTTGTGCTGAAGAGTATCATCCTACATTTAAGGTTGACAGAATGTTTACTCGTAAAGTGAAGTGCAAAAACGGTGAATATAAGCACATACAGTGGAATGACAAAAAATTTTCTGACGATTTAATTATTGGTATTGGCCAGGATGTAACCAATGAAATCCATTTGCAGAATCAGTATAAAAATTTGATTCAAAATGCTATTGATCTTATTTTTGAGGTAGATGACAACGGCAGCTTCACATTTGTCAACGAATTTACGATCAAAACTTTAGGCTATACTGATAACGAAATGCTAACGAGGAATTATTTAGATTTCATTCGAAAAGATTACTGTAACAGCATAATGGATTTTTACCAAAACTTATTAAAAAATGAGCAAAACTTTCCCACAATCGAATTTCCATTATTAAAGAAAAACGGAGAAGAAATATGGGTTTCCCAAAAAGTAATCATCAATAGAAATGAGATAGGAAAAATAATAGGATACTCCGGAATTGCCCGAGATATTACTAAATTAAAGGATATTGAATTCGAAAATATAATTCGTCAGAATAAGGTACAAGACTATAATAAAACGATTAAAAAACTATCAACTACAAACTTTAGTAATTATAAAAACCTGGATCTGGGCATAATGCAAATTATTGAATCTGCTTCAAAGGTTACTAAATGCAGTAGAGTTAGTTACTGGAATTATACAGCAGAAAGAATTACTTGTGAAAATTTATATGATTTAGAAAAAAATACCTATAGCAAAGGATATGTTTTAGAAAAGGAAAATTATCCTATTTACTTTGAATCTATAAAAAGTAAAAAACAAATTAGCGCACCAGATGTTTTAGACAAATGGGAATTGTCAGAATTCATACAAACTTATTTTTTAAAATACAACATCAAATCACAACTCGACATACCCATTTTTATTAGTGGAGAATTAACGGGAACCGTCAGTTTTGAAACTTCAAAAAACAAAAGAGATTGGGATAATGACGATATCATTTTTGCAAGAACGATTGCGGATATTATATCACTGACCATAATTTCACACAGCAGGTATGAAGCTGAGATAAAATTAGAGTATAAAAGCGAACTTCTATCCGCAATGGCACTTTGTACCGAGAAATTTTTAAACAGTAAAGATATAAGCGATATTTTCTCGGACGTACTTATAATAATGGGAAAAGCAACAAAATCTCACCGAGCGTATTACTATGAAAATGATGAAAATAAAGGATTAATAAGTCAAAAATACCGATGGATAATCCATAATATAAAACTCTCAGAAAATAATGTAAAGCTTCAAAACTTGCCCATTGCGTATTTTGAAGAGATAATAACAGCACTT
Source organism: Flavobacterium cryophilum (assembly GCF_048286555.1). Taxonomy (NCBI): domain Bacteria; kingdom Pseudomonadati; phylum Bacteroidota; class Flavobacteriia; order Flavobacteriales; family Flavobacteriaceae; genus Flavobacterium; species Flavobacterium cryophilum. The sequence goes on along the minus strand of NZ_JBLVPZ010000005.1, from coordinate 17,403 downwards.
TCAAACAATAAAATATATAGAGCCGTACTATCGCAGATTGAAAACATTTCCTTGAGGAATAAATTAATGAACGTAGATGTCGTTTCGTTGATTCTTTTTCCCATTTTTGTGAGAAACAAATTTCATGGATTTTTAGGATTTGACGACACCCAGAATGAACGATTATGGTCAGATGATGAAGTTAATATTTTACAAACTTTAGCCAGTAACATCGCGTCTTCAATTGAACGTATCGCTAACGAAACAGCTATCAATGAAAGTGAAGAAAAGTTTCGCTTATTAGCTAATAATATTCCCGGAACCGTTTATTTATCTAATTATGATGAAAATAACACTAAAATTTACATTAATGATGAAATTGAAAAATTAACAGGACATCCAAAATCGAGTTTTTTAAACGATCAATTGTCTTTCATAGATTTAATTCATCCAGAAGATAAATTAATGACAATTGCAGGACAAAAAAATGCAATTGAGAACAAAAGAGCCATTCACTTAACGTACCGAATTATACATAAAGACAACCGAATTGTTTGGGTGGAAGAGTTTGGAGATACTATTTACAAAGATGGAAAAATTGCTTTTATAGAAGGTATTTTTATTGATATTACGGAGCGAAAACAAACTGAAACTGTAGTACAGCAAAAGGAATTAGCGGAAGCTGCAAATAAAGCAAAATCAGAATTTTTGGCAAATATGAGCCACGAAATAAGAACCCCTTTGAACGGAATTATTGGTTTTACAGATTTATTAATGAACACTAATCTTGGCGTAACCCAAGAAAAATATATCACTACTGTAAATCAATCAGCACATTCATTATTAGATATCATAAATGACATTCTGGATTTCTCAAAAATTGAAGCCGGAAAATTGGATTTATATATTGAGAAATATGATATTGTAGAAATGTTGAGTCAAATTATTGATTTGATATTATACGAATCCAATCATAAAAAATTAAACTTAAAACTGAATATAGCCTCAGATATTCCTAAATATTTTTGGACAGACAGCGTACGTTTAAAACAAATATTGATTAACCTACTTGCCAATGCCGTAAAATTTACAGAAAAGGGTTCTATACAATTAGATGTAATTGTTCTTGAAAAAATAGATGATGCTACAGCTACAATTCGTTTTGCAGTAATTGATACGGGAATTGGAATTTTAGAACAAAATAAAAAGAAAATATTTCAGGCATTTTCTCAGGAGGATAGTTCAACAACGAGAAAATTTGGTGGTACAGGATTGGGTTTAACTATTTCTAATCAATTATTAGGTTTAATGAATAGTCGATTACAACTGGAAAGTGAAATTGACTTCGGTAGCACTTTTTATTTTGATTTGGTTCTAAAAATCAGCAATGAACCCACAGAAAAGGTTACCATATGTAATACTGATTTCGATACTGTTAAAAATATCGCAGTTAAAAAAGACATCAATAGTAAAAAAATCAAAATAATGATTGTTGAAGATAACAAAGTAAATATGTTATTGCTAAAAACAATTATTAAAAACTTAGCTCGAAATACGGTTATTTCTGAAATTACAAATGGCAAAGATGCTGTTGATCAATTGGAAGCGATAAAGCCTGATATTATTTTTATGGATATCCAAATGCCCATCATGAATGGGTATGAAGCTACCCGATTAATTAGAACTTTAAAATATGGTCAAGATATTCCCATCATCGCAATAACTGCCGGTACCGAAAAAGAAGAAAAAGAAAAATGTCTAAAAGCCGGAATGAACGACTATATCGCAAAACCAATTATGAAAGGAATTATTGAAGAAACATTTATAAAATGGCTAAAATAACATCTTAAAAAATTTATAATTATTCTTTTAAATTATTTAATTTTATATTTATAATTGCATTGCTAACTAAAAAATCAATCCAATATGAAATGGAGTGGCAGACGTCAGAGTGACAATATGGAAGATCGCAGAGGAATGTCTTCAGGTGGGAAAACTATTGTAGGAGGTGGAATTATTGGTATTATTATTTTGTTACTGAATCTTTTTGGCGGAGAAAATGCCCAAATGCTTACGCCAATACTAGAACAAATGAATCAGGGAAATGGAGCTCCTACTGAACAGCGAGCCTTGACTGCAGCCGAAATTGAAGAAGGTGAATTTATAAAAACCATTCTTGCAGATAATGAAGATGTGTGGTCAAAAATTTTTCAGGAAAACAATATGCAATTTCAAAATCCAAAATTAGTATTGTTCAGCGAAGCTGCAGAAACAGAGTGTGGCAATGCTACTTCTGCATCGGGTCCTTTCTATTGTCCCGGCAATCAAACAGTGTATATGGATTTAGTTTTCTTTGAAGAGTTGAAAACAAGATTTGGAGCTCAAGGAGGTGATTTTGCCACCGCTTATGTAATTGCCCACGAGATTGGTCATCATGTACAAACACTGTTGGGAACTTCCGCTAAAATGAGACAGATGCAAGAAGGGAAAAGTGAAGCCGAAGCCAATAAATTATCCGTAGCGTTAGAATTACAAGCTGATTTTTATGCGGGTGTATGGACACATTATAATCAAAAAATGAACAATTTCTTGGAAGAAGGCGATATTGATGAAGCGTTAAGTGCAGCCCATGCTGTAGGTGATGATGCAATTCAATCAAAAATACAAGGCCATATTGTCCCGGAATCGTTTACACACGGAACCTCTGCCCAACGCAAAGCTTGGTTTATGAAAGGGTATAAAACGGGTGACGTTAATCAAGGAAATACTTTTGCGGAAATAAATTAAAATTTTATTTTAAAAATTACGTAGATAAAAAAACAGGCCAAATATTCCAATTATTTTTTATTTGTAATCGATTTAAATGAAGTACTACATTTTATTTGAACAAAGTCCAGCAATCAAAAGCACATCGAACAAATTAGCAGTACCTTTGCGCCAAATTAAGAAGTAACCTAAATAATAGTGTTTACTTTATAAACACCATTTATGTCATTCAACTCATTAGGCTTATCTGATGCTTTATTAAAAGCCATCAGCAAAAAAGGATATACAACCCCTTCTCCAATACAAAAAAAAGCAATTCCACCCATTTTAGAAGGCAATGATGTATTAGCATCTGCACAAACAGGCACAGGAAAAACAGCAGGTTTTACACTTCCTATTTTACAACTATTATCACAAGGTCAACAGTTAAGAAACAGACCCATTCGTGCCTTAATATTAACACCAACCAGAGAATTAGCTGCACAAATATTGGCCAATATAAAAGAGTACAGTGAATTTTTAGACCTAAAAAGTACTGTTATTTTTGGTGGAGTAAACCAGAATCCACAAGTGACACAACTACGTCAGGGTGTCGATATTTTAGTTGCCACTCCTGGTCGATTAATCGATTTGCAAAATCAAGGTTTGATTTCGCTTGCAAAAGTTGAAATCTTAGTTTTGGATGAAGCAGACCGTATGCTGGACATGGGTTTCGTACGAGACATTGAGCGCATTATAAAAGTATTACCTTCAAAAAGGCAAAACTTGATGTTTTCGGCAACCTTTTCAACAGACATCAAAAAATTGGCGATGGGCATTTTGCATCATCCCATTCATGTGGAAGCTACCCCGGAAAACACTACTGTTGATGCTATTACTCAAATAATATATCCTGTTGCAAAAGAGAAAAAAACAGAACTGATCATTAAATTAATTACAGAAGGGAACTGGAAACAAATTTTGGTTTTCACCCGTACCAAACAAGGCGCCAATAAGCTGACGGAAAGCATGATTAGTGCCGGAATCAAAGCAGCAGCGATTCACGGAAATAAAGGTCAAGGTGCACGCACCAAAGCTTTGGCGGGTTTCAAAGACGGAAGCCTAACCGCTTTAGTTGCTACGGATATTGCTGCCAGAGGTTTGGATATTCCGTTGTTACCGCATGTGGTCAATTTTGAATTGCCTAACATTCCTGAAGACTACGTTCACAGAATTGGTCGTACAGGAAGAGCTGGAGCCAATGGGGAAGCTATTTCTTTATTCAGCCCGGATGAAACAGTCTTTTTACGCGATATTGAAAAATTGGTAGGCTTGAAATTGCCTAAGGAAAACATCAAAGGTTTCGAACCAGATCCTAACGCTTCAAAAGAACCAATTAAACAAGGTCAAGGAAGACAACAACGCGATTCAACTCCGCGAAAACCCAAAACTGACGCTACAAACCGAAGTAGTAACAACAGTTTTGGTCCAAGACGCCCGAGTCAAAATAATGACCGACGTTCTAATAGATAATTAATTTTTATTGTTTTTTAGGAGTAGAACGATTTCGTTTTTTTACAACGTATTTCCCGCTATACATTACAATCCTTGTTAAGGCTGAACACCAGCCCTAACAAGGATTTTCATTTCTATCGGGGCTACTTAGAGCGTTTTTACTTTCATAATACATTTTTCAAATTCATCTCACGAATGTACAATAGCTAGATGACTTGTAAGAAAAAATCAATATATTTGAAGTAAATAGTATGAACGTTGTAAATACATATCTACCCTAAATTGGGTGGATTTGTATGATTTTGTTATATATATAAACAAGTTGAGCGGCATAATACACGAAAAGTAGAAGTAGAAGTAGAAATCGAAATCGAAATACAAATGAAAGAAATTGAAGAGTTAGAATATAAAATAGTAAATGAATTTGATAAGATTTTATTTAGAGAATCTGTAAATTGTTTAAAAGCTAAAACTTACAGAGCAGGTTATATCATTGCTTGGATTTCAATTGTAGAATCTTTGAAAAGAAAAATAAATGATTTGTCAAATATTGGAGATATTCAATCGCAACAATCATTGACTAAAATTGATGCGTTAGAAAAAAATGAAAAATCGGCAGACATTCAAATTTTAACTGAATCTTTACTTATAAGCATAATAGAACCTGATGAATATAAAAAATTACAATTTTTTTGGGGACAGAGATGTTTGTTTGCACATCCCTATGAAAAAGCACCAACTGAAGACGAATTAATTTTCATTATTAAACAATCTATAGAAATAACTTTAAGCAAAAAATTAGAATTTAAGAAAAATTATATTCACGAATTAATAGAAAACCTTTCGAGTAAAGCTCATTTTCTTTCAAATGATAATTCAGTAATTGAAAATTATGCTAAAAATGTAATCCCAAGAATTTCAAAAACTTTACATTCATATTTCTTCAAAATGTTAATTTCAAAAATTGGTGAGATTAAGGATGATGAAATAAAAAAAATATTTTTAAAAAGAATTAGAATATTTAGTGTATTACTTTTAAAAATAACAACTCAAAAACTTTCAGACATAAAATGGAGAATGGAAGATTTATCATTAAACCATACATATGAATTTGTTTTAGGAACTTGTGATTATAGAATTTGGAAAAAGCTACCTTCAAGATCTAAAGATATTGTTTTAGAGTTTATTTTGCAAAAAAGCAACAAAAGAGAGCGTTATTTCACAACAATAATGTTAAGCAAAATCTATAAAAAAAATCTATTTACAAAAGCCAATAGCGTTAAGTTTGAAAAGTTAATATCATCTATGGAAATAATTGAAGCTTCGGAATTGTTTAAAGATGAGAACGCGTTATCGGAACGCTTCATCATAGAATTTGATTCAAATGATTTTTACAGACAACAAGATTCAATCAGAGTATTAACTAGTGATTATGGTCAAATTTTCCAAGATAAAGTTAGTGAACATTACGCTGTTTTTATAGGTAAAAAAATTACAATATCGTCACAATATGGTTGCTATGAAGCTCAAAATGTTATGCTAAATATCAACTATAGATTTACTGATAATTTTAGAGTTGGCTTTGTTGTTGGTTTATTTTTGGACAATCAAATGACATTTAGACTTTCAGAAAAAATATTTTACACATTATTAAGTTTTATTGATGAAAGTGGATCAAATTTTTTCAATAAAGTCATAACATTTATAAGAATAAATAGGAATGATGAAGCTTTAGAAAGAACGCAAAAGGCAAGGATTAGTGATTTTAAGACTGAAATAGATAGAATTGATAATCTAAAAAAATATAAAAAAGAAACAATAGAGTTTCTGAAATCTGTAATATCAGAATTCAAATAAAATTACGCTCGCGTTAGCAATCCCCGCTCGTGAACACTAACAAAAGTAAATCATTATAAATTTGTAAGAGGAACGAGCGTTATGCTCACGCTAGCAATTGCATTATCAATTTTGCAGAGGTTAAGCATCTGAAATCAAAAATCGTTAATCAAAAATCTGAAATCTGTTTTAGCCCAACCATCCATCACGATCCAAACTTCTATACTGAATAGCTTCAGCAATATGGTTGGAAACCACTATTGGAGCGGCTTCCAAGTCGGCGATTGTGCGTGCTACTTTCAAAATACGATCGTAGGCCCGCGCCGAAAGATTCAATCGTTCCATTGCGGTTTTTAATAATAGCTTAGAAACATCGTCCAAGGCACAATATTCCCGAATGTGTTTGGTATTCATTTGGGCATTATAATGGATGTTCTCCATTTGCTCAAAACGTTCGGTTTGAATTTCTCGAGCCGCAGTCACTCTTTTGCGAATTTCCACACTACTTTCTGCTTTTTGGTCATCGGATAATTTTTCGAAAGGAACTGGCGTCACTTCGATGTGAATGTCAATTCTATCTAATAAAGGTCCGGATATTTTACTCAGATACCGCTGCATTTCGTGAGGGGAAGAAGTCTGGGGAGAATCTGGATCGTTAAAAAAACCACTCGGACTCGGATTCATACTCGCCACCAACATAAAAGACGACGGATAAGTAACCGTAAATTTAGCTCTTGAAATCGTTACTTCTCGATCTTCAAGTGGCTGACGCATCACTTCCAAAACATCGCGTTTGAATTCTGGTAGCTCATCCAGAAACAAAACGCCGTTGTGCGCCATAGAAATTTCACCGGGCTGCGGATAACTTCCTCCTCCAACTAAAGCAACATTTGAAATGGTGTGATGTGGACTGCGAAACGGTCTTTGATTCATCAAACCTACTTCTTTCAGTTTTCCTGCAACACTATGAATTTTAGTAGTTTCTAAAGCTTCCCGCAACGTCATGGGCGGTAAAATACTGGGCAATCGTTTGGCTAACATTGTTTTTCCGGCTCCCGGTGGACCAATCAAAATAATATTGTGACCTCCGGCTGCCGCAATTTCCATGCAACGCTTAATGCTTTCTTGTCCTTTGACATCCGAAAAATCAAATTCAGGGAAATCTAAATCTTTATAGAATTCGGCTCTGGTGTCAATTGTTGTTGGTTCCAGCGTTCCTTTTACTTCGAGAAAATCAATCACTTCCTGCACATTAGAAACACCGTATACATCCAATCCAGTAACAATTGCCGCTTCTTTCACATTTTGAATCGGAAGAAAAAAACCTTTAAAGCCTTCTTCTTTGGCTTTTATGGCAATGGGCAAAGCACCTCGTATCGGTTGAAGGCTGCCATCCAGGGAAAGTTCTCCCATAATGATGTACCTGTCTACCTCCTCAGCTTTTATTTGACCCGAAGCGACAAGAATTCCTATCGTTAAAGTCAAGTCATAAGCAGAACCTTCTTTACGCAAATCAGCTGGAGCCATATTGATGGTGATTTTTTTACCAGGCATCGCATATCCGTTATTTTTGAGAGCCGCCGCAATCCTGTAACTGCTCTCCTTAATAGCATTATCTGGCAAACCAACTAAATGATAACCAATCCCTTTGTCAATATTTACCTCTACGGTAATTGTCGTGGCCTCCACTCCAAAAACAGCACTTCCAAAAATTTTAACTAACATATTTACTTATTTGATTCTAAAATTAGCTAAACATTTTTAATTATTATACTTATTCCTACAAAATTTAAAAATGATGCAGAAGCGTAACTATTAATGTCTAAAAACTAAAATAATTGGGTGGAGTGTCCCAATTTGGTTTTTTTCTTCAAAAAATAAATGTTAAAAACAAAAAAAATAATGCTTAACATATTCCTTTTTTTACTTTTAGAGAATAATTAGAAACTATACTATGAAAAAAATCTTACTTCTACTCTATTTCAGTGTTTTATTACCCAAAACCTACGCACAAGAATACTTTCCAAATAATGAAAGTGTGCAAAACAAAAACACCAATTTCACCGCTTTCACCAATGCAAAAATTTATGTTACACCAACACAAATTATTGAAAAAGGTACATTACTAATACAAAACGGAAAAGTTATTGGTGCAGGAAATACCATCGCTATTCCTAAAAATTGCATGATAATTAACGTAGACGGGAAATCAATTTATCCTTCATTTATTGATATGTACACCAGTTTTGGAATCGAAAATCCGAAAGGAATTAACAGTACGGAAAGAAATCCTTTATATGACACCAAAAAATCAGGACATTACTGGAATGAAAGTATACGCTCAGAAGTAAATGGATATGAGAGCTTTAAATACGACCAACTTAAAGCCGAAGAATTATTAAAAGCAGGATTTGGTATCGTAGGCACTCACGTCCAAGACGGAATTGCTCGTGGATCAGGAACACTGATTGCCTTGAATAATTTTGATAAAAGCAGCCAATTATTATCGGATAAAGTAACCAATCATTTTGCGTTTACTAAAAGTGCCACAACAAACCAAGCCTATCCAAGTTCATTGATGGGAATGATGGCATTACTGCGTCAGATGTATTTAGATTTGGATTGGTACAAAAAAGGAAACGCCACAACCAAAGATTTATCCTTAGATGCCTTATCCAATAATGAAAAATTAGTCCAAATATTTGCTTCTGAAGACAAATTAAACAGTTTAAGAGCTTCTAAAATAGCGAAAGAATTTGGTTTAAATTACATCTTGAAAGGAAACGGAAATGAATTTGAACGAATTGAAGAAATCAAAAAAACAAATTCGAAATTTATTATTCCAATCAATTTCCCAGAAGCGTATGATGTTTCTGATCCAAACCTTGCCAATCAAATGGAATTGAAAGATTTACGTTTTTGGAATCAAGCCCCAACCAATCTTAAAATTTTATCCGATAATGGAATTGTTTTCGCTTTGACGACGGACAAGTTAAAGAAATTGGAAGATTTTAGACCCAATTTATTAAGAGCCATTAAATACGGATTTGATAAAACAAAAGCATTAGAAGCTTTGACAACTATTCCCGCTTCAATTTTAGGAAAAAGTAATGAAATAGGAAGTTTGAAAACAGGAAGTTTAGCCAATTTTATTATTGCATCCGGCGAGATTTTCAATGAAAAAACAATACTATATGAAAACTGGGTTCAAGGGAACAAATTTGTAATAAACGATATTACAATTAAAGATATTCGTGGTAATTATGATTTAACCATTAACAATGAAAAATTTAAATGGAAGATTGATGGCGAAGTTTCAGCACCAAAATCTGAGGTAACAACTAATGACAACCAAAAAATAAAATCAAAACTTACCTTTACCAATAACTGGATTTCAACGGTAATCAAACCTATTGATTCTACAAAAACCAGTTTCACAAGATTAATTGGATATGTTGAAGACAATCAGACTCTTTCCGGAAAAGCGGTTTTATTTAATGGAAATGAAGTAAAATGGTTTGCAATAAAAACTGCTCCTTTTATACAAGCTATTGATTCCTCAAAAATTGAAAAGAACAATGCAATTATGCCTACAACATTCCCTAATGTTGCTTATGGTAATTTGAAAAAACCAACGACACAAACACTGTTATTTAAAAATGCTACCGTTTGGACCAATGAAAAAGACGGTATTTTAATAGAAACTGACGTATTGGTCAAAAACGGAAAAATTGCATCTATTGGGAAAAATATTACTGACGCTTCAGCAACTATTATTGATGCTAAAGGCAAACATTTAACCAGCGGAATTATTGATGAACATTCTCACATTGCAATTTCTAATGGTGTAAATGAAGGCGGCCACAATTCCAGTGCCGAAGTAACCATTCAGGATGTAGTAGATTCTGAAGACATCAATATATACAGAGACTTAGCCGGTGGAGTTACCACTTCTCAATTATTACACGGTTCAGCAAACCCTATTGGCGGACGTTCAGCAATTGTGAAATGGAAATGGGGTGCTTCAGCAGAAGAAATGCTATATAAAGACCAACCTGGATTTATCAAATTTGCCTTGGGAGAAAATGTAAAACAAGCCAACTGGGGAATTACTAATCCTACTCGTTTTCCTCAAACCAGAATGGGTGTGGAACAAGTTTTTACGGATTACTTCCAACGCGCTAAAGAATATGATGCTGCTTGGAAAAATTACTATGTCTCTGGTAAAAAAGCAAAAGGGAAAGCACCTAGAGTAGATTTAGAACTGCAAACATTAGCTGAGATATTAAATAAGGAGCGCTTCATTACGTGTCACTCTTATGTACAATCTGAAATTTTGATGTTGATGAATGTAGCTGATAAATTTAATTTTAAAGTAAATACGTTTACCCATATTCTTGAAGGATATAAAGTTGCCGATAAAATGAAAGAACACGGCGTAGGAGCCTCAACTTTCTCAGATTGGTGGGCTTATAAATTTGAAGTAAATGACGCCATTCCTTTCAATGGACCAATTATGCATAATGCAGGACTTGTAGTAGCCTACAACTCGGATGATGCTGAAATGTCAAGAAGATTGAATCAAGAAGCTGCAAAAGCAGTAAAATATGGTAATATTTCAGAAGAAGATGCTTGGAAATTTGTAACTCTGAATCCTGCTAAACTACTGCATATTGATGATAAAGTAGGAAGTATAAAAGTAGGTAAAGATGCTGATGTTGTATTGTGGAACGCTAATCCGTTATCTATTTATGCAAAAGCTGAAAAAACGTTAATCGAAGGTGTAGTGTATTATGATCTTCAAAAAGATGTAGAACAAAGAGTCGCTATTGCTAAAGAACGCAATGAATTGATTGGTCAATTATTACAAGAAAAGAATAAAGGAATGATCACTCAAGAGCCTAAAAAAACGGAAAAGAGAGAATACCACTGTGATACTTTAGAGGAATAAAAATAAAATCTAAAATTCACTGCGAGGGTTTTGCCAAGAGGCAAAGCAATTCCAAATAAAAAATACAAATATGATGAGTAAAAAAACATATCTATTGCTATTGGTATTTAGTTTATCAATACTTACAAAAGCACAACAAACACCTGCTCCCAAGCAATCAAAGTCTGTACTAATTCTTAATGCTACAGCACATTTAGGCAATGGTCAAATAATTGAGAACAGCGCCATAGGATTTGTGGACGGAAAAATTACTTTAGTTGCAGATGCCCGAGTAATCCGATTAGCCGAAGGGGCCTATGATGTTACAATTAATGCCGCAGGAAAACATGTATATCCTGGATTTATTGCTCCTAATTCAACATTGGGTTTAGTTGAAATTGACGCCGTGAAATCTTCTGATGATGAAGACGAAATTGGAACAATGAATCCCAATGTTAGAAGTATTATTGCTTACACCGCCGATTCTAAAGTAATAGAAACAGTGCGACCAAACGGGATTTTAATGGCTCAAATTACACCTCGTGGCGGAACAGTCTCTGGGTCTTCATCAATTGTTCAGCTGGATGCATGGAACTGGAATGATGCGTTGCTAAAAGAAAATGATGGAATTCATGTAAACTTCCCTGCTACTTTTAGAAGAGGTGGTTCACGATTTGAACCAGGAAACATTGAAACCAATAAGGATTATGCAAAACAAGTTATAGAATTATCTTCTTTTTTAGCCAATGCCAAAGCATATTTAGGGGATAGTTCAAAAGATCGAAATTTAGTTTTAGAGTCTACTAAAGGGTTATTTGATGGAAACCAGACTTTATATATTCATGCCAATGAAGAAAAACAAATTATAGATGCCGTGCAATTTGCCAAAGAAAATGGAGTAAAGAAGATGGTGATTGTTGGTGGATATGAAGCCTATAAAACTGCTGAATTATTACAAAAAAACAATATTGGCGTATTGCTTAGACGTGTTCATGATATGCCTGAAAATGATGATCATGATATTGATTTACCATACAAATCAGCTAAATTATTGACCGATAAAGGAGTTGTTGTAGGTTTAGAAAATAGCGGCGCCCATGAAAGAATGAACACTAGAAACCTGCCTTTTTTAGCTGGAACATGTGCTGCTTATGGACTAGACAAAGAGCAAGCTTTGCAATTAATAACATCAAATACTGCTAAAATACTAGGAATTGACGCTCAATGTGGTACCTTAGAGCAAGGAAAAGATGCTACACTATTTATTTCCGAAGGAGATGCTTTGGATATGAGAACTAATAAATTGACCAATGCTTTTATTCAAGGTAGAATGATCAGTCTGGACACCCATCAAACAAAGCTGAACGACAGATACAAAACCAAATACAATCAAAAATAAATTAAAAATGGGACTATTTAACGCCATCTTAGGCAATGCATCTGAAGTTAACATTGAAAATGTTAGGAATGAATTTGAGCCAATCTTAATTGATGGAGAAATAATTGAAAAAGCATACAAACTTATTCGTGATATGTTTATTTTCACCAATAAAAGGCTAATCTTGGTCGAGAAACAATTGGTTGGAACCAAAGTTGATTATATGTCAATCCCCTACTCCAGCATTAAAAAATTCTCTAAAGAAAGTGCTGGAATATTAGATATGGATGCTGAATTAAAAATTTGGTTAAATAACGATAATACACCCATTGTCAAACAATTTGGTAAAGGAGGGAATAACATCAATGAAGTCTATAAAATTTTAAGCCAACATCTTTTAAAATAAAAACATTACTCCTTAAACTTACATAATTGCACCAATTGAATTAATTTCGATTGGTGCATTTTTTTTAATGACAATCGAGATTTGATGTGTACAACAGAAATACACGAAAATAGGTCTATTGATTCTTTGACAATTATAATAACCTCTCCTGACAAGATGATTTCTCGCATTCCTACTTTAACAAATTGTAAATTTTTACTTTAAATAATATTATACCCATAATTAAATAGGGTATAGATTAAAAAAATCATAAAAATTAAACATTAACTCATGCTTTTCAAGGGGATTGTTAATCAATTTTATATTTTTATCGAAATTTAAAACTAAAAAACAATGCGAAAAATTATTTTAAGTGTGATATTAATCACGATTTTGGTATTAACCCTTTTTTCAAATTATTTCATAATTGCCAGTCCTGCTCCAACAGAAGCAGTAAAATTTGATACTGGCGATACAGCATGGATGATCGTTGCTACTGCACTTGTATTAATAATGACACCTGGTCTTGGTTTTTTCTATGGGGGGATGGTAGGAAAAAAGAATGTTATCAGTACCATGCTTCAAAGTTTTATGGCTATGATAATTGTTACCGTTTTATGGATCGTTATCGCCTTTGGTTTATCATTTGGCCCTACAATAGGAGGAGTAATTGGTAATCCGCTACCTAATTTATTTTTTCAAAAGGTTGGCATCACTACTTCTTGGAGTCTTGCTCCAACAATCCCTTTTATGTTGTTTGCGCTATTTCAAGCAAAATTTGCAATCATTACACCTGCCTTAATAACAGGTGCTTTTGCAGAACGAATTCGTTTTTGGGCCTATTTATTATTTATGGTTTTATTTATATTACTTGTTTATACACCACTAGCACACATGACGTGGCATCCAGATGGTATTTTCTTTAAAATGGGTGTATTGGATTTTGCCGGTGGAACTGTAGTTCACATGAGTGCTGGATGGGCTGCATTAGCCGGAGCTATTTTTTTAGGAAAAAGGAAAGTTCAAAAAGTAGCCCCTGCTCATATCACTTATGTATTATTAGGTACAGGCTTATTATGGTTTGGATGGTTTGGCTTTAATGCGGGATCTGCTCTAGGATCGAATGGATTAGCGGTACAAGCACTTGGCACGACAACCATAGCGGCTGCGGCTGCGGGAATGGCTTGGGTATTTCTTGATAAAATTCTTGGACATAAACTTTCTGCGATGGGAGCTTGTATTGGTGTGGTTGTAGGTTTAGTGGCAATTACCCCTGCTGCAGGATTTGTCAGTATTCCACATGCAATGTTCATCGGTATATTTGCCAGTATTGTGAGCAATTTAGTGGTTAGAAGTTTTCATGAAGGAAAAATTGATGATGCTTTAGACGTTTTCGCCTGTCACGGTGTAGGTGGAATGGTTGGAATGCTTTTGACCGGCGTATTTGCTTCAAAAACTGTTAATGCAGCAGTAGGAGATAATCAAGGACTTATATTTGGTGATGCTACCTTATTTTTAAATCAATTAACTGCTTTAATTATCGTTTCAATATTTGCATTCTCAGCATCTTATTTCCTTTTCTTTATTGTAAACAAAATAACTCCGTTAAGAGTAAGTGAAGAAAAAGAAGAATTAGGTTTAGATATTTCTCAACACGGTGAGTTTGTGTAAATTGATGTTTAGATAAAATCAAAAAACACTCTGAAATGTCTCAGAGTGTTTTTTTTTTGCTTAAATCCCAACAAATAAATTTCATTTTTTTTCCTCTTCAAACTAATTGAATAGGTTTCAAACGGTTCCTGACACCGGCTTAGAATTAACCCAATCTCTTCCATAATAAATTCACCCATGTAGTAACAATCATTTTATGTAGCTAATTTTGGTATTCTACACTATAGTTATAAAGTGCGAATTCGTTTTATTGAATGATCTATTACTACTGATTACTATTGTTATCCTTTTCAGAAATACTAAACAGCATAAAAAACTCCATCCCAATAAAAATTGAGATGGAGTTAATTTAAACCTTACAAGTATAATAATTTTTACTGTTTTATCAATTTCACTGTTTTTTGTTTATCTCCTTGCTTGATAATTGCAATATATACTCCTGCGGAAAGCTCATCGCCAAACTTGATTTCTTGGCCATTACTAGTATCAATGTGTTTTATTGTTCTTCCCAGAACATCATACACCATTATGTCTACTTTTTCAGTGCTGCCGCCTTTCATCTCTACATTAAAGTATTGGTTTGACGGGTTAGGATAAGCAATAACGTTGAAAGGAACGGTTTCCACTGCTATCTCGTCCACTTGCTTTGCAATTACTGGAGCGCTTGTACGGGCGGAATGAGCAGAATTTACAGTTTGTGTAAAAGAGTTACTGCTTACAGCATATCTACTATCTCCTCCGTAATATGCGGTAATTGTATGTAATGCTGCAGATAATGAACCTACCGATAAGGAAGCTATTCCGGTTGTAGCATTAATAGCTATACTTCCAAGAACAGTATTAGTCATCACATCAACAAAGTTTACAATACCTGTAGGTTTTGTAGTTAAATTTCCGGTAACAGTTGCCGTGAATGTAACTGATTGTCCCACTGTAGATGGATTAAGCGATGAAGAAAGCGAAACTGAACTACTAGCTGTGCCAGTGCTAAAGGACCCTGTGCTATGAATTTTTATATTTCCACCATCCAGTACCTGTTGCTGTGTTCTTGTTCCATCCCAATTGCTGCTATACCATACATTACTGTTTTTGTCCCAAACTATAATTGATATGTCATCATTTTTTCCTGGCTCTCCTTTATCCGTCATAGTCACTTGTAAAGTAGCATTTCCATCGACAGAAATCACATTTAAAGGATCCGTAATATTCTGAATATTTGCTTTACCATTAAACACTGCTTTAGCAGGGCTATTTGACGCAGCAGGACTAACAGACAACGAACTCATCACATTCCCTTTTACCTGGTATGTTTTGCCATCCAAAGAACGAACAATCGTGTTGATATTACCTTGCAATCCGCCGTTTTTGTTTCTCTTAATGTTAAAACCAAAATTATTTTTCTTTCCTTGCTGTGGGTTGATACCGCCAATTGCTTTACTCATAATAATAAACCCACCACCTGTCACAAAATCATTTAGCGGTTTGGAAACGGTAATCACTGTATTATCATCAGAATTATTACGGAAATAGTAACCGTTATTATCAATGATTACTCCAATGGTAAACTGTTGCGCATCTGAACTTCCTATAGATGCTGTCCAGTTGGTTGTAGCAGTACCTGTTTTGGTGTCTCCTGAACTCACTAAACCTACTGCCAACCAATCAGAGATATAATATCCTGTTGTAGATGTAGCAGAACTTATTGCAGTTGGTGTCAAATCTCTATTTACAAAACGAACTCTTGCATTACGAATATCCCCTGAGTTTGGATCAATACTCGAATTAACTGCAGTCATATCTTTAATAGTTGCACTCAAGATTACCGTTGCTGTACTAGAAGTAGTAGAGGCAGTAGAAACAAATGATGATCCTGTATAATAAGGAACAGCATCTTCTCTGGTAATGGTTAAGTTAGTATTTCCTGAGCTTACAAATGCATTTGCAGTTCCCGCAAAATCTGCTGTTACTACTTTACTTCCTTCTTCCATTTGCCCATTTGAAGGAAAAATTGGCACACCTGAAGGATAAGAAAGCTCTAGCAAGGCTTTGTCAGATAATGTTGCTGTTCCATTCGCATCAACAATTGCTGTTCCCATAATTTGTGAACCAACCTTGAATGTAACTGTTCCACCCATAGCTGCCCCATCACAATTTGTAACCGTTGCTACAAAAGTTACCAAATCACTGTATTGTTGTGGATTTGGTGTAACTGTTACTGATGTTCTGGTGGTTACATTATTTATATTGATTGTTTGGTCGCAAGTAGTAAAATTTCCTGATGGATCCGTTGCTTTCCAAGTGATGGTAGTAGAACCAAATGAAAATAGAGCGTTTAACAACATTGCCCCATCACTTCTAATCCAAGTTACGGTAGCCGAGCAATTATCTTTTGCTGATGCCGTTCCAATCTGAGCCAATGTGAATGTTTTAGCACATAAACCGTCATCGGTATGAGCAGTAATATTACTAGGACAAGTAATAACAGGTTTTGTATTATCATTTACAGTTATTGTGAACGATGCGGTCTGAACATTATTATTCACGTCAGTCGCTGTATATGTTACTGTTGTTGTGCCTACTGGGAATGAAGCGCCACTTGTATAATTACTAGTGAATGTGGCTACACTACAGTTGTCCGAAGCAGTTGGTGCAATCCAGCTTGCCACTTGTGTACAGGTCGCTGTGTTGGCACTATTGCTATTGATTGTAATGTTCGCAGGCATTCCACTGATAATTGGTTTAGTATTATCAAACACCGTTACAGTGAACGATGCGGTTTGAACATTACTGTGAATATCAGTTGCAATATAAATAACTGTTGTAACTCCGATTGGGAACACAGTCCCCGAAGCAGCACCTGCAGTCTGAGCAATCGTGCTTCCAGCACAGTTGTCAGCAGAAGTTGGAGCAGTCCAAGAAACGGTAGCACCACAAACACCTGTATTATTATTTACAGAAATGTTG